>NZ_VPDZ01000017.1:0-102756 GCF_013417465.1 Acinetobacter sp. YH12251 | reverse complement strand
TTCAAATGGCGATTCAGCGTTTAATTGGTTTTGGGAAAAAAGAAGAGTTTAAGGAAATTTTGGCAATTTTAAGAAAGCAGAATCCTGATAGGATAAGGGTTCTGTGAAATTTGTCGTGTACAGAGAAATTATTTATACATCGAAAGATAAACCCGGTCTGATTTATGACACATTAACCGTCAACATGACGCATTTATCTGCTAACAAAGAAGAATGGAAAAAAATCATTCAAGTTTGGGATAAAACTGTTAAATACATCAACGACCCTGCAACACATGCCGATGCAGTGAAAATCATGTCTACTCGTGTCGGCGTTGATCCTGCACAGTATGAACAGTTTATTGGAGGCACACATTTACTGGATTTAGCTGCCAACAAACAAGTCTTTAAAAAAGGAATTGGTTTTGACTCGATTTATGGTTCTAGCTACCACGTAAATAAATTTAATGTTGCTAATGGCATTTATAAAACTGAAATGGATGTCGATGGATCAATCTATCCAACATTGGTTGAAGAACTGAAATAAGTTGAAACGTAAATAAAAATAAGCTCTGAACAGTATAAATGCTTCAGGGCTAACAACATCAATTTAATATCAATGAAAATAATGAAGTGCAGAACTCAAGCTTCTTCATCCATGGCATTTGAGTAAAACTTTACACCCAGTTTGATACGGTCACGGCCATGACTCATACGCCAGCGGTTGGTATCACGCAGTGAATATACGCAGCCACAATATTCTTGCTGGTAAAATTCCTCATTTTTACTGATCTCTAGCATACGCACAGCGCCACCATTTTTACGCTAGTTATAGTCCTAATAACTTATGCCTTCATAATGTGAAGCGGAGCGATGACCACAGTCATTAATCTGCTTCATATTTTTCCAGCGTGAAATTCCCAGTGAGCTACTAATTAAGCTAAAACCATGTTCTGCCGCATAAAGTGCAGTACGCTCGAAGCGCATATCAAAACACATCGTGCAACGAATGCCTTTTTCAGGCTCATTTTCATACCTTTAGCGCGAGCAAACCCATTGTCTGTGTCATAGTCAGAGTCAATAAACGGAATGTTATGTTTCTCGGCAAAGCGGATATTTTCCTCTTTACGGATTTCATATTCTTTCACAGGATGAATATTGGGATTGTAAAAAAAGATCGAAAAATCAATACCAGATTCAATTAAAGTTTCCATGACTTCGCCAGAACAGGGCGCACACAGCAAGAGTGGAGTAAAAGCTTGTCATGACCTACTGGGAGAGTCAGAGTCTGACCTTCTAATATATTAGACATGATTTTAAGAAGGTATAAGTATAAACCGAATATTTTAGCGATTCCTTAACATACCAAAGCTCGAATATGCTGATTTTTTCTAAGTATAAGTTGAGTCATATTCAGTATATTGACTAAAAAGCTGAAACGACATGAATATATGCTTATTTCATATTTGGTTTATCTATTTATGGCAAGGTTTAAGAACTTTATAGCTCAGGGCAAAAGTATATTAGTGTTACAGATTCAATATTAAAACAATTAGTGATTTGATCTTTTTTCATTTTAAAGTTAGAAAAATTCACCCTAATGAATAAATCCGCTGAATTTTGAGAGTGGAGATTTTGAGCCAATCTGTACGATTCAACACATTTCAGATGTGTGTTTGAATGAAAAATTATTCATTGAATTTTTTTTAAGCCCTTATTTATATTAAATAAAATTTAAATACTACCTGAGTGGCATTTTTTTTATCGCCAGTTGAATGATGCTTAGTTGAAGAAAATTCATTGTATTTAAATCTTAAACATGAATTTATCTCACTTTGAGTTGAGGTTAAATCATTTTTATTCATCTTAAGTTTCACGTATAAATTACTTCATACAGAAATTTTGATTATTTTTAATTTTAGGGTAGTGAATCTCCATGAGTCATAAATTTGCATGTTCAATCAAACGTATCCGCTTTGATGAAAACTATAAACCAGCTGACAATACACGTCTAACAACGAACTTTGCCAATTTGGCACGTGGTGAACACCGTGAGGAGAATCTGCGCCGTACTTTGGCAATGATTAATAACCGTTTCAATAGTTTAGCTACTTGTGACAACCCAAATGCAGATCGTTATTCACTTGAAATTGATATCATTTCGGCTGAACTCGATGTGAAAGGCAATGGTCAAACTTTCCCATTTATTGAAACTTTAAAGAGCACCATCATCGACCATAAAACCAATGAACGCATTGAAGGCATGATCGGCAACAGTTTTTCATCGTATGTACGTGACTACGACTTCAGCGTGGTATTACCAGCACTCGGCTGCAAGTTTAATGAAAAACCTGAAGATTTTGGTGATTTACACGGCAAGCTATATCAACACTTGATCAATTCAGAGGTATTTAAAGCTGAATTTAAGAAACAACCTGTCATCTGTTTAAGTGTTTCAACGACAAAAACCTATTACCGTACTGCAAATGTGCATCCGATCTTAGGTGTGGAATACACTAATGATGACTATTCACGTACCGATGACTATTTTGCAAAAATGGGCTTAAGCGTTCGTTACTTCAAACCTGAAAATGCGACTGCACCATTGGCATTCTATTCGGCAAATAACTTGCTCAGCGACTATACAGATTTCGAACTGATCAGCGCGATCAGCACCATGGAAAGTTTCCAAAAAATCTACCGTCCTGAAATTTACAATACCAATGCGACAGCAGGTTTAGTGTATCAACCAAGCTTAAGCTTTGGCGATTATTCATTAACCCGTATTGTGTATGACCGTGTTGAACGTGGTCAGTTGGCGGTTAAACAGGGCAAATGGACGGAAGAGAACTTTATCCAGCCATATAAAGACATTCTGAATGAGTGGGCGGCTAATTTTAGTATTGAAAATGCAGCCGCAGCTTAATATTAAAACATGTAAATAGATGAAAACGCGGGTGAGTTAAAACACCCGTTTTAAAGAAAATAGAGATAGAAGATCGAATATGGCCATTTTACTCCCAACTTCAACTGCTGGCAGCTTACCTAAACCATCTTGGCTGGCTGAACCTGAAAAACTGTGGTCAGCATGGAAGCTTGAAGGCGAAGAATTATTAGATGCAAAACGTGATGCGTTGAAATTATCTTTGCATGAACAAATCCATGCAGGCATTGATATTGTCAGTGATGGTGAACAAACCCGTCAGCATTTTGTGACCACATTTATTGAACATCTTGAAGGTGTAGATTTCGAAAAGCGTGAAACGATGCGTATTCGTAATCGTTACGATGCAAGTGTCCCGTCTGTGGTGGGCGAAGTTTCTCGTAAGAAAGCAGTGTTTGTTGATGATGCAAAATTCTTACGCAGCCAAACCAATCAGCCGATCAAATGGGCTTTGCCTGGCCCAATGACGATGATTGATACTTTGTATGATGGTCACTACAAAAGCCGTGAAAAATTAGCTTGGGAATTTGCTAAAATCCTCAATCAAGAAGCGCTAGAGCTTGAAGCGGCAGGCGTGGACATTATTCAATTTGATGAGCCTGCGTTTAACGTGTTTTTTGATGAAGTCAATGACTGGGGTATTGCGACCTTAGAGCGTGCGCTTGAAGGTCTGAAATGTGAAACAGCTGTTCACATTTGCTATGGTTATGGCATTAAAGCCAATACCGATTGGAAACAAACCTTGGGTAATGAATGGCGCCAATACGAAGAATCATTCCCAAAACTGCAGCAATCGAAGCTCGATATCATCTCACTTGAATGCCAAAACTCTCGTGTACCGATGGATTTAATCGAACTCATCCGCGGTAAAAAAGTGATGGTTGGCGCAATTGATGTAGCAACCAATCGAGTAGAAACAGCAGAAGAAGTAGCCAATACATTACGCAAAGCATTGCAATTTGTAGATGCCGACAAGCTATATCCTTCAACGAACTGCGGTATGGCACCTTTACCTCGCCAAGTGGCGCAAGGCAAACTAAATGCGCTAAGCGCAGGCGCTGCCATTATTCGCCAAGAATTGACCGCATAAATTCGAGCTGACTCAATTTCATGTAAGGGCAATAAGGAAATTAAATTTGCTATTGCCCAAACCTGAGAAAGAGATAAGCCATATAGACCATTGAGATTGAAGAGATGATTGAAGCAACTGATTTTAGAAATGCAATGTCTTTATTGACGACTGCAGTCAACGTGATTACGACTGAGGGTGAAGCAGGCATGCATGGATTTACAGCATCAGCCGTATGCAGTGTGACAGATACACCGCCAACTTTGCTGGTTTGTATGAATCAATCATCTCGTTCTCATGCGCATTTTCTTGAAAATAAAGTTCTGTCTGTCAATGTTTTGGGCGCACAGCATGAACACATTTCCAATGCATTTGCTTCAAGCAAATTAAACTCTGAAGAGCGTTTTAAATTGGGTTCTTGGACTGTATTAGAAACAGGTTCACCAATATTAAAAGATGCTTTGGTCAGTTTTGACTGTCAGATTGAACAGATTCAAGAAGTGGGTACGCACAGTGTGTTTATGTGCCGTGTGGTTGCAATCAAGCAAAGTCAGCAGGAAGAAAGTTTAGTTTATTTCAACCGTGCTTATCATGCTGTGGGTCAAGTGGAGTTAGCTTAAACCAGTCAACTTCTTCAATACATCTCTTTAAAAGTATCTATTTCGTGGAACTCATTACTTTCTTAATTATTGGCGCATTTGCTGGTTTTGCTGCAGGGCTGTTTGGCGTTGGCGGCGGTACTATCATTGTGCCTTTGCTCTATATTGTTTTTAGCCAAATGGGCTATAGTCCCGATGTGATTATGCATTTGGCGCTCGGCACATCTTTGGCTACGATTGTTGTGACATCGATCAGCTCCTTGATGGCGCACAATAAAAATGGTGCTGTGATTTGGCCTGTATTTAAAAATTTAGCTCCGCCAATGGCGATTGGCTGTTTTGCTGGTGCTGGGATTGCAGGCTGGCTGTCAGGTTTACATCTGCAAATGATTGTCGGTGTGTTTTTACTTTGGGTGGCTTATACCATGTTTATGGGTGCAAAAAAGCCAGTCGATCCAAATAAAATACTACCATCTACAGCTAAACAAATTGCAGCAGGTTCGGGTATCGGCGTTGCATCGGCCATCTTCGGGATTGGCGGCGGCAGTATTACGGTACCGTATTTAACTGCAAATGGCGTGGTGATGCAAAAAGCGGTCGGGACGTCTGCGGCTTGCGGTTTACCCATTGCCATTGCTGGTGCATTAGGCTTTATGTTTTTTGGTATTCAACAGCAAGTTGAAATTCCAAATACCATTGGCTTTATTCATATCTATGCCTTTTTGGGCATTAGTGTGATGAGTTTCTTTACGGCTAAATATGGCGCAAAAACTGCGCATGCGCTTTCACCAGCAGTACTGAAAAAATGTTTTGCTGTGCTGTTATGTATTGTTGGATGCTTTTTTCTAGTGAAAGGCATTTTATAGTAGCAGACTGATCACACTTGCTTCATTCGAAACGTATGCTCTAGTGTGCAACAGTAAGCTAGAGCATTTTTATCTATAGCAATTTAAGTCTTTAAAATTTCAGAGATATTATTTAAAAACTTCATTTTAAAACTGACATTTCAAAGCTCTGTGCTTTTAGAAAAAACATTAATAATCACAATACCCAATAAAATAAAGGCCAAACCAATCATGGCAGGCAGGTCTAAATTTTGTTTAAACACAATCCAGCCCACGCATGAAATAAGCACAATGCCTGCAGCGGACCACATGGCGTAGGCCAATCCCATAGGAATCGATTTAAAGGTCAAACCTAAAAAGAAGAGCGCAATGGAATAGCCCAATACGGTAAAAATAATCGGCACAAGTTCAGTAAAGCCATTACTGGCTTTTAAGGCGGATGTAGCAATCACTTCGGCAATGATTGCGATGAGCAAATATATAAACGACATTGATTTCCTATAGACATTCTACGGCATGGTACAAGAGGTGCTGTTTTTCATTTTGCAACCAATCTGTACTTTCTGTCGTGGTATCAGTGCGATGCTGAAATGCATAATGTGGAACATAAATATCCACCTCGAACATCAGCTGTATTGCTTGACCATTAATAATGACGTTTTGCATTAAATGTGTTTCATCAATAACTTTGAAATGATCAAAATTAAGTGATTGATCTTGCTGAGAGAAAGTCGTTGTATAGTACTTATGCAGACCATCTACAGCGATGGATACTTCAAAGCTTTCAATCACTTTTTCATACATAGTTGGTGCAGATGATATATCGATGCTGGCAACTGTGTGCTGATCTGTAGGTAAACGGCTCAGTGCGAAAGCCACATGCTTATCACAAATAATTAAACCGCCATCCATCTGCAATGGCTGATGGCTTTCTACATCTAAAGCTGACTTCAAGCGCAGGCCTAAAAATAGCCCTTCATGCACTTGTTGACGCCAGTCTTCGACATACGCATTGCTTGGAGAGAATTCTAAAATACAGTTGCCAATCGCATGTAGTTTTGCAGGTTCTGGCCATTGCACATGATTTTGATAATTTGAGTGTGCTTTAACGTCCCAAGACAATAATTGCTGTTCAGCATCCCAAAGAGTGTTGCCAATCCAGCCTTGACGTTCATTCACTGGCGTATTTTCACGGCTTTTTAAACGTAGATCGATGGTGAAACTACGTGACTGAAACCAATACACAATGGTTTTTTCATCCGTTAATCCATTCGAAAAACTGATACTTTTTCGGCGAAAAGCACCATATAAATAGTCTGGAATAGGACCTGAAACCTCTTGGCTTGCTGGAAGCTGTGCTAAAGCCTGAAATAGATTCATGCGCTTGCTCCTCGTACTTCTGTATTTTCATCCATACCAAATGATGACAATGGCACAGCATTTCTAAGACTCAGCTCACCTGAAGCGACACGTTTTTTGAGATAACTAAAGGTTTGCGCGGTTTGATTAAATAAATGTTCGCCACCAATTAAGGGCTGATATTTGGGCGCGTCAGTAGAATGTACTGGCTCAATGATCGTGTCGTAATTACAGGCACAGAACAGAGGAAAAGAGTAGCGCTCTTCAGAGACTTTTTTAACACGGTGCTTGGTGGCCAAATATTTGCCATTCGACAAAATTTCCATCATGTCGCCAATATTCATCACCAAGGTATTTTCAATCAATGGAATATCCATCCATTCACCTTGTTTATTGAGTACCTGTAAACCCGGTGCCGTCGGCAAGAGCAGTGTAAAACATTCATAGTCTGTATGTGCGCCAATACCTTCAGCATCTTTTACTTCAGGGTCATAGGGATAATGGATTAGACGCAGTTGGCTGGTTGGATGGGTAATTTTACGATCAAAAAAATGCTCATCTACATTCAATGCTAAAGCAAAGGCCTGAAAAATTTGTTCGCTAATACCACGGACATGATGGTAATAATCACTGACCGTACTTTTAAATGTGGCATCATCTGGCCATAACGTAGGGCCCAGCAAGGGAAATGCCGTCGTTTCGCCGTGGTAATCATAATTGACGTCATAGGCTTCTTTTAAGTCATAGCTGTTGCCTGCAAACTGTTCTTCACCAATTGGCACATAGCCACTGTGATTTTTCGACAGTCCAATATAGTGTTGCATTTTACTGGCGGTATCTTGTTGGAAATAGCGCTTTGCCACCTGAATTAGTGATGTCGCAAAATCAAAATTGAACTGATCACCTTTTAAATAAAGAAAACCAACATCTTTACAGGCTTGATCCAATGCAGAGGCTACTTCTAAGCGTTCTGACAGTAGCGTGCTTTGCATTTTCGATATATCAACAAGTGGCAAAACATAAGATTCATTCATCTTCAATTCCTATAATGTTGGCCGTCCAACGCTGTAGTACATCATTTAGGCCGTCCTAAAGATGAAGAGGGATTAATCCAGTTATTTTTGCGTACTGACTTGGGTCATACGCGGAATTTTTGGTAGGTTTTCCATCGCTGGGTCGAGCTCGTCTTCCTGTGCATGTACCAAGAAATCTACCCGTTCGCGCAGTTGTTTAAATTCAGGACTCAGCATGAGTTCAGGATTACGAGGACGGGGTAAATCGACCTCAATAATTTCTTTAATTTCACCAGGATTGGCTTTGAGCGCCACAATACGATCCGCCAATAAAATCGCTTCATCCATATCATGTGTCACAAAAATAATCGTGATATCAATGTTTTGCCAAAGATCCATTAAATGTTTTTGCATTTTTTCGCGGGTATGTGGGTCAAGCGCGCCAAATGGCTCATCCATCAATAAAATTTTGGGTTCATTGACCAATGCTCGGGCAATCGCAACACGCTGTTTCATACCACCAGAAAGCTCATGCGGGTACTGATCTTGGTATTTTTCTAGACCAATAATATCAATCCATTCGCGGGCGCTGGATTCAGCCGAAGCATTGCTGGCACCTTTCATTAAAGGGCCGAACATCACATTTTCTTTGACTGTTTTCCATGGAAAAAGCGTGTAGCCTTGAAACACCATGCCACGCTCGGGGCTTGGGCCTTCAATCGCTTGGCCATCGACTAGCAATTCACCGCTACTGTAAGGATCAAGCCCAGCCACAATTCGGCTAAAGGTCGATTTACCGCAACCCGATGGGCCAATCACGCAGATAAATTCACGTTTATGAATCTTTAAATCCAACTGATTTAAAATAGTGCGTTCAGTTTTGCCGTACTTAAAACTTTGTGTAAGTTTTTTTGCTTCTAAAATGACAGGGCGTGCATAAATTGCATCGAAATAAGTGCTGGCATTAAATTCTGTGCTGTTCATTATTTTGCTCCTGCTTTCCATTTAAATAGACGTTGACCGAGTTTCATTAGCACCACATCGCATACCAAACCAATCACCCCAATGATGAGGATCGCGGCATAAACATTGTCAAAGTTTTGGTAACGCGCTTGTTGGGTAATAAACCACGTAATCCCAGAGGTTGTGCCAATCAGTTCAGATACGATCAGATAAGTCCAAGCCCAGCCCAGCAATACACGTAAGTCGCGGTAAATGTCGGGAAGCGCCGCTGGAATCACCACATGAAATAAGCTTTTCATTTTATTGGTGCCCAGCGTAAAACCTGCTTCGATCAGGCCTCGGTCAACCATCCGTGTGGTATTCGCAATAATCAGAATTTGCTGAAACAGCGTACCAATCACAATAATGGCGATTTTAGGTGCATCATTAATGCCTAAAATCGCAACGGCTAAGGCACCAAAAGCAGGAGCCGGCAAGTAGCGGAAAAACTCAACAAAGGGTTCTGTCAGTTGTGATATTTTTTGAGAAAAACCGCAAAGAATACCCAGCGGAATACCGATGAGAGAGGCAATAAAAAAAGCGCTGAACACAATTTTAATACTGTGCCATAAGCTTTGATGAAACCATGGGGCATCAGGTTGGGCAGGTGGAGTTATAAAAGCCGTAACTAATGCTTTTGCTACTTCGTGCGGTGCAGGTAAATAGATTGGATTGACCAGTTTACCTTGAGGTGGTGCTAAACCTGCATTGACCGCAGATTGCGCTTCGGCATAAAACACCGCTTTGTCTACACGGCTATCGATCTGAAAATACGGCACACTGCCAGACTGCGTAATTTGCACCTGCGGATGCCATAAATATGGCAAATAACTCACTGCACACCAAATGAGCACAGGAATTAAAAATGATCCTAAGCCAAGCAATAGCTTACTTTTTGGACTGAGCTCTCTTGCGACATAACCCATACTGACCAAGCCCCAATATTACTTTTTTAATAAAACGTAATACTATTAAGCAATTTGAATGCCAAAGGCTTGTATGCCGTGATTTAACTGCAATTGATAAAGTTGAATGGACTAAATATCTGAAAAAGCCTGCCAAGGTAGCAGGCAAAATGATTTTTTGGATCTAGAACAATGCCAAAATGTACTTTTATGGCGCAACTAATTGCTCAAATAGCTTTTTCATGCCTTCGCTGGCACCCGCTTTAATCAATTGATACTGCTCAGGTACACGCTGATAATCTGCTTTCGGGTCGATATAAAATGCACGGCAGTTGGCAGGGATTTCGTGAATCAATCCAGCCACAGGATAGACGGCCAGACTCGTGCCAATCACAATAAAAATATCTGCTGTTTGTGCACTTACACTGGCATCTTCATAGGCAGGAACTGCTTCGCCAAACCAGACCACATGTGGCCGTAAAGGATAACCCTCAGGGCATTTGTCGGTCTCTAAGTTTAAATCAGTACCTTCAATAGGGAAAAATTCCTGCGTATATTGCGCCTGAGGGCCAGAGCTTTTTGCGTAACGAATATTGCCATGCAGATGCAGTACATTTTGACTGCCTGCACGTTCATGCAGGTCATCAATATTCTGTGTAATAACTTGAACATCAAAAAAATCATCGAGTTCAGCAATCAATTTATGCGCTGTATTTGGCTCTGCGGCTAAAATATGTTTACGGCGTTCATTATAAAAACGCTGTACTAAAGCTGGATTGCGTGCCCAAGCTTCTGGCGTAGCAACATCTTCAATGCGATGCTGCTCCCAAAGACCATCACTGTCACGGAAAGTATTGATGCCGCTTTCTGCGCTCATACCAGCACCTGAAAACACCACAATTTTTTGCATAGATATATAGCCTTATATTTTAATTGATGCGTCCATTAGGCACGGTTACATGTATTGAATGGATGATTCAGCGAATTTACTGTACTCAAAATATAGCGATTACTTCAACTGATCAGGTGCAATTCTTGTAGCACCCAATCGACAAATTTTTGTATTTGCGGTGAACTGTCTTGGCTCGAGTGGACTAAATAATATTTTCGGCTACCGTGCAATTTCTTATTTGATGCAATCACCAATTCTTTTTTTCTCAGTTCTGCTTCGATCAGCATTTGTGGAATCAGTGCCATACCCATGCCATGACTGGCTGCCACAGAAAGCATAGAAAATAGTTCATGTCGCTGACCATCAAATGGCTTGGGATGCTGAAGCTGATGGGCTTGAAACCATTCTTGCCAAATACTTGGACGGGTGGTTTGCTGTAATAAGGGCAATTGAAGCAATTCATCATCGCTTAAATTAAAACTGTGATCATCTGTCATTTCCGCAAGTGGGAAGTTGTTTTCAATCAATTGGGGGGAGCAGACGGGAACCACTTCTTCATCCATTAAATAATGCGCTTGAATGCCCGGCCAATGCTCAATTTGCTGTTGCGTTCCTGCAAAAATCGCCGCGTCAAAGACATTTTCATTAAACAAAAAAGGTTTGGTACTGGTTTCCAAATGCACGGTAATTTCAGGATGTTGCGCATTTAATTTATGTAATTTTGGCAACAGCCAACGTGTGGCAAAGGTTGGCACAACGCCCAGTTTTAAAGTACCGCCTAAGCCTTTGTGCGTCATGATATCTGAGGTGCTTTTTTCGATGCCTTGCAAAAAGGGTTTAATACTTTTTGCATATTGTTTGCCTGCTTCAGTGAGATCTACACCGTGACGCGTTCGGCTAAATAGCGTGACACCTAGATATTCTTCTAGCTGTTGAATTTGGCGTGACACAGCACTTTGAGTAATAAATAACTCTTGAGAAGCATACGTATAACTTGCGTGTTTTGCAGCAGATTCAAAGCAAATTAAGCTTTGCAATGATGGAATATTACGCCGCATAGATAAAGTCCTTTTTATCGAGAGGTATCACAAAATGGCATATAAGAATGATTTTCATATACCACTATAGTCTATAAATAAAGCAATCCATCGCTTAAATCAGTGGCTAAAGTGCTAAACACGCTGTGAACAAAGCTCAGGTATGCGAAAGGCGCATATCTACATGCAAATTAATCGTTTGAATGAATCACTTTTCACACATAGCATCGAATAAAACAAAGAAAGCCCGAAAAAGCAGAGGATGCGATGAATCAAATGGTCAATGTAAAAAAACCAAAAGTACAATTTAACTGGCAAGATCCGTTTCTTTTGGAACAGCAATTAACTGAAGAAGAACGCATGATTCGCGATACTGCGCATGCATACTGTCAAGAGCGTTTACAGCCACGTGTACTCGAACAATTCCGCCATGAAAAAACCGATGCATCTATTTTCCGAGAAATGGGCGAACTTGGCTTACTTGGCCCAACGATTCCAGAGCAATACGGCGGCGCAGGTCTAAACTATGTTAGTTATGGTCTCGTTGCACGTGAAATTGAATATGTTGATTCTGGCTACCGTTCAATGGCCAGCGTTCAAAGTTCTTTGGTGATGGTGCCCATTAATGAATTTGGCTCTGAAGCGCAAAAACAGAAATACCTACCAAAGCTGGCAACAGGCGAATACATTGGCTGTTTTGGTTTAACTGAACCAGATCATGGCTCTGACCCAGGTAGCATGATTACTCGTGCAAAAAAAGTCGAAGGTGGCTATCGTCTCACGGGTGCAAAAATGTGGATTACCAACAGCCCAATTGCCGACGTGTTTGTTGTTTGGGCGAAAGAAGTATCGCCTGAAGGTAATGTTGGTGACATTCGTGGTTTTATTTTAGAAAAAGGCTGGGAAGGTCTATCTGCTCCTGCAATTCACGGTAAAGTTGGCTTACGTGCATCGATTACCGGTGAAATTGTGATGGACAATGTCTTTGTCCCTGAAGAGAATGCTTTTCCAGAAGTACGTGGTTTAAAAGGTCCATTTACCTGTCTAAATAGTGCTCGTTATGGTATCGCTTGGGGCGCAATGGGCGCCGCAGAATTCTGCTGGCATACAGCGCACCAATATACTATGGACCGTAAACAGTTTGGCCGACCATTGGCAGCGAATCAGCTGATTCAAAAGAAACTGGCAGATATGCAAACTGAGATTGCCTTGGGTTTACAAGCTGCGCTTCGATTTGGACGTATGAAAGATGAAGGCATTGCTGCTGTAGAAGGCACATCATTAATTAAACGTAACAACTGTGGCAAGGCTTTAGATATTGCCCGTGTTGCGCGTGACATGATGGGTGGTAACGGCATTTCTGATGAGTTTGGTGTTGCCCGCCATTTGGTCAATCTCGAAGTCGTCAACACGTATGAAGGAACGCATGATGTACATGCACTGATCTTAGGTCGTGCGCAAACAGGCATCGCGGCTTTTGGTAACTAATTGAATTATATATCGATAAGGTGCTCTACATAGAGTGCCTTAGAGACTTTTTATGCAAAAATAAACTTAATCAATAAAGGATTCATCGTGAAACACTCTTGTAACTCTGTGCAATAGCCTGAGCAGTGATGAAATAAAAAGAATAAAAAAGGCAAATGTGCAGACGTAGGAATGCCGATGACTCATTTGGGAAAATGAGGAACAAGGAAATGAATAACGAAATGCGAAACGGAGCAGGAACGCTCAAATTGCCTTCTAACGTGGGCACGATGCATCGTATTACAAGCAACACTTGGAAAATGGCTTTTATTTTTGCCTTTATTTCCTTGGTGATTGATGGTGTAGACATCATGTTGCTGTCATTCAGCCTGACCAGTTTAAAGGCTGAATTTGGTTTAAGTACATTTCAAGCCGGAATGCTCGGTAGTTCTTCTTTAGCAGGGATGGCGCTGGGTGGTATTTCGGGTGGATGGGCGTGCGATAAATTCGGTCGTGTGAAAACTATTGCTTGGTCGGTAGTATTTTTCTCAATCATGACCTGTATCTTAGGCTTTACCCAAAGCTATGAACAATTTTTAATTTTACGTTTTATTGGCGCTTTTGGACTGGGTTCTCTTTACATGGCGTGTAATACGCTGATGGCAGAATATGTACCAACCAAATACCGCACAACGGTACTTGGGACTTTGCAAACCGGTCAAACCGTGGGTTATATCGTTGCAACGCTGCTGGCGGGTGCCATTATTCCAGATCACGGCTGGCGGATGCTATTTTATGTCACCATTATTCCTGCTGCTTTTGCCCTGATCTTTATGCGTTTTGTTCCTGAACCAAAATCTTGGCAGGAAGCAAAAATTGAGCAGCTAAAACGCCGTGAATTAAAACTTGAACCTGTACAGCAACATGCTGCAGTCAATCAAAATGCACCTTCTGAAAGTATTTATAAACGTATTTTTGGGCATACCAATCATCGTAAAATGTTCTTCTTTTGGATGTCGACCGCTGCATTTCTACAATTCGGTTACTACGGTGTCAACAACTGGATGCCAACGTATCTAGAAACCGAACTCAGCATGAACTTTAAAGCCATGACAGGCTATATGGTAGGCGCATATACCGCCATGATTCTGGGTAAAATTTTAGCAGGCTATGCCGCTGACAAGTTCGGACGTCGTATTACCTTTGTGTTTGGTACGGTAGCTACGGCAGCATTCTTACCGATCATCATTTTCTATAACACACCAACCAATATCGCCTATTTACTCGTAACTTTCGGTTTCTTATACGGTATTCCATACGGTGTAAATGCAACGTATATGGCAGAAAGCTTCTCGACGGACGTACGCGGTACGGCTATTGGCGGTGCTTACAATATGGGACGTTTAGGCGCAGCCATAGCACCAGCAACCATTGGTATGATTGCCGCTGGCGGATCATTCACTATGGCCTTTATTGTAATGGGTGCTGCGTACTTTATTGCAGGTGTTATTCCGGGCTTGTTCATTCGTGAACGTCAATATGATCCCCAGCAAGCATCACTTTCTTCAGATGCGGAAAAAGAAAAACTGGCAAGTGTAGATACATATGTTGATGATGCAGAACAAAAAGCATCTGCAAAAACTGCAACAGTAAAATAATTAAAAGATCTGTGCCATAGCTCAATACTATGGCACATCTGGAGTGAACTATGGGTGCATTAAAAGGAATTCGTGTATTGGACTTAAGCCGTGTTTTGGCAGGTCCTTGGTGCGGTCAAATATTGGCTGATTTAGGTGCAGAGGTAATCAAAATTGAGCGTCCAAAAGTGGGTGATGATACACGTATGTGGGGACCACCTTGGATGCCAAATCAGCAAGGTCAAGCGACGAAAGAATCAGGCTATTACCAATGTGCGAACCGCAATAAATATTCTGTAGCCATTGATATCGCCAGTGAAGAAGGGCAAGCCCTAGTCCGTGAAATTGCCCAAACTGCAGATGTCGTGATTGAAAACTACAAAGCAGGTTCACTTGCCAAATATGGTTTGGACTATGCATCACTCAGTACGCTAAATCCAAATATCGTATATTGCTCAATTACTGGTTTTGGTCAGGATGGTCCACGTGCGGAAGAACCAGGCTATGACTTTATCATTCAAGGTATGTCCGGTTTGATGAGTATTACTGGTGAATCTGATGATGTAATCGGTGGTGGCGCACAAAAGGTGGGAGTCGCTGTGGTCGACATTCAGACCGGACTGTACTCAACGATTGCAATTCAGGCGGCATTGTTAGCACGGCAACATACTGGACGTGGTCAATATATTGATATGTCATTACTCGATGTACAGGTAGCGGCTTTGGCCAATCAAGGTATGAACTATTTGACCTCGGGCAAAGCACCCAAGCGCATGGGAAATAATCACCCGAATATTGTACCGTATCAAACCTTTAAAGCTAAAGATAAAGAATTTATTATTGCCTGTGGTAATGACAAACAATTTAAAGATTTGTGTATTGCGATTGGCTATACAGAACTGCTAGATCAACCAAACTATTTACGTAATCAAGATCGAGTGAAGCACCGTGAAGAATTAATTCCATTATTGAGTGCTTATTTTCTCACTCAAGATGCTCAAGTTTGGGTTGATGCGATTCATGCGGTAAAAGTGCCAGTGGGTGTAATCAACTCTGTAGAAGACGCATTAAATGAACCGCAAATTCAACATCGTCAAATGGTTGTGAATATTCCACATGCTTTAAATCATGATTTTAAAGTGATTGGATCACCGATGAAATTATCTGATACGCCTGTAGAATACCGTCATGCACCGCCGCAGTTAGGGCAGCACACAATCGAAATTTTGTCTCAATTTAAAACTGAAGCTGAATTAAATGAATTGGCTGCACAAGGCATCATTGATCAACTCAATCATCCTGCAGCTTAAAATTTCATGGGATTATTCTTCAAACTATTCTTCAATATATGGGCTTAAACGCCTATGTGGAATGAGTGGAGTTAAAAGTTTAGACCGAAGGACTCCAATACTTCGGTCTTTTTCAATATCAATATTCATTTACGGAGTGCTTTTAATGTTAATTTTCTAGATAAAGTATAATTATTCATCAAAGCTTGGGCCTGCAATACGGTCTTTATTTTTTTGTATGAAAGAGATGTCCATACTTTTGCGCCTTGATATTTTTTCTTAAAGCTATAACATTCAAATTCTGGATTATACACAAACCAATTTCCGCAATGCTGCACGCAATAAGCATTTATATGCCTATTTTTCAAGTCTACTAATTGCACAGCAACATCATCGATACCACCTCCATTGATGAGAGTATAAGCCTTCAAACGAAATAAAGCCCTGCACAATGGCAAGGCTCTATTTTAATAACATTACATTGAATTTGTTCAGCTGCTTATTATTGCTGTATAAAATTCTGCAAAGCCTGATTAAATGCATCTGGCTGTTCGATGTTTGAAATATGCGATGCATTAATTTCAAATAATTGGCTATTTGCAATGCGTTCTTGCATGAATTGACCATCTGCAACTGTAGTTACAGGGTCTTGTTGACCTGCAATAATCAATACTGGGATGTGAATAGACGAGATTTCATTGCGTAAATCCGCTTTAGCCAAAGCTTCACAACAACTTGCATAACCTTCTGGGCTGCCAGCTCCGAGGTCGTTACTCAAAGATTGTACAGTTGCCGTGTTACTTTGGATAAAGGGTTCTGTAAACCATCGTGATGCTGCCGTTTCTGCAATTGGTTTCAGACCTTGTTGACGGACTAACTGTGCACGTTCATTCCAAGCTGATTCTTGCCCAATTTTTGCAGCGGTATTGCATACAATGACATGGTTAAAGCGTTCAGGATGATGTATTGCAAGCCATTGACCTGTTAAACCACCCATCGATATTCCACAAAATGTGGCCTGTTGAATATTTAAATGATCCAATAAATGGATGACATCTGTACCCAATTGATCAAGGCTATAAGGCCCTTGAGGGGCAGAAGATGCACCATGACCACGTGTATCATAACAAATGACAAAATAATCCTGCTGCAGCGACTCTATCTGAGGCTGCCACATGCTGAACTTTGTGCCTAAAGAGTTAGAAAAGACAATCGCAGGTTTGTTGGTATCACCAAAAGTTGCGTAATTAATCGTTGCATCATTGGATATAAATGTAGGCATATTTTGAATCCTTAATTTTATAAATCTCCTAAATCCCCCTATCAGAAGGAGGACTTTTATTGAGGATTAAACACGTTCAATAATCAAAGCGATGCCTTGACCGACACCAATGCACATCGAACAGAGGGCATATTGACCTGAAATTTCCTCAAGCTGATTTAACGCAGTCATAACTAAACGGGCTCCAGATGCACCTAAAGGATGACCCAAAGCAATAGCGCCACCGTTTGGATTAACATGTTTAGCACCATCTTCTAAACCTAATTCACGGGTAACCGCTAAGGCTTGAGCCGCAAAAGCTTCATTCAGCTCGATCACATCCATTTGTTCAAGGCTTAGACCTGTTTGAGCTAACAGCTTTTTGATGGCAGGCGCAGGACCAAAACCCATGATTTTGGGTTCAACACCCACCACCGTTGCTGCAATAATTTTGGCTCGTGGCTTTAACTTAAATCTGTTAACAGCATCATCTGAAGCAATCAGTAGTGCAGCCGCACCATCATTGATCCCTGAAGCATTGCCCGCTGTTACCGTCCCATCTGCTTTCACCACAGGTTTGAGTTTTGCCAAACCTTCTGCTGTCGTTGATGCACGTGGATGCTCATCTGTATCGACTATCAGTGGGTCGCCTTTACGCTGTGGAATGATTACAGGGATGATTTCTTTCTCAAAAAAACCATTGGCTTGTGCAGCAGCTGTACGGCGCTGACTTTCTAAGGCAAAAGCATCTTGATCAGCACGGTTAATATTGAATTGTTCTGCCACATTTTCAGCGGTTTGAGGCATGGTTTCCACGCCATACATTTGTTTGAGGATTGGATTGATAAAACGCCAACCCATGGTGGTGTCTTCTATCTTTTGGCTGCGTCCATAAGCACTTTCCGATTTACCCATAACAAAGGGCGCACGGGACATACTTTCAACACCGCCAGCAATAATTAAGTCTGCTTCATTTGCTTTAATTGCACGGGCTGCCATCGCAATTGCATCAAGTGATGAACCACAAAGTCGGTTTACAGTTGTCGCCGGAACTTGAAAAGGTACACCTGCAAGTAGCGACGACATTCGTGCAACATTACGGTTATCTTCACCGGCTTGGTTCGCGCAGCCATAAATCACGTCATCAACAGACTCCCAAGCAATACTTGGATTTCGCTGCATCAGTGCCTTAATAGGTAAGGCACCTAGGTCGTCGGTACGTACTGCTGCTAAACCGCCCGCATAGCGACCGAAAGGTGTACGGATTGCATCAATAATATAGGCATTTTTCATTTTATAAATCCTAAAAACTCAGCTCCTCCCTTTTAACGGGAGGTTGGGAGGGATTTACAGGAAGTTAATTTTTGAATATTAATCCTCCCAAAATCCCTCCTTTAATCAAGGAGGGACTTTTTGCTTTATGCTGTCGTATCTATCAGCTTTGCACCGGTCATTGACTGTAATTCGTCAAAGCTCAGACCCTCAACTTTTTCAATCACTTTCATGCCTTCAACTGTTACATCAATCACGCACAAATCTGTGTAAATACGATCGACACATTGCAGGCCTGTCGCAGGGTATGACAATTCGGCGACAATTTTCGGTTCACCTTTTTTGGTCACATGGTCTGTAGTAATAAAGACTTTTTTCGCCCCAACAGCCAAATCCATTGCACCACCTACAGCAGGAATTGCATCTGGCGCACCAGTATGCCAATTTGCTAAGTCACCATTTTGGGCAACCTGAAAAGCGCCTAATACTGCAATATCTAAATGCCCGCCACGCATCATGGCAAAAGAGTCACCATGGTGAAAAAAGCAGCCGCCCGTTTGCATAGTGACAAACTCTTTTCCTGCATTAATTAATTCAGGGTCTTCTTCGCCTTTAGCCGGAGGAGGACCAAAAGCCAAAAGGCCATTTTCTGAATGTAGAAAAACATCTTTGTCTGTTGGTAAATAATTTGAAATTTTAGTGGGCAAGCCAATGCCTAAATTGACATAAGCGCCATCTGGAATATCTTGTGCAACACGTTCTGCAATTTGATCACGGGTTAATTTGGTATAGCTCATGGTTCTTTCCTCACGTGATTTATGCAGATTGCTCAAGCTGTGCAGGTTGAACAGCCACAACATGTTGTACAAAAATACCAGGGGTAATAATGTGCTCTGGGTCCAATGCACCAAGTTCAACAACTTCAGAAACCTGAGCAATTGTCACATCTGCTGCCATAGCCATAATGGGGCCAAAGTTACGCGCTGATTTGTTGTAAACCAAGTTGCCCCAGCGGTCGCCCTGATGTGCTTTGATTAAAGCAAAATCAGCTTTAATTGGATTTTCGAGAACAAAATCTTTGCCTTCATAATTGAGTGTAGGTTTGCCTTCTGCCAGCAACGTACCGAAACCAGTTGGTGTATAAATTGGACCCAACCCCATACCTGCAGCCTGAATACGGCAAGCCAAATTACCTTGTGGTACAAGCTCAAGTTCTATTTTTCCTGCACGATATAATTCATCGAACACCCAAGAGTCGGATTGGCGAGGGAAAGAACAAATCATCTTACGGACAGCACCAGCTTTGAGTAATTTAGCAAGTCCATAGTCACCATTACCTGCATTGTTGTTGACGATGATGAGATCTTTGATGCCAAGTTCTATCAATCCATCAATCAGTTCAGCAGGCTGACCAGCCGTACCGAAGCCGCCGATCATAATGGTTGATCCATCCTTAATTTGAGAAAGTGCTTCTGTTAAGGAAGCGGTACTTTTATCAATCATGCTACGATCCTTCATCAAGAACGATAAAACTATTTACCTGACTAACCACTTCAGTCATGCAAGGCAGATAATCTTTTATTTCAAATATTTACAAACTTAAAAAAGCAAAAAATGGATTCCAATCATGTGCTACACAACTGGAATCCAATCGCATCAGCTGTCATCACTACGAACAGAAGAGGGATGACGATTTAAAGCCATAACTTCAATATTCATATACGGGTAAAGGGGCAACCCTTGTAAAATGTTGTGTAGCTCTTCATTGCTTTCAACATCAAAAATACTGATATTTGAATATTGACCAGTAATCCGCCAGATATGACGCCATTTACCTTGACGTTGTAGATCTTGTGAATAAGCTTTTTCTACAGCTTTAATTTCATTGGCTTTTTCTACTGGCATATCTAATGGAATATTGACATCCATGCGTACTTGGAAAAGCATTTTTCACTCCTAGCTAAATGTTATGTGCGACGTAAGTCATCAATTTTGTTTTCATCAATTTCAATCCCTAAACCCGCTGTGGTCGGAATCTTGAGTTCGAAATCTTGATATTGAAGTGGGGTTTTTAAAATTTCTTCAGTTAGCAGTAATGGACCAAAAAGCTCTGTGCCATAAGCTAAATTGTCAAATGTAGAAAATGCATGTGCCGATGCAATAGTGCCCACAGGGCCTTCAAGCATGGTTCCACCATATAAATCGATACCCGCAAGTTTGGCGATTTTAGAAACCTCACAGCCTTCGATTAAACCGCCAGACTGTGCAACTTTGACTGCAAAAACAGATGCAGAATTGTGCCGCGCAAGTTGATATGCCGTTTGCGGGCCCATCAGTGATTCATCTGCCATAATGGCTATATCAAAACGACGAGTTAAACGGCGCATCGCGTCAATGTTATCGATCGCGCAAGGCTGCTCAATCAGATCAACACCACCATCTTGTAACATTTGAATGCCTTTAATGGCATCTAGTTCAGACCATGCACGGTTGACATCCACACGAATAGAAATGTCCGAACCTAACGCTTTTTTTATGGCTAATACATGCTCAACATCAGCTTCAACGGGGCGTGAACCGATTTTAAGTTTGAAAATATTATGTCGTTTTGCCGCAATCATTTTTTGTGCTTCGGCAATGTCTTTTTCTGTATTGCCAGACGCAAGTACCCAAAGAACTGGTAAGCTATCACGTAAGCGACCGCCCAATACTTCACTCAAAGGCTGATTTAAACGCTGCGCTAAAATATCGAGTAGCGCAGTTTGAATGGCACATTTAGCAAAGCGATTGCCGTTAATATTACGTTTAATGGCTTGCATGGTTTGAGCTACATTCAAACCAGTGAGGGTTTTCAGTAAAGGACTAAAATAAGTTTCAATATTGATTCGAATGCTTTCAGGGCTTTCTTCACCATAGCCTAGACCACCAATCGTCGTCGCTTCACCCCAACCGATATAACCATCTTCGGTGGTGATTTTAATCAAAACAAGGGTTTGCGTTTGCATGGTTGCAACAGCCATCTTGTGTGGACGGATTGTTGGGATTTCCACGAGCAGGGTTTCAATCGACTTATACATCTTGCGTATTTCTTATCTATCCAACTATTTATATACCCTAATTTAATGTAATATCTTTAACTAGAGCGATTTTGGTATTTTTAGATACTTAAAAGGTATATAAATGGAATTAAGGCACTTACGTTACTTTGTCACCGTGGTTGAAGAGCAAAGTATTACCAAGGCAGCAGAAAAATTATGTATTGCTCAGCCGCCTTTGAGCCGCCAAATTCAAAAACTTGAAGAAGAACTGGGGATTACCTTGTTTGAGCGTGGTTCTAGACCCGTGAAAACCACAGAAGCAGGTATGTTCTTTTATGAGCATGCTGTACAGATATTGACGCATACCGCCCAGGCCACAACCATGGCACAGCGAATTAATGCCGTCGATAAAACTGTCCGCATTGGTTATGTCAGTTCGCTTTTATACGCATTATTGCCACAAATTATTTATTTATTTCGACAACGTAACCCAGATATTCATGTTGAACTCATAGAATGTGGTACACGCGATCAGATTGAAGCCTTAAAAACCGGTCGAATTGATATTGGTTTTGGACGACTGCGATTAACAGATCCGTCTATTAAACGTATTTTATTAAGAAAAGAAGCGCTACGTTTAGCTATACATAAAAATCATCATTTGGCTGAATTTAAAGACAAAGGCATTTATCTTTCTCAAATTTTAGATGAACCAATTTTTGCCTACCCTACGACACCTAAACCGAATTTTTCCACCCTCATCCAATCCATTTTTACCGAATTAGGACTTGTGCCTAAACATTTAACCGAAGTGCGTGAAATTCATATGGCTTTGGGCTTGGTGGCGTCGGGAGAGGGTATTTCTCTGATCCCTGAAAGTGCCAGTGATATTGGGATGAAAAATTTGATGTACATCCCAATCTTAGATTTGGAAGCCTATAGTCCAATCTCTTTGTCGGTGCGCAATATGGATCATAGTAATTACATTCCAAAGATACTGGATTGCATTCGCGAAGTCTTTTTTGAAGAAAATATCGATTTACGCGCTATCGATGCAGATGCATAACTGATCAAGGTTTGATGATTGATGTTTCTTAAAATCCACGATTCAGATGATAGAGTCTTATGGAACATCAACAAATTTAGCCCAAAGCATCCTGATAAATACAAGACTGAGCTATTTCAAAAACCTTTTCATCTTCAATCTTTAATTGATCGTATTGCTGCATTTTTTGAATCATCCATTCAAAGTCTGACGTTTGTGGTGCTTGGGTCTTGCCAAAATTCTGAATAATGCTTTTGATCCGATGAAAAGCCTCGACGTGAATCTGCTCAGAACAATCAAAACGGATGATGTGATATTGCTTTAACAAAGAAAATATTTCTGAGAAATACGTTTGTTGAAGCAGATCGTTTTGCGCTTTTTGGATGGCAAGATGGATTGCGTTTAAGGTATTAGGATGTTTTTCTGCCCAATCATGGGTAAAAGCCAAAACTTTATCTGGAATATGATCAATAATATCTTGGCTATTGACGATAATACGACTATGGCCTTGTATTTCAGCTTGTGTATTCCACGGCTCTCCGACACAAAATCCATCAATTCGTCGCGTTGATATTGCTTCCACTATATAAGGCGGTGGAAGAGTTGAAAAGGTCTGCGTTTGAGCGAGTTCCGTGTCGGCAAGTGCCAGCCATTCTCTTAAAATATAATGATGAATCGAATGCTGAAAAACATGCGCCAACTGAATCGTTTGATTCTGTTTTATCGCCGATGCAATTTTCTCTGCTGAATTTTTTGGTAGATCTAATGCATGGATATTTAATTCATAGCACAGCTTTTGACTCAAACTAATATAAGCACAATTAGTACTGAGCGTCATTGATGTTTGCAAAGAGATGCCGAGATGGTCTTTGCCCGTCACAGACGCAGGCAGCATGGCCGATAAGCAATGGGCAGCATCTAAAAAACCAAAAGCTAGACGGTCGCGTAAACTTGCCCAAGACGGTTCTTGAGTCAGTGTGACATTTAACCCTTGTTCAGCAAAATATCCTTGATGTTCTGCCCAGAGCAAAGCAACACAGTCGAGTAAAGGAATATAGCCCAATTGAATATCTGTTTTTTCAAGCTTTTGCATGGTTTATTCCTTAAATTGAGACTGTAACAACGCTTGCGCATCAAGCAGCCGACGCGCCATTTCACCCATTGTCATACGGTGACTCATGGCATTTTTTCTCAGTAAATTAAATGCTTGATCTTCGGTTAAACCATGCATTTGTATTAAAAGCACTTTGGCTTTTTCAATATCTTTTCGATCGGCCAGTTTGCACTTGGTTTCAGCCAAATCATTCAGTAGTTTTTTATGCTTTTTATATTGTTCAATCGAAATTTCTAAAATGCTATTCAAACGTGCAGGGTCAATGCCATCGACAATATAAGCCGTGACACCTGCATCAATCGCGCTTCGGATAATTTCGAGACTCGAATTTTTAGTGAACAGAATAGTCGGTAAGTCAAATTGACTGACACAGCTTTCAATGACATCGCGATGCGGGTGATCCATATCCAATAAAATCACATCTGCCTGAATATTTTGCAGATATGACATATTTAAATGATCAATTATAAAACTGGCGACCACATCAAAGTCATGCTGAATTAATGAGGCTTGAATAAATTCAGCGCGTTCTTGATCATCATCAATCAGGGCTATTTTTAGTTTTGGCATGCAAACACTCAGACAGAGCCAAACAGATACGTATTGAGCTTGCTAAGCAAATTAAATGCCAAATCTAAAGGCAATACAAAATATAAATCTGCTTCTATGTTTGAGCATAGTTATGTGCGCATTTTTAAATTGAACCATTTCCATGCACTGATCTTGTGCAGGGCTGAACCACGCTTGAACATTTAGCTGCATCTCTATAGGCACATTGACTATCTATTTACCTTAATTCGCTTAATTTCTGACAAGTCGGCGTTCAAAGCCGCAATGTAAAGATGAATTGAAGTCGAAAATAAAAACTTGGCATGGCTCGTGCTTAATATTTGTTGAGTCAATGAAGACTCTAAAAATTTGTTAGACGGCCAACGACGTCCGTTCTGATCGACTCTGTTATGTGTTAGCGACATAACCGAGTAATTCATGCGTTCAGTTCAGTCAGGAGAAGGTTATGTCTTCAAATTTAAATGCCAAAAAAGCCACAAAAATAAGTCTATTTAATTTTTCTTCAGCAGCAATGCGGGCCTTCCACATGAGTTGGCTCGCATTCTTTGTTTGCTTCTTTGCATGGTTTGCCTGTGCGCCGTTGATGCCAGTGATTGCAGGCGAATTTCACCTGACTAAAGATCAAATTGCCAATATTAATATTGCCGCGGTTGCAATCACGATTTTAGTCCGCCTGATTGTCGGCCCTTTGTGTGATAAATATGGCCCGCGTAAGACCTACACAGCATTATTAATTGTCGGCAGCATCCCAGTCTTTGGGGTTGCATCTGCGAATAGCTATGAATCTTTTCTTTTCTTCCGCTTGCTGATCGGTGCGATCGGCGCAAGCTTTGTCATCACGCAATACCACACTAGCATTATGTTTGCGCCTAATGTGGTGGGTACAGCCAATGCGGCAACAGCAGGCTGGGGTAATGCCGGCGGCGGTGCAACTCAAGCCCTCATGCCTTTATTGCTTGGCGCACTCGTTATGTTTGGAGTAGAGCAAGCGATGGGCTGGCGCATTGCACTGATTCTACCGGGTGTAATGATGCTGATCGTAGGCGCGCTGTATTGGAAATTTACCCAAGACTGCCCGCAAGGCAACTTTAAAGAACTGCGTGAACAAGGCGTTGCAGTCGGTTCAGATAAAAAAGGCGGTGTAGCCATTCTCATGCACGCTGCACGTAACTATCGCGTATGGATTTTATTTGGCGCTTATGCAGCTTGCTTCGGCATTGAAATCTTTATTCACAACATTATTGCGCTGTATTACGTCGACAACTTCCAATTTGGATTAAAAGAAGCGGGTATGGCAGCAGGGATCTTCGGTCTATTGGCACTGTTTGCCCGCGCGCTCGGCGGCATTGTTTCAGACAAAGTCGCGACTACCAAAGGCTTGGATGGCCGTACCAAAGTTCTGTTTGCGATGATTCTGCTAGAAGGACTGTTTTTAATACTGTTCTCGCAAATGAGCACGCCAATCTTCGCCATTCTTGCCATGACAGTCTTTGCGCTCTTCACCCATATGGCGTGCGGCGCAACCTATGCCTTGGTGCCATTCATTGACCGTGATGCTTTAGGCGGCGTGGCAGGCATTATCGGCGCAGGCGGTAACGTTGGTGCGGTAGCTGCAGGATTCTTGCTTAAAGGCATGTTGGATATTCAAACCACGCTGATGGTGCTTGGCGGTTTGGTGGTGATTGCTGCAAGCTGTGTGCTGATGATCCGCTTCTCTGTAGAGCATAAAGAAAAAGAACAGCGCTTATTTGAACAAGCTGTGAATGAAAGAAATCTAGCTGAAGTTCAAAACTAATACAAATAGCAGCCTAAGCGTATAGAGGCTTAGGCTGTGCAAAAGAAAATATTGCGGAGAAAGAATATGAAAATCATCATGATTGGACATGGCATGGTTGGCCACAAGTTTATCGAATCTGTACTGGAACACGCAGGTGATGATGTTGAATTAACCATTTTAGCTGAAGAGCCGCGTCTAGCTTACGACCGTGTGCACTTAACTGAATACTTCAGCGGCAAGTCAGCGAAAGACTTAACCCTGTGCCGCAGCGACTTTGCTGATGCATACGGTATAGATTTACGCCTGAGCACCAAAGCAGTTGAAATTGATCAGTGCAATAAAACGGTCACGACCAATCACGGTGATATTCTTTCTTTTGACAAGCTGGTGCTCGCAACAGGTTCATATGCATTTGTGCCGCCAATTCCAGGAAATGAGCGTGAAAACTGCTTTGTGTACCGTACCATTGAAGACTTGGATGCCATCCGTGCCGCAAGCTTCAATGCTAAAACAGGTGTGGTGATCGGCGGCGGTTTATTGGGTTTAGAAGCAGCAAAAGCGCTGCGTGATTTAAACTTAGAAACCCATGTTGTTGAATTTGCACCACGCTTAATGGCAGTTCAGATTGATGATCTAGGCGGTAAAGTTTTACGCTCGAAAATTGAAAATCTAGGTGTTAAAGTCCATACGCAAAAAGCAACATCTTGCATTGAAGACGGTGCAAATGCGAAGCATGTAATGAAGTTTGGTGATGGTTCTGAACTGGAAACCGACATCATCTTATTCTCTGCAGGTATCCGCCCACGCGATGAATTAGCGCGCCAAAGTGGTTTAGCCATTGGTGAGCGTGGCGGTATTGTAATTAACGATTATTGCCAAACTTCAAACCCTGACATTTATGCAATTGGTGAATGTGCGCTTTGGCAAAATAAAATTTATGGCCTAGTTGCGCCGGGCTATGACATGGCACGTATTGCAGCAAAGCATGTGATGGAACAAAACTGCACGCTTTTCGCTGGTGCAGATATGAGCACCAAGCTGAAACTGATGGGAGTTGATGTTGCATCTGTAGGCGATGCGCATGCAATGACACCAAATTCTTTAAGCTATTTCTATGCAGATGAAGCAGCTCAGGTTTATAAAAAAATTGTCGTGAATGCAGAGAAAACTAAGCTGCTAGGTGCAGTATTGGTGGGCTGTGCTAAAGAATACAATGACCTGCTGCAAATGATGCTGAATGGCTTAGAAGTTCCAGAAAGCCCAGAAAGCCTAATCATGCCTGGCTATGCACAATCTGCAGGTAAATCGGGCGGAAGCGGTGTCGATCTGCTGCCAGACAGCGCAACGATTTGTTCATGTAACAACGTCTCTAAAGCAGATATTTGTTCAGCCATTGCTGACGGATCGACTTCTTTAGGCGCATTGAAAAAATGTACTAAAGCTGCAACAGCTTGCGGCGGCTGTGCGCCATTAGTCACTCAAGTACTTAAATCGGAGCTTCAGCGTCAAGGTGTAACTGTAAATAACCATTTATGTGAACACTTTGCTTATTCACGCCAAGAGCTCTATCACTTGGTACGTGTGAACGAAATCAAAACCTTTGATGACCTGATTCAACAGCATGGCCATGGATTAGGCTGTGATATCTGTAAACCGACGGCAGCCAATATCCTAGCGTCATGCTGGAATGACTTTGTACTTAAACCAAGCCATGCGGGCTTGCAAGACAGTAATGACTACTACCTCGGCAATATTCAAAAAGACGGTTCATATTCAGTAGTACCTCGTATGGCTGGCGGTGAAGTTACTCCGGACGGATTAATTGCCGTGGGTCAAATTGCCAAAGAATATGGTCTATATACCAAACTTACAGGCGGTCAGCGTGTTGATATGTTTGGTGCACAAGTGCATCAACTGCCTGAAATCTGGGAAAAATTGATTGCTGCTGGTTTTGAGTCTGGCCATGCCTACGGCAAATCACTGCGTACGGTGAAATCTTGTGTCGGCAGTACTTGGTGCCGTTATGGCGTGGACGATTCAGTCGGCTTGGCGATTTATTTAGAGAACCGCTACAAAGGCCTTCGCTCACCGCACAAACTGAAAATGGCTGTGTCGGGCTGTACCCGTGAATGTGCTGAGGCGCAAAGTAAAGATGTGGGCGTGATTGCGACAGAAAAGGGCTGGAACCTTTATGTATGCGGCAATGGCGGTATGAAGCCACGTCACGCAGAGCTTTTGGCATCAGACTTAGATACGCAAACATTGATCAAATACATTGACCGTTTCTTTATGTTCTACATTCAAACAGCAGACCGTTTGCAGCGTACTTCTGTATGGCGCGACAACATGGAAGGCGGTTTAGATTACCTGAAAGATGTCGTTGTGAATGATTCGCTTGGCGTAGCGGGTGAACTTGAACGCCGTATGAGCCATGTTGTGGGTACATATCAAGATGAATGGCGTACTGCTGTAGAAGATCCTGAAGTACGTAAACGCTTTGTGACTTTCGTGAATGCAAAAGCAGAACAGCAAAATGATCCGCATATTCAGTTTGCATCCGTTCGCGGTCAAATCAGACCCAAAACAGAAGCTGAACGCGATTCGTCACGCATTCCAGTGGTTGAAGCTTAAGAGAATAACGAATTTAAAACTTCTTTTATTTGATTTACATCCTTATTCGGTTTCTCGTTAAAGCGGAAACGAAAGATGGTGAACTAAAAGAAGTTTAAAAAAGGATGAAGAATATGACAATTTTAAAAGAAATGAATGATTTAGACTGGTTTGATGTTTGTGCATTAGAAGATATTACGCCAAATACAGGTGTGGGCGCACTGATTGAAAATCAGCAAATTGCGATATTCCGTGTCGGTGAAGAAAAGCGGGTTTATGCACTGAGCAATCAAGATCCGTTTAGTCAAGCCTATGTTATATCCCGCGGTATTATTGGTGACTTGCAGGGTGAGCGTGTTGTGGCATCACCCATTTATAAACAGCATTTCAGCCTTGCTACTGGACGCTGCTTAGAAGATAAAGACCAAAAACTCTTGGTTTTTCCAAGCAAAATTGAAAATGGCCGTGTGCTGATTAGTCCAACTGCTCAAAAAACCTATATTACCAATAACGCGCCATCGTCTGAGTTGATGAAACTTGTTTTGGTCGGCAATGGCTTAGCAGGTATGCGTTGCTTAGAAGATCTGCTGGATATGGCGCCAGAGCGTTATGAAATTACGGTCATTGGTGAAGAACCTTGGGGTAATTACAACCGAATTATGCTTTCCCCTGTGCTTTCAGGTGATAAAACCATTGAAGATATCATGCTGCATTCACATGCTTGGTATAAAGACAAAAATATCCGTTTTGTAGCAGGTGATGCGGCGGTACGCATAGACCGTCCGCGCAAGCAGGTATACACAGAAAAAGGCTTGGTCATCGATTATGACCGTCTGATTTTAGCGACAGGTTCTAAGCCATTTATTCCGCCTATACCGGGAACTGACTTAAAAGGTGTTCTCAGCTTCCGTGATATTTATGATGTAAACCGCATGCTGGATTACTGTAAATCTAAGCAAAATACAGTGGTGATTGGCGGCGGTTTACTTGGCCTAGAGGCTGCGTATGGCCTGAAACAGCGTGGCATGAATGTCACAGTACTGCATTTGATGGATCGTATTATGGACCGTCAGTTAGATGAAAAAGCCAGCTTAATGCTCAATCATGCGATTGAACAAAAAGGTATAAAAATCATGACCGCAGCAAATACCCAAGAGTTGATGGGTGAAGATGGCCATGTGAAGCAGCTGCGTTTGCAAGACGGTACTGTTTTAGATGCAGATCTTGTGGTTTTTGCGGTGGGTATTCGTCCGAATATTGAGCTTGCGCAAAGTGCAGGACTGCGCTGCGGCCGCGGTGTCATGGTGAATGACACCATGCAAACTTTTGATCCGAGTATTTATGCGGTGGGTGAATGTATTGAACACCGAAGCCAAACTTTCGGTTTAGTTGAACCGCTTTGGGGACAGGCATTCATTTGTGCATCGCATTTGGCCGAACATGGCAGCTTAACCTTCAAAGCGCCTACGGTTCCGACGCAGTTAAAAGTCAGCGGCTGTGATGTTTTTTCTGCAGGCAACTTTGAACCGTTGGATGATTTTGAAGACATTATTTTGAATGATGAAAAACGCCAAATCTATAAACGCATTATTATTCAAAAAGATAGAGTGATTGGTGCTGTGCTGTTTGGCGATACTGAAGACGGGGCATGGTATGCAGAATTGATTTCAGATAAAACTCCAATTTCAAGTATCCGAAACAAATTGCTGTTTGGTAAGGATTTTGCATTAAAGAAAGCAGGGTAATGCGTCTTTAATTTTGAAAGTCCCTTCTCCCACTGGGCGAAGGTTAGGATAAGGGGGCTTTTCATATAAATCCTCTCCCACTTGCGGAACTATGTTCCTCATCCTTTAAAAGGAGAGGGAACTTCCTATATGAATTAAGTGTTGATTAAAAATCTACTTATGCAAGTAGTCTAATATTAAAAATTATTGCAATACCTCGTTAGAATTGGAAAAGGAGCCAGCAGAAGTGAATAGCATCCCGATAGTGGAACTGCATAGCTCCACAGAAAATAAAATTAAAACAACGCAAACCACTTGTCCATATTGCGGTGTCGGCTGCGGCGTGAGCGCAACAGTTGAACAGACAGCTTTAGGGCAAAAAGTGAGCGTGACTGGCGATGCGAACCATCCATCAAACTATGGCAAGCTGTGCATTAAAGGCAGTAACTTAGCCGATACGATTGGATTAGAAACACGTGTTTTACAGCCGATGCTTGGGCGTCAAACATCACCATTTCATACTCGTCAGGCTACAGATTGGAACACAGCAACAGCACTGATTGCCGAAAAATTTCAGCAATGTATAGATCTTTACGGACGTGAAAGCATCGCTTTTTATGTGTCGGGCCAACTGCTGACGGAGGATTACTATGCCGTTAACAAATTTGTCAAAGGCTATTTAGGTACTGCAAATATTGACACCAATTCACGGCTTTGCATGTCATCGGCTGTGGCGGCACATAAGCGTGCATTTGGTGAAGACCTTGTACCAGCAAGCTATGAAGACTTTGAGCATACAGATATGGTGGTGCTGGTCGGATCCAATACAGCATGGTGCCATCCCGTGCTGTATCAGCGCATTATGAAAGCCAAAGAAGAACGTGATTTGTTCGTGGTGGTCATTGATCCGCGCTTTACCAGTACCTGTGAGGCTGCAGATTTGCATTTGCCAATTTTACCGGGGCAAGATGTCGCACTGTTCAACGGTTTGCTGCAGTATTTAGTACAAAATAATCATAGTGATGTAGATTTTATCACCAAACATACTCAAGGTTTGGCGCAAGCGCTGGAGCAAAGTAAAACAGAAGCTTCTATGACAGCAGTTGCTGAGCGTACAGGTATTTCTTTAGAAAAATTACAGCTATTTTTTGAAAAATTTGCGCAAACTGACAAAGTTATGTCGCTATTTTCTATGGGGGTTAATCAGTCTTCGCGCGGTGTAGACAAAGCCAACAGTATTATTAACTGCCATTTGCTGACTGGCAAAATCGGAAAATTAGGTGCAGCGCCTTTTTCTATGACAGGTCAGCCCAATGCGATGGGCGGCCGCGAGGTTGGCGGCTTAGCCAATATGCTGGCTGCGCACTTAGATGTCGATAACACAGCGCATCAGGCATTAGTACAAGCGTTTTGGCAAAGTCCATTTATTGCCAATAAAGCGGGATTAAAAGCGGTTGATCTGTTTCAGGCGGTTGAAAGCGGCAAAATAAAAGCCATCTGGATTATGGCGACAAATCCTGTTGTGAGCTTGCCAGATGCAGATAAAGTCAAACGTGCCTTAGAGCAATGCGAGTTTGTAGTGGTGTCGGATATTTGCAAAGACACAGACACAGCAATATATGCAGATGTGCTTTTACCTGCATTGGGCTGGGGTGAAAAAGACGGAACCGTTACCAATTCTGAACGCCGTATTTCACGTCAAACTGCTTTTTTAGATGCGCCGGGTGAAGCCAGAGCAGACTGGTGGTCTATTGCACAAGTTGCGAAAAAGATGGGTTATAGCGGTTTTGACTACAGCAGCAGCTATGACATATTTATTGAACATGCAAAATTATCTGCTTATCAAAATGCGCCTTTAGATCAACGTGATACCACTGAGTCTTTTCGCTACTTTAACTTGCAGGGTTTAAGTAAGTTATCTGCACAAGATTATGCTGAATTAAAGCCCGTGCAATGGCCAGTTTGGCAGTTAGATCAGAGCGCTGATGCAGTCAGCCGTTTGTTTGCAGCAGGCCAATTCAGTCATGCCGATGCCAAAGCTAAGTTTGTAGCAACAACCGCTATTGACCCTTTGAACAAGATTTGCGGCGAATATCCGCTGGTTTTAAATACTGGCCGTATCCGTGATCAATGGCACACCATGAGTCGTACAGGTTTATCTGCAAACTTGAGTACACATATCGCCGAACCATTTTGTGAAATACACCCGCAAGATGCACTGAAGTTTGGTGTTAAAGATGGTGAACTGGTTGAGGTGAAATCTAACTGGGGCTTATGTATTTTACGTGCGCAGGTCAGCAATAAAATTCGGCGCGGTCAAATCTTTGCGCCAATTCATTGGAATGACCAAGTTGCATCGGATGCGCGTATCGGCAAAGTAGTGAATCCTGTGGTCGATGCGCTTTCAGGCGAACCTGAATTTAAACACACGCCTGTATTTGTGCAGCCGTTTTATATACAGTGGCAAGGTGTACTGTATGTACGTGACGGCTTTGAGCAAATGGTGCAAAACACCATTCAAAACACGGTTTGGTGGACCAAAATTAAAACAGCGAAAGCGACACGTTTTGAGTTGGCAGATCGTAAAAAATTTAGAAACACTGTCCAGCAGCTGAAAACATTACTGCCATTTACCGATGAAAGCTTTGAATGGCTGAATTTGGAAGATCAAACTGCCGATTTGAGTCATACCGTGGTGCTGCAAGATGGGCATTTAATTGCCAGTCTATATATTGCGCAACGCTCTATGCTGCCAGACCGTGATTGGATTGCTGGCATGTTTAAGCGTGAACGACTAAGCGCAATGCACCGCAAAGCGCTGCTGGCAGGTCAGCCGATGAACATGACCAACAGTGCAGGTCCGCTGGTGTGCAGCTGCTTTAAAGTCGGTAAAAATACCATTATCGAAACCATTAAAGAAAAGAATATTACCCATGAAAAACAAGTTACTGCATGTTTAAAGGCTGGCGGCAATTGCGGTTCGTGCTTATCAGAAATTCGAGGCTTAATTAAAGCCTGTCAGATGGAGTACGCAGAATGATGAAGAAAATCACCAAATCAGTAGGCTATCCAGAAACAGACTTGGTTATTTTGGCGGGCGGTCAGGCCCGCAGAATGAACGGCATGAATAAAGTGCTGCAAAAATTTGATAATGAAATTCAGCTGATTAAGATCCATCAGCAGTTGAAATCACGGGCTGAAAATGTCTGGATCAACAGCCATCGCGATCATTCGATTTATAAACGGCTCATTCCCTCGATCCGCTTTTATCAAGATGATGAAGCCGGATTTTTAGGGCCATTGATGGGGATGAAAAGCGCGTGGTCACATGTTGAGTCTGATTATGTTTTGTTTGTCCCGTGCGATGTGACCTATATCCCGAAGAAAGTGCTTTCGAGATTGCATCAGGCCATGCAGCGGGATCCCTTGTGTGAAGTAGCTGTAGTGGAAATTAATGGCAAAGCGCTGTATCCATTTTGTTTGCTGAAACGAAGCAGTCTCACAATGCTGCAGGTGTATCTTGATCAAAAACAGCGCAGTTTAAAGGGGTGTTTTAGTAAAATGCACATGCAAGTTGCACGTTTTCAAAATAATGCACTCTTTTTTCACAGCATTAACTCTCTAGATGAGCTGCAGCAGCACCGTCAGCTGAATTTTCTCTAAAAGCTGTACCTTTTGCGGAGCTTTCATTTCAAATAATGAGCCTAATGTGCTGTTTTTGAACCCAGAGAGAAAATCTACAGCCAATATGAAGCTTTTGAGCATGATATCTAGAGATAAAACAGACTGCTTTTATACCTTAGATAATGGGCTTAACGGCAATTTATATTTTTAATTGCTATTAGTTATTTATAAGTTATTGATTTTGTGTGTCAAAAAAACAAACCAAATCCTCTGAAATAAATATTCAAAAAAGCGCAAAGTTGGAACACTTATTGCAATTTTTACTGCAAGAAAAGAGGGCGCAAAATTTGTACTGAGCTAAGACAGGGCAAATGACAGCACCATGGAAGATAAACATGAACAGCATGACACAATTACAGCCAGCGACCATTTTTAAGGATCAGTTTGGCCGTGAAAAACGCAAGTTGCGCATTTCAGTGACAGACCGCTGTAATTTTAAATGTGTCTATTGTATGCCTGAACATCCTGAATGGATGAAAAAACATAATCTTCTTAGTTTTGAATCACTTTACAATTTTTGTGAGTTTATGGTGCTGCGCGGGATTGATCAAATCCGGATCACCGGCGGTGAACCTCTTATGCGTCAAGGCGTTGTACATTTTATTGAACAGCTGCAGCACCTCAGAAAGCTAGGCCTTAAACGTATTTCCATGACAACCAATGGACATTATCTGAAGCAATATGCACAGGCCCTAAAACAAGCTGGCCTAGATGGCATAAATATCAGCTTGGACAGTTTGGATGAAGCGCAATTTTTCCAGCTGACACAAAAACAATTACAGCCTGTATTAGAAGGTATTGAAGCGGCTCAGCAAGCGGGCTTTGAAATAAAAATCAATACCGTGTTAATGAAAGGTCTAAATGAACAGCAAATCATTCCATTAACAAAATGGGCGCTGCAACAAGGTTTCGAACTGCGGTTTATCGAGTTTATGCCGCTGGATGGTGATCAAAACTGGTCTAAAGCTGCGGTCGTTACCGAACAAGACATACTGGATAAACTCAAGACTGTTTTTGAAGTGCAAACATTGCACGGTCAAGGTGCGTCACCAGCCAGATCTTACTTAATCAACGGCTTGCCTATAGGTGTTATTTCAACCATCAGCAATTCTTTTTGCGGCAGCTGCGACCGTCTAAGACTGAATGCGCAAGGCGAGTTTTTTAACTGCCTGTTTGCCCGAAAAGGTTTAAATCTCAGCCATGAAATTCAGCAGCTGAAAAGCAGTAAAACAACAGAGTTAATGCCGCTCGATGCAATGGCTTTGCAGCAAAAATTAGGCGGTTACATTTGGCAGAAGGAACAAGGCTTTCATGCCATAACTACCCAATCCAGCCCATCTAGAAAAATCAGCATGCATATGATTGGAGGTTAAAGATGACTCATATCACCATCAAAATAGAATCTTTTGGCGCTATTGAACGCCTGCTGCCAGAGAATTTGAGTCTGACTTGCTTCGCACAGCAGTCGATTGCAGAGGTTTTGCAGCAAGTTACAGATCAATTTCCGGAGTCGTTCAGCATGCTTGAACGCTGCGCCTGCGCTATGGGAGAAGACATTGTGCCAAGGCAAACCGCATTGATGCAGGACAGCACCGTTGTGCTGTTGTCCCCTGTGGCGGGAGGCTGAATATGGAGCTCAAGCATATTTCACGCATACAAGACACGGTATTCAGCCAAGCCGATTTTGACAGCATTAAGGCATTTCCTGAATGCGGCGGTATAGGTGTATTTATAGGCGCGGTGCGTAATCACCATGAAGGCAAAGCGGTAAAAGCTTTGAAATATACCGCTTATGCGCCTGTGGCTGAAAAAATGATCCGGCAAATTGAACAGGAAATTCAAGCCAAATACGGCGTGTCATATGTACGGGTTGTACACCGTATTGGCGCGCTGCAGGTCGGTGATACCGCCATTATCGCCATGGCCTATGCGCCGCACCGACGTGAGGCTTTTGCTGCCTGCGAAGAAGCGGTTGAGCGGGTTAAGCATGAAGTTCCGGTCTGGAAAGAAGAGTTTTATATGGACGGCAGCAGCCAATATGTAGAGGGCTGCTGTATTCGTAAAGATCATGTGCCCAAGGCGACAAGTCATGCAGCGCAGCATGCTCATATTCATGGCGAGTCATGTGAATATGCACATCAAAACAGCCATTAGACCATGCATTTGAACGCCAATATTTACCAATGGCACCTATAAAACTCCAAATTTAATACTGCAGACGCAAATGAATAAGATAAGGACAAAGCAATGAAAAATGTGGGCATGAAAGCGGAAAGTTACCGTACAGCCATTGCAACTGGAATTCTGCATGCGCCGCCACATTGCATTGAACTGCTGCGTAATGGCAATACAGAAAAAGGCGATGCGCTGAAAACCGCACGGATTGCAGGTATATTGGGCGCAAAACGCACGGATGAACTCATTCCGCTGTGTCATCCGCTGCCGATCTACCGTGCAGATGTCGAATATGAATTATTTGAGGCGCATGTCGAAATCAGTGCTGTGGTCGAAACCATTGGCCCAACGGGTGTGGAAATGGAAGCATTAACTGCGGTCAGTCTTGCCGGTTTAACGCTGTATGACATGCTGAAACCTCACTGTGAGCCTGAAGATTTATGCCTAGATCAGGTGAAACTGCAAAAGAAAAAAGGCGGTAAATCACATTTTACCCGTGTATTGAAAGAAAGCTTATCGGCGTCGATTATTGTGCTTTCAGATACGGTTGCTGCCGGTAAAAAATCAGATACTGCAGGGCAAAATGTCCTCGAAATTTTAGAAGAAGCAAACTTCAGCAACATCAGCTATCAAGTGATACCGGACAGTCCTGAACAGCTTTTGGCTCTTATTGAACAGCATAAGACGCAATATCCGCTGATTTTGACCGTGGGCGGTACAGGTCTAGGCCAGAAAGATTTAACCGTTGAAACCATTCAGCCGCTGTTAAAACGGGAAATTCCAGGGCTGATGGAAGCATCCCGCAGTTTTGGGCAGAAACGCACCCCTTATGCAGCCCTCAGCCGCGGTGTTGCCGGCTATATTGATGACAGTTTAGTCATTACACTGCCGGGCAGCAGACAAGGCGCAAAAGAATCATTGATTGCCATTTTACCTGCCTTGGTGCATCTATTTGATGTGCAGAAGAATATTCCGCATGCAGGAGGCTACCAATGAACCAAGCCGTATTGCACGCAGGCTGCGGGGCCGAGGCTGGACTGATTTCAGTGGACGAAGCGCTTACGCTGATTCAGACACATACGCAAAGTTTAGCGCATGAAACTTTGGCGCTTCAGCACGCTTTAGGCCGTTATTTGGCGGCAGATGTGCATTCACCAATTCAGCTGCCTTTATTTGCGCAAAGCGCAGTGGATGGCTATGCCATTTGCGCAGCGGGTGAAATTAAACCCGGCGCGCAATTTAAGCTGATTGGAGAAATCCGCGCAGGGCAAACGGCTGAAATAAGCTTAAATGCAGGGCAAGCTGTCCGCATATTTACCGGCGCGCCGATACCTGAAGGCACGGCAACTGTAGCGCGGCAAGAAATTGTAAAGGCGGATAGACAGCAGATTGAACTGACTGCAGCCTTAAGCCCGCATGCAGATATTCGAGATGCAGGTGAGGAAATTTCATTTGGACAATGTTTAGCAGCGCGTGGTCAAAAGCTGACGGTTGGATCAATTGCAGCGCTCAGTATGGCTGGTATTTCACACTGCGAAGTTTTTGCCTATCCGAAAATTGCGGTCGTAATTACAGGTGATGAAGTTGCGCAAAATATAGAAGATTACCATGCTGGTAAAATATTTGATGCCAATGCGCCGCTGATTTCAGCATGGTTTCAGTCGCAGCACGTCCAAGTTGAAGTGATTCATATTGCAGATGAAAAACAGGCGGTTTTAGATTTATTCAACCGTTTAAAAGACAGCTTTGATTTAATTTTAACGACTGGCGGCGTATCTGTCGGTGATTATGATTTTGTTCGGCCGGCAGCCTTGGACATCGGTTTTCAGCAAATTTTCTGGAAAGTGAAACAAAAACCCGGCAAACCGATGCTGTTTGCACAATATCGACGTCCTGACAGCAGTTCCTGTTATTTACTCGGACTGCCGGGCAACCCCGCTGCAGTCTATGTCGGCATGCAAATTTATACAGATAGATTATTGAAAGCCCTACAAGGTCAAACACTTGCGCTGGACTGGTTCAGCGCAGTCATGACACATGACCTAAAAGCAGATGCACGTGAGCGGTTTTTAAGAATGTCGGCGCACTTTGATAAGCAAGGCAAGCTTCAACTAACCAGCCTGTCTAAACAGCAGTCGCATATGTTGAGCAATTTAATGCAAGCTAATTGCATTGTTCGGATTCCTGCAGGGCAGTCTGTGCAAGCAGGACAAATTCTTCAAGGCGTATTTATTCAGCATTAGGAGTTTGCTATGCGATTCAAATTTATTTTAGCAGTAGGACTGAGCTTCATTGCTGGCGCATCTCAGGCGGAAACAGTCAAAATTTATGCTGCAGCCAGTTTAAGCAATGCTATCAGCGATATTGCAAAGCAATATCAGGCACAGAATTCAGACATCAAAATTGTACCGGTATTTGGCGCGTCATCTGCTTTAGCCAAACAGATTGAAGCCGGTGCGCCAAGTGATTTGTATTTTTCAGCAGATGTGGACTGGATGAATTATTTGGTGCAAAAACAGAAAATACCTGCAAAGCAAGTATTCAACATGCTAAGCAATGATTTGGTGCTGATTACGCCTAAAGCGGTGAATATGCAATTTAAAGCCTTGCCGCAGTTTAATTTTGCCAAGGCATTCAAAGGTCACTTATGTACAGGGCAAATGGAGTCTGTACCTGCTGGAAAATATGCCAAACAAAGCCTAACCAAGTTGGGCTGGCAATCAAGTTTGAATGGAAGGATTGTCGGGACAGATGATGTACGATCGGCTTTGGCTTTTGTTGAACGCGGTGAGTGCCAAGCGGGGATTGTTTACCGTACCGATGCGCTGATCAGTTCTAAAGTTAAAATAGCGGGGATTTTTCCAAATCATACTCATCAACCGATCATTTATCCATTGGCTTTAACACATCAAGGCGCAGCTAAACCTGAGGCCGTGAAGTTTTACCGTTATCTTAAAGACCATGCGCAAAGCAAAATGCTTTTTAAGCATTATGGCTTTGGTGTGAAAGGCTAAAGCATGCTCAGCCCAGAAGAGTGGAGCGCCTTGTTTCTGTCGGCTAAGGTTGCCGTTTGCGCCACTGTATTTTGCTTGCCATTTGCTATTGGGCTGGCTTGGGTGCTGGCGCGCTATGAGTTTCATTTGAAATTTTTAGTCGAAGCGCTGTTACAAATGCCGATGGTGCTGCCGCCGGTGGTTTTAGGTTATCTGCTATTGGTGCTGTTTGGTTCAAATGGCTGGATCGGCAAGCTGCTCAATGAATGGGGCATTCAACTGGCTTTTAATTGGAAAGGTGCCGTTTTAGCATCCATGATTGTGTCATTTCCGCTGATTGTGCAGCCGATCCGTTTGTCTTTTCAAATGATTAATCAGCAGCTGGAGCAGGTTGCAGGCTCCCTAGGCGCGCATCCGTTACGGGTATTTGCATCAATTAGCCTGCCGCTGGCATTGCCGGGCATTTTAATCGGGAGCATTTTAGGATTTAGCCGAAGTTTAGGCGAATTTGGCGCAACCATTACCTTTGTGGGTAATATTCCTGATGAAACCCGAACCATTCCAATTGCTATCTATTCGCTGATACAGCAGCCCAATGGCGAAGAATCCGCAATGCGTTTAGTGATCCTTTCACTGCTGGCGGCTTTTGGCGCATTGATTGCCAATTATTATATTTTACAGTTCTATCAGCGAAAACTCGGAGCCGGCCATGCTTCAGTGTGATTTTCAGTTTCAATATGCAGATTTTCAATTGCAGGCTCGGCTGCAGATGCAAGAACAGCTGCTTGGCATTATGGGGCCATCAGGCAGCGGCAAGTCTACGCTGCTGAAAAATTTGGTTGGTTTGCTGCAGCCGCAGCAAGGTTATATATCGCTGAATCAGCGTGATGTGTTCGATACGGCGCAGAAGATTAACGTGCCGATGCATCAACGCAGTATTGCGCTGATTTTTCAAAAATCATGGCTTTTTCCGCATATGAATGTGCAGCAAAATCTGCAATATGCGGAGAACTTAGGCGCTCAGGAAAATGCGAAATTTAAATTTGAGCAAGTGACTAATCTGCTTGAGTTACAGCCACTGCTCAAACGGCGGGCGCATGAACTTTCTGGCGGAGAAGCGCAGCGCGTTTCCATAGGACGCGCATTGCTGTCACAGCCTGACTTACTGCTGTTAGATGAACCGCTGACAGGACTGGACCGCAGGCTGAAAGATCAAATATTGCCATTTTTAAACACGGTGAAAGAACAGTTGGCGCTGCCGATGATATATGTTACGCATCATGGCGATGAGTTAGATTATTTAAAAGCCCATATTTTGTATCTAGAAAATGGTCAAATAAGTTTTTAAATAAATATAAATTATATAAGTAATAACAGTGAATTAGATGAAAAAATGGTATTAAGCTGCATCTTAAAGTTTTGATTAGAACTATGAAAAACTCATTTTCTAGATTAAATTGTTACAAAACAAGGGAGAACACAGCGTTTTCCCTTTTTTATTCCTAATGATCTTGGAAATAATGATTTGTACGACTGACCGTGCAGACAGGGAATCTAATCGATGCATGATGATAGCTTAGCCACACATAATTCAACTGCAAAACTGGGTGCAGGGCTATCTAATCGGCATATTACAATGATCAGTATTGGTGGTGTAATTGGTGCTGGACTGTTTGTTGGATCATCTGCTGCGATTGCAAAAGCAGGGCCTGCCGCCGTTCTTGCTTATATTACTACCAGTATTTTGGTTTTTTTAATCATGCGAATGTTGGGAGAAATGGCTGTAGCTCAACCTGACACCGGCTCATTTTCAACCTATGCAAGAAAAGCCATTGGGCCTTGGGCGGGCTTTACCATCGGATGGTTATATTGGTGGTTTTGGGTTTTAGTTATTCCAATTGAAGCAATCGCTGGTGCAGAAATTCTGCATGCATGGTTTCCTTCAATATCAAGTGCTGTATTTGCGACATTCTTTATTGTGCTTCTCAGTTTAGCGAACTTTTTTAGTACTCGGAGTTTTGGTGAGTTTGAATTTTGGTTTTCTCTGATAAAAGTCTTGGCTATTGTAATTTTTATCGCCATTGGACTCACCGCCATATTTGGATTTTGGCCCTTAGCACCTGAAGTGAGTGGTGTAGAAAATCTATTCAAAAATGATGGATTTTTGCCAAATGGTCTGGGTGGCGTGCTTTCAGCAATATTGATTTCAGCATTCTCATTCTTTGGTGTAGAAATTTTATCGATCGCTGCAGCAGAATCAAAAGATCCTGAGCAAAAAATTAAACGCGCAACCAATTTAGTGTTGTATCGGGTTATCTTATTTTTTGTGGTTTCAATTTTTATAACGGTTGCATTGGTCGATTGGCGTTCACCGCAATTACAACAATTAGGCACCTTCCAATATGTCTTGGTCAGTTTAAATGTCCCTCAATCAAAATTGATTATTGATAGTGTGGTCTTTATTGCGGTTGCAAGTTGTATGAATGCCGCACTTTATAGTTCATCAAGGATGCTATTTTCATTGGGGACACGCAAAGAAGCACCTCAATGGGTCACATCAATTAATGCCTCTGGTGTGCCTGCAATTGCAGTATTGGCATCGTCTGTAGTGGGCTTAATTTGCTGTGCAGTCAATTATTTATTTCCAGGCCAAGTATTTGGATTTTTACTGTCTACAACAGGTTCAATTGCCTTATTGGTTTATTTAGTGATTGCATTTTCACAGCTTAAATTGAGAACACAAATCGAAAAAAATGGAACTGAGGTTGCGTTTAAAATGTGGCTATTTCCATGGCTGACATGGGCAGTCATTTTGGTGATCTTAAGTGTGCTGATCTATATGTTTTTATCTCCAGCCTACAGTTATGAAACTTCATTATCTTTAGGTGTTACGACATTGGTGGTGCTCTGCGGCTTAGTTGTGACAAGAAAAGCTAAGTTGAAGAATGATTCAGAACTAAATTAAAAAAGTTTCGCTGATAAAAATCGTAATCATGAACCAATGGATTGTCTTTAGAATGTGCCGTGTCAGGGGATTAAAGCGAATGCGTTACGTTATATCTCTATGGCAATCCATTTTTAAGACAAATTCAAAGATTCACTTGACCTTCGACCGACTCCAAGCTTTATAATCGTTAAAATTTTCTTGATTGATACAATATGCGTTCTGCGACATGGATAACAGTCTTAGTCGGATTGTTCATGTTCCAAAGCCTTTGGAACGTGGCAGCCGCTTTCTGTGTGCATGAAGAGCAAACCCAAGTTGTTCAAAGCTATCATTTTGGTCATCATCAAAATACCTTATGCGTCAGCAGTGAAACCAATCCACAGCATTCGTTGCATCAAGCATCTGATGAATCCAGTAGCAAGCCAATCAAAAATACCGCAAGTGATCTCAACTCGGTGAAGATCATCAAGACCATTTGCCGTCTATGACGCATTTGATTGTACAAAACCAACAATCGATTCTTTTTATTGCACATCAGGCCTTTGAATATTCGCCAAAATTTGTTTGGACGAATTTTTATCAAGCGCCTGATCTCTTTCTGCAAACACCTCCTCCTGTTTATGCCCCGCTAATGGCGGGGTAGCCTAAAACATTCCCGCCACTTTTTTTTAATAAATGAGTGGGAAAAATCATGTCTTTATATTTTACGGCGTTTATACGTCTAGGCTTAGCTGTTGGTATTTCGATGGCCTTACAAAGTACTTTTGCGGAAAATGTCAGCAATTTCGAATCTACATTTGCCAAGGTACAATACGACCAAGCACAAACAGATATTTGGCTACTGCCAGTGCTTTACCGCTGCCTTAATTCAGCTCGATCTCAATTACGGTTCATTCATTAGACAGAATGGATCGTATGGACTCAGGATCCATTAATATTTAAAATCAGCAAATCAGCATAAGCCGATATTCACCTGCATTTTCAACAGGTGCGCGGTGCACACAAGGTAAAACTGGCTGTGTAGGATGATCCACCGCTAAACGCCATAGATGACCATTGCCTAAATTTACAGGCACAGCATTGTCTTTGAGTTGATAATGTAAATCAAAAAAATATTCCTTTAAAAAGTCATCAAACTCTGAGTCAGGGCCATCGTATAAAGCTTTGAGTTGCTCTCGTATTTCAGGAATTAAGATTTTTTGTGTGACTTGATCATTTGGCACAATATCACTAGAAGCACCATAATACGTACATAAAAAGGTATCGGTAGCGATGGGTGATCGATCAACATGAAAAGAATAAACATCGGTTGAGATGAAATCGAATTTATCATCGCGTTCATAACATTTAAGCAAATTCAGCGAGGGTGATGCACCAAATGCTGTTAATTGTTGCATGTCATTTAAAATGATTTCTCTAGCTAAATGACCTTGCGCTGAAAGCTTTAATTCCTTCAGATCATCTATGGAAATTTCGGTTATATTTTCAATCAGTTCGAGTTTTTCGACTATTTCTTTAAAGTCGCCTTGTAAGCTACGTTGCCAGCAAAGCGCATTCATTTGACCTTCAAAATGACGATGAATCAATTCAGAAAATGTAGTGACTACACCAATTTGAGGATACTGGGAAAAAGGATTGCTCATAAATAGGGATCAAATTAAATCTGAGGCGAAGATACTGCGTGCAAGGAATAGCTAGAAGGATTCACAGTTTTATTTTATCTTAAAACATAAACTGCTATACAAGATTATTCGAGCTTAGGTATTAATCGTTACGCTTTTTGTTTGGCTTTTTGGCGTAAGACATACAAATATAAATTTTCTACTTTTTCACGTGCCCAAGGTGTAGTACGTAAGAATCGTAGTGATGATTTAACGCTTGGATCTATGCAAAAACATCTAATTTCAATTTTACGGCTTAAGCCCTCAAAACCGCCGTAGTAATCCAATAATTCATCCAAGATGTCAGCAAGTTTTTTGCCGTGTAAAGGGTCATTGGAGGTGCTCATATTAGATCAATCGTATTTTGGTAGACGATCATTATAACCTGAGCGAGTTGAAAAAAGTGGGAGCTTGAACTGAAATGTGATTCATATTCAATATTTAACATATTTCCGAAGCCATTTTGCAAGACTAAAATTTCTTAAAAACAAAGAAACACTCTAGATAAGATCTTGGGTATGAGATTTATAAGCTTAAAATCAATAAAAGAAGAATTAACATTCATAAAATAATTAATTTAAATAATTCATTTTTAGTTAGTCAGCCTTATAATTCTTTTGACTGTTTATATATGCAGAAATTTATAAGCATCGGTCAAGAAAAAACTCGGATTGAAAAGTCCGAGTCAGATCTTATTTTTAATGACATAATGTACTAGTCATTTAAAAAATCTAAACGCTTAGATTATTTCCAAATAAATGGCGATTTCTTTTGTGCATTCTCAGCTTCATCGGTTGGTTCCAGTGAAATACCTGTGCGGTCTTTAAGAACACAAATCGCAAAAAATGCAATTACAGCCATAATAGTTAAATAGGCACTAACCCAAAAAATACCATTTCCCTTGGTAATTAAGGCTGCTGCAATAAGGGGTGCGAATGCACCGCCAATGATTGATCCTATTGCATAAGTAATTGAAATGCCTGAAAATCTAATTGATGCTGGAAATAATTCAGAATAATAAACAGCTTGCACACCATAGGTGATTCCAATTCCCATAGCGAGTATTGCTAAACCAAGCATAATGTATACATATTCACCAGTGCTAACCAATGGGAATAAGAATAGTGCAGTTAAAATTTGAATGATTGAACCTAAAATATAAATAGGTTTTCGACCAAATTTATCGGACATGACTGCTGAAAGCCAAGTAAAGAATGTCCAAATGACTGCAGAAGTACAGACTAAACTCAAAATTGTTGGTCGATCTAATGCCATGCCATTTGGATTAGTAGTAAAACTTTGAATGAAACCGCCTGCTGTCATATAACCAAGTGAAGTTGTACCAGCAGTAAGAAGGGAAGCTGTTAAAATAAGTTTTTTATACTCAGAAAATAGTTCCCGTATTGGTTTTTTTGCTGTGCCTTTACGCTCTTTTAATTGTTCGAACACTGGACTTTCTTCAACTGAGCGACGAATCCAATAGCCTAAACCAAATAAAATAATACTGAGTAAAAATGGTACGCGCCATCCCCATTCTAAAAATGCGTCACCAGGAGAAACATAAGCGGTCATAATCACCAGAACAAAGGATGCAAGTAACAAACCTAGTGGTACACCTAACTGTGGAAATGAACTAAATAAGCCACGTTTTTTGGTAGGAGCGTGTTCAACAGCCATTAATACAGCTCCACCCCATTCACCACCTGCAGAAATACCTTGTAAAATACGCAATAAAATTAAAATGATCGGAGCTGCGATACCAATATTCTCATAGGTTGGAAGTAAACCAATCATGGTCGTCGTCCCACCCATCAAAAGCAAAGTCATAGCGAGTACAGCTTTACGTCCTAATTTATCGCCAAAGTAACCTGCAATAAAGGCACCAAAGGGTCTGAAAATAAAACTAATACCAATCGAGGCGAAGACTAATAGGGTTCCGAAAGCAGGTCCGGCAGGTGTAAAAAAAAGTTGGTTAAAAACTAAACCTGCAACAGCAGCATAAATAAAATAATCATACCACTCGATGGTGGTACCAACGATGGTTGCTAAAGCAATTTTCTGTGTCCTCGATTGTTCGGGGATATCCATTGCAAGTTCTGGTGTATTCATTTCTATTTGCGAATTATTCATGCGAAATTCCTTTTATTCATGTCCATATAACTACCTACTTTGATTAAAATGGCAGGTTGCTTGATGCAACCAACTGTTTCTAAAACCATTGTTTTGTCATTCATTTTGCAACTTCCTGTGCAAAGCTATTATTGAAATATATTTGATACATTTATTATTTATTTTAGTTTTAAAAAGTATCATTAATCGAATTTAGGTTGAAATTCATTATTCGTCAATGTTATTTACAAAAAAAGATACAGATAAATCTATAATATAAAAAAAAGGAATCATATTGATTCCTTTTTTGGTTGAGTCGAAATTATGCATCACGCTCGACAAGCGTTAAGATGTCATAGGTTGCAACCAATTCACCACGTTGGTTTTTCACTTTAATGTCCCACACCACCACGCCGTGAGGTTTTTGTTCTGAATCACGCAAGGTTTTTGGTGTTTTTTGCTTACAGGTCAGTTCCACTTGAATGGTGTCGCCAATTTTGACGGGCTCTACAAAACGTAAATTATCCATACCGTAATTGGCAATAACAGGGCCTGCTGCGGCATCTACAAATAAACCGGCTGCTGCAGATACAATAAAGTAACCATGCGCAACGCGTTCACCAAACAATGATTCTGCAGCGGCAATTTTATCCATATGTGCATAGAAATAGTCGCCACTCAAACCACCAAAATTAACGATATCTGCTTCGGTAATGGTGCGTCGTGCTGTTAGTAAACGCTCACCAATACGCAGTTCATCAAATGACTTTTTAAATGGATGCACGCGATCTTCAAAGACTTGTGCACCTGCTGTCCAGCGATGACCAATTTGGGTCAACACATTTGGTGAGCCTTGTAATGCTGTACGTTGCATATAGTGTTTCACCGCACGTAAGCCTCCTAATTCTTCACCACCACCCGCACGCCCAGGTCCACCATGGACTAAAAGTGGTAGGGGTGAACCATGGCCAGTACTTTCACGCGCACTTTCCGTATCTAAAATATGCAGACGACCGTGCCATGGTGCAATTTTTGCGACCAAGCTTTCAATATTTTCATCCGCATTGCGTACAATGGACGCCACCAAACTGCCTTCACCTTTTGCAACCAAGGTTGCCAACTCGCTTTCTGTGCTATACGGCATCAGTGTCACCACTGGGCCAAACGCTTCAACCTGATGGACGTACTGTGCATCAAGCGGTTGACGGCAAAGTAAAACTGTAGGTGGATATAAGGCTGATTTTTCATGATATGCACCATTTACCGTGATATCTTGGCGTAAATGACTGCCAAAAATAATGTCAGCATCTTGTGCCAATATTTCGACTTTTTCTGCAACATCGAGCTTTTGTTTATAGCTCGCCAAAGCACCCATCGTCACACCTTCTTGGCTTGGATCACCCAACACGACTTTTTTTAGTTTCTCAATCAAACGCTGTTGCACCGTCTCTAATAAAGCCGTAGGGACAAATGCCCGGCGAATCGCGGTACATTTTTGTCCGGCTTTGGTGGTCATTTCACGGAAAATTTCACGGACAAACAAATCAATGCTTTCATCTGAGGCTTGGGTTGTCAGGATGGCACTGTTGACTGAATCGGCTTCCATACTAAATGGAATGGAATAGGCATTTAAATGCGGATGTGCACGTAATTTTTGTCCCGTTGAGGCAGAACCAGTAAATGTCACGGTGTCCTGTTCATTTAAATGCTCGAAGAGATCGTAGGTTTGACCGCAGATCAGCTGTAATGCACCTTCAGGCAAGAAACCACTTTCATGAATGGCTTTCACCACTGCATGGGTCAACTGAGCACCTTCTGTTGCAGGTTTTACAATACACGGCACACCCGCCAATAATGTCGGTGCAATTTTTTCCAACATGCCCCAAATCGGGAAGTTAAAGGCATTGATATGTACTGCTACGCCGGCTTTGGGACTCAGTAAATGCTTAGCACCAAATGAACCATGTTTAGACAGTTGAATAAAATCATCTTCAATCCAAACTTTTTCATCGCTCAGCTCACGGCGGACTAAACTTGAGTAGGCAAATAATGTACCGATACCACCTTCGATATCAATCCACGCATCTTTACGGGTACAGCCCGTTGCTGCGGCAAGGGCATAGTAGTCTTCTTTACGTTCCAATAAGTACTGTGCAATTTGCTTTAATGCATTGGCACGTTGATGAAAGGTCCAATTGGCAACACTTGAACCATGCGTTTTGGCATATTGCACCACGGCTTGAGTGTCAATGCCATGACTACTGACTTGGTAAATGGCTTGACCTGAAATGGCGTGAAATACTGTACGTAAGTCTGCTGATGCAACGTGTTCTTGTCCAAGAACCAATGAACTTAAGCGCAGTAAAGATTCCGATGGCTCATATTTGCCATCCACTGAAATGGTATTGTCTTGTGAATTTTGCTCAAGATCCAACATCGATATAACTCCATTTATGATACGTTGTTAATATTAAATTTATAATATGTGTTTCATAAATTGCATTCAAAAAAACAGATTGTCAATCAAATTCCCTGTTAAAAAAATTATTTTTTAGTATGAAAAAAATATTAATTAAATAAAAACAATATCTTATTAATAGATGTTAAAAATATTTATATGATACCAATAAAAAGCAATTGAATTATTTTTTGTATCGTATTAATTTAAATCTAACGACACTTGGGATAAGTGAGACAACATGAACACGCAACAACAAAGATTTGATGACAACATTGTCAATAATGTATCGATTGAGCCAAAGGATTGGATGCCAGACGCTTATCGTAAAACTTTAATTCGCCAAATTGGACAACATGCACATTCTGAAGTGATTGGTATGTTGCCAGAAGGCAATTGGATTACCCGTGCGCCCACCTTAAAACGTAAAGCGGTATTACTTGCCAAAGTACAAGACGAAGCAGGTCACGCGTTATATCTCTATAGCGCAGCTGAGACCTTAGGCGCAGATCGTGACGATATGATGGATAAACTGATTGCAGGCCGCATGAAGTATTCATCAATCTTTAATTATCCAACCTTAAGTTGGGCAGATGTCGCAGCCATTGGTTGGTTGGTCGATGGCGCGGCGATTGTCAATCAGGTTGCTTTATGCCGTACCTCGTATGGTCCTTATGCACGTGCCATGGTGCGTATTTGTAAAGAAGAAAGTTTCCATCAACGTCAAGGCTTTGAAGCCATGATGCGTTTAGCAGAAGGCACACCTGAACAAAAACAAATGGCACAAGATGCAGTCAATCGTTTTTGGTGGCCTGCACTCATGATGTTTGGTCCAAGTGATGACAATTCACCGAACAGTGAACAAAGCATGAATTGGAAAATTAAGCTGTTTAGTAATGATGCCTTACGTCAAAAATTCGTGGATAACACCGTGCCACAAGTTTTACAGCTTGGTTTAACTGTGCCAGATCCAGACCTGAAGTGGAATGAAGAGACCGGTCATTATGAGTTTGGTGAAGTGAATTGGACTGAATTCTTTAATGTGATCGCAGGTAAAGGTCCATGCAACCATGAACGTATTGAAGCACGTCGTAAAGCATGGGAAGGCGGCAAATGGGTTCGTGATGCAGCAGCAAGCTATGCCAAAAAACAACAGCAATTCAATGATACGCGCAAAATTGCATAAGCATTTAAGTCATCAATGACATACAGGAAGTTTAATCATGGATAACAAAAACAATTGGTCTTTATACGAAGTCTTTGTACGTAGCAAACAAGGTTTAAGCCATCGACATGTGGGTAGCTTACGCGCACCGGATGATGAAATAGCCTTACAAAATGCGCGTGACGTGTATACCCGTCGCAACGAAGGTATCAGTATTTGGGTGGTCAAATCTGAGTTAATTACTTGTTCACAACCAGATGAAAAAGCGGAGTTTTTTGAACCACATTTGGATAAGGTTTACCGTCATCCAACCTTTTACAACATTCCACACGGCATTGAGCATATGTAATTGGAGGATCACAGCATGACCAATAAAGTTTTATCCGAATTTCTATTACACATTGGTGACAGCCAACTGATTTTGTCACATCGTTTAGCAGAGTGGTGTGGGCATGCACCTGAACTTGAGCTTGATATCGCACTTGCGAATATAGGCTTGGACTTATTAGGTCAGGCACGTACTGCGCTTTCACTGGCAGGGAGTATTGAAGGTTTAGGACGTGATGAAGATCGTTTAGCGTACTTCCGAACTGAGCGTGAATATCGCAATTTACTGCTCTGTGAACAACCCAATGGCGACTTTGCACAGACCATCGTACGTCAATGGTTAATGGATCATTATCATGCCTTGTTATTTGCCGCGTTAAGCAATAGCAACAACGCCGAACTGTCTGCCTTTGCGATTAAGTCTCTCAAAGAAGTGAAATATCACCAACGTTTTTCAACAGCTTGGATGGAGCGCTTAAGTCTGGGTACGCAAGAAGCACATGACAAGGTGCAACATGGTTTAAATCAATTGTGGCGTTTCACCGAAGAGCTATTTGCACTGACCAACGATGAAAAACAATTGGTAGAAGCCGGCATTATTCCTGACTTAACAATATTGCCTGCGAAATGGTTAGAACTTATTCAATCGGAATTAACGCGTTTCGAGCTACAACTACCACAAGAGGGAGCCTACCGTAGCGGAGCCAAGCAAGGTTTGCATACTGAACATTTAGGTTATGTCCTTGCCGAGTTGCAATATTTACAACGCAGCTATCCAGAGATGGTGTGGTAATCACAGCGTTCACAGGGAGTGAGTGACATGAACCGAATTCAACACGTTGAGCAGCAATGTTGGGAGATTTTACAACAGGTGTCTGACCCAGAAATTCCGGTGTTATCGGTCTTGGATTTGGGCATGATTCGTGGTGTAGAAATCAATGCAAGCCAAGAGATTGTGGTGCGTTTGACCCCAACCTATAGCGGTTGTCCTGCCACTGATTTACTCAAAGACGAAATCAAAACAGCGTTGTTGGCGCATGACATTCACCCTGTCAAAGTAGTGGTGGATTTATCTGAGGCATGGACCACGGATTGGATGAGTGAATCAGGTAAAGAAAAGCTACGCGAATACGGCATTGCACCACCACAAGGTTCATCTCATCTGTGTGGTACGCATGTGGCGCTGACGGATGGCGTGGCTTGCCCACATTGTGGCAGTGCACATACACAGCTGTTAAGCGAGTTTAGTTCTACTGCATGTAAAGCCTTATACCGCTGCCAAGACTGCTTAGAACCCTTTGATTACTTTAAATGTATTTAACCTGATGGACATCGATGTGCGCTGAACAGCACAGCAACAAAATAAAAGAAGGATTTTAACAATGAGTCAATTTATTCCCTTAACCATTAAATCAATCCAGCCGCAAACGGAAAATGCCATTTGTATTTCTTTTGCTGTGCAAGATGAACAAGCCTCAGCGTTTCAATATCAACCAGGTCAACACCTGACTATTCGCCATCTCACAGAGCAAGGTGAAATTCGTCGTTGCTATTCGATTTGTAGCGATGTGCAAGAAGATATGAGTATTGCCATTAAAAAAATTGACCAAGGTCAATTTTCAACGTGGGCGAATGAACACCTCAAAGCAGGGGATGTGTTAGAGGTGATGCCACCTCAAGGGGTGTTTTTCCAAAAAGCAGCAAAAGTCGGTGGACAACATTATTTAGGTTTTGCTGCAGGCAGTGGAATTACGCCAATTTTATCCATCGTGAAATCAGTGCTGAATCGTCAGCAAGATGCCACATTTACACTGGTTTATGGCAATCGTTCATGGAAACAAACCATGTTTGCTGAACAAATCATGGATCTTAAAGATCGCTTTCATCAGCGTTTGCAATTGGTGAATATTTTTTCACGTGAATTGAATGACAGCGAGATCTTTAACGGTCGTATTGATGCTGAAAAGCTCCAGCAGTTGGCCAAAGCCGGTTTGATTCGTACAGATACTGATCACTGCTTTGCCTGTGGTCCAGAAGAGATGATGACGGCCGTTGAGGAAATTTTGCCGACGCTAGGGATTGAGCGCAGCAAGATTCATACAGAACGCTTTAATACAGGTACGACTACAAAAGCATCAGCACAACAAGTTGCGCAACGTAGTGAAGAAAAGGTCAACATTATTTTAGATGGTCGTGAGTTGATCATTGAGGTATCAAAAGAAGATGACAGTATCCTCGATGCCGCATTACGTGCAGGTGCAGATTTACCTTATGCCTGTAAAGGTGGGGTGTGTGCCACCTGTAAGTGTAAGGTGCTTGAAGGTGAAGTCGAAATGGCCATCAACTACAGCCTTGAAGAGGATGAAGTTGCAAGAGGTTATGTCTTGAGCTGCCAAGCCCGTCCAACCACTGCCAATGTACGCTTAAGTTTTGATGAATAACGCTGTGTGGAATGAAGGTATGGACATGCAATATCTAAAAAGTAGTTCTCCAAAAACCGGTGTGGTGCTCATTGAACTGAATCGCCCTGAAAAACGCAATGCCTTAAACAATGCCACATTGCAAGAGCTCGCGGATTATTTAACAACCTTAGATAAAGACCGTGAAGTGCGTGCAGTCGTGATTACAGGTCATTCACAATGCTTTGCTGCAGGCGCAGACTTAAATGAATTGGCACAGCTTGATGTAGTGAATATTCAGCAAGATCAACGACCACAGTTGTGGAAGCGCATTGATGAATTTTCCAAGCCTTTAATTATGGCTGTCAACGGTTATGCCTTAGGTGCAGGTTTTGAATTGGCATTGCATGGTGACATTGTGTTGAGTGGTGAAAATGCACAATTTGCTTTACCAGAAATTGGTTTAGGCATGTTGCCCGGGGCAGGTGGAACACAGCGTTTGGCACGATTGGTCGGTCAACAATTGTGTATGCGCTGGGCGATGACAGGTGAAATGATCAGTGCACAGACCGCATTTCAGCACGGGATCAGCAGTCAAATTTGCCCAACAGCTTTAACGGTGCAATATGCCGTTGAATTGGCAGAAAAAATTGCCAAGCAAGCACCCTTGGCGATTCGTGTTATTAAACAGTCGCTAAAAAGTATTCATGAAGTGACCCTAAGCCAGGGTTTAAAACTCGAGCGTCAACATTTTGTGTGGTTGGCAGCAACCCAAGATCGTCAGGAAGGCATTCAAGCTTTCTTAGAAAAAAGACAACCCGCATTTAGAGGTGTGTAATGGATTACCAAACAATTATTGTCGAAGAAAAAAATGCAGTCGGTTATTTAACCTTTAACCGTCCAAAGCAACTTAATAGCTTTAATGAAACTATGCACAAAGAAGTCTCAGGAGTTCTCAAAGCATGGGCAAAAAATGCTGAGATTCGTGCAGTGGTGATTTCTGCGGAAGGTCGAGGTTTTTGTGCAGGACAAGATTTAAGTGACCGCGTGGTTGATCCGAATGCCGATGCACCTGATTTAGGCCGCTCGATTGAAATGTATTATAACCCACTGATCAAACTGATTACTGAAATACCGAAACCCGTGCTGTGTGCAGTGAATGGGGTAGCAGCGGGTGCAGGTGCCAACATTGCTTTGGCGTGTGACATTGTACTGGCTGCAAAATCAGCATCCTTTATTCAAGCCTTTTGTCGTTTAGGTTTAGTTCCAGATTCGGGTGGAACATGGTTTTTGCCACGTTTGGTTGGTCGTGCACAAGCAATGGCTTTGGCTATGCTTGGCGATAAGATTCCTGCTGAGCAAGCACAACAATTGGGCATGATTTGGCAAGTGGTTGAAGACGAAAAACTGAAAGCCGAAGCCAGCAAATTGGCAGAACATTTAGCGACACAACCCACTTATGGTTTGTCATTGATTAAAAAAGCCATTCATGCTGCAGCAGCTAATAGCCTCGATGAGCAATTGATTTTAGAACGTGATTTACAGCGTTTAGCAGGGCGTAGCAGTGACTATCGTGAAGGCGTACAAGCCTTTATGCAAAAACGTACACCACAATATACAGGATGCTAAATCATGGCAGAACTTCACTTACAGCATGCCCCTGTGGCAGTGATTGGTGCCGGTACCATGGGCATCGGCATTGCACAATTGGCGGCCATGCATGGTCATCCGACCCATGTGTATGATGTCGATCCACAACGTGTAGAAAGTGCTTTTGCTGCACTAAAACAGCAATTACAAAAACGTGTAGATACCGGAAAAATGGCGGCTGATCTCTTGCAACTGACCTTGTCCAATTTAAACGTGGCAGCGGATTTACACGAATTAGCAGACAGCCAACTGATTGTAGAAGCGATTGTAGAAAACAAAGACGTTAAACAAAAGCTATTTCAACAGCTTGCTGATATCTGCTCGCCTGAGACGATCTTTGCATCCAATACATCTTCAATCTCGATTACTGCGATTGCTGCCAATATTCCACATCCAGAACGCGTGGTTGGTTTGCATTTCTTTAACCCAGCACCAGTGATGAAGTTAGTGGAAGTGATTGCAGGCTTAAAAACAGACCCAGCAATTTCTGATGCTTTAGTCAGCTTGATGACAGCATGGAAAAAAGTGCCAGTACGTGCTAAATCCACCCCAGGGTTTATCGTCAATCGTATTGCACGTCCTTATTATGCGGAAGGATTTCGTGCCCTGCAGGAAAATGCGACCACGCCTGAGCAACTTGATTTTATCATGCGTGAGTGTGGACGCTTTTCGATGGGGCCGTGTGAGCTGACCGATTTAATTGGCCAAGACATTAATTTTTCTGTCACACAGAGTGTCTATGATGCCTTTTTTGATGAACCGCGTTATCGTCCATCCTTAATTCAAAAAGAATTAGTCGATGCAGGCTGTTTCGGTCGCAAAACTCAACAGGGGTTTTATGACTATCGAACAGAACATTCTAAAAAAGTGTATCAACTCCCTGTGATTTACAGTAAATCACCTGAAAAAATTGAGGTGGTGGTCAAAGGTGATTGGTCACATTCACAGGGTTTGATTAAGCTATTGCAACAATCTTTACATATTAATCTGCGTATTGAAGCGGCGCCAATGGCTGAAATTCTCATCGGTGATGTGTCTTTACGTTTATCAATGGGGCAATCTGCCGAGATTGATTATGCAACACAAAAAGTGGTACTGATGGATTGGCATGGCGATTGGTCACAAGCCAAAGCCATTGCAGTTACAGCTTCACCAGCGTGTACAGCGATAGATCAAAAAACGATTGAACAGTTGTTTATCGGTCTAAATATTATTCCGATTTGGTCTCAGGATCATCCAGGATTATATGTACTGCGCACTATTGCCATGTTGGTCAATGAAGGATGCGAGGCCGTTTTACATCAAATTGCGTCTGAACAAGACATTGATGCAGCCATGAAATTTGCTGTGAATTATCCTAAAGGACCATTCCAATGGGCACAAGAATTAGGATACAACATTATTTTACAGACTTTGCAAAATCTGTATCGTATTTATGGTGAAGAGCGTTATCGTCCTAATCTATATTTATTAAAAAAAGCGGCACAAGGACATGTGTCAACGCAGCAGCCATTACGCGCTGCCAGTTAAGGATAAAATGATGCAAGACGTATTTATTTTTGATGGGATTCGTACCCCAATTGGGCGCTATGCCGGTGGTTTAAGTAGTATTCGTACAGATGATTTGGCTGCATTGCCGATTCAGTATTTGAAGCAACAACATCCAAATTTGCCTTGGACGGAGGTCGATGAAGTGATTCTCGGCTGTGCCAACCAAGCGGGTGAAGACAATCGTAACGTGGCACGGATGGCAAGCTTGCTTGCCGGTTTACCTGATAGTGTACCTGCCATTACCGTAAACCGTTTATGTGCTTCAGGTTTAGATGCAGTGGGGCTTGCTTCACGTGCGATTAAATCGGGTGAAGCGCAGTTTGTATTAGCGGGTGGGGTGGAAAACATGTCACGTGCGCCCTTTGTTCAGTCTAAACCGACGAGTGCATTTAGCCGTACACCTGAAATTTTTGATACCACTATTGGTTGGCGTTTTATCAATCCGCTATTTAAAGCCAATTTTGGCGTCGACAGCATGCCTGAAACTGCTGAAAACGTGGCAGAAAAATACAATATCAGCCGTGCCGATCAAGACCAATTTGCCTACAACAGTCAGCAAAAAGTCGCAAAAGCACAGGCTGAAGGTCGCTTTGAGCGTGAGATTCTACCAGTCGAGATTAAAAGCAAAAAAGGTGTAGTGCGTGTTGCTCTAGATGAACATCCACGTGCAGAAACCACACTAGAGGCTTTAAATGCACTTAAAGCACCATTTCGTAAAGAAGGAGGTTCAGTCACAGCAGGCAATGCATCAGGTGTCAATGATGGTGCTGCATGTTTACTCTTAGGTAATAACGCCTTTGCTGAGCAGCATGGTTTAACTCCCCAAGTGAAAGTTTTAGGGATTGCAAGTGCCGGTGTAGAAGCACGTTATATGGGTATTGGGCCTGTACCTGCAGTGCGTAAAGTTTTAGCACAAACGGGCTTAACTTTAGAGCAAATGGATGTGATTGAACTCAATGAAGCCTTTGCAGCACAAGCTTTAGCTGTGATTCGTGAACTGGGTTTAGCGGATGATGATGCACGTATCAATCCAAATGGTGGTGCCATTGCTTTGGGCCATCCACTTGGCATGAGTGGTACACGTTTAGTCCTTACCGCAATGCATCAACTGAAAATTCAACAAGGGAAATATGCGCTTTGCACCATGTGTGTGGGCGTTGGGCAAGGTGTTGCCTTAATACTCGAAAATATCAATTCAGGACGTAATTGATTGACATAAAACAAGCTGTCGCGATGACTGCGTAAGGAGTAAGACAATGAATAAAAATGCAATGGAACACATCGAAACCGCATCTGTAGATGAATTACGTCAACTGCAAGTTGAGCGTTTAAAAAAGACGCTCAATCATGCTTATCATAACAGCACGGTGTATAAGCAAAAGTTTGATGAAGCAGGTGTACATCCGGATGATTTTAAACATCTTGAGGACTTAGCAAAATTTCCTTTTACCACCAAAAAAGATTTACGTGACAATTATCCATTTGGCATGTTTGCGGTGCCTCAAGAGCAAATTGTGCGCGTACATGCTTCATCGGGAACCACAGGTCAACCGACGGTGGTTGGCTATACCGAACATGACATCAATATCTGGTCGGACGTAGTCGCACGATCGCTGCGTGCTGCAGGGCTAAGCAGTAAAGACACCATTCAAGTGTCGTATGGTTATGGTTTATTTACCGGTGGCTTAGGTGCACATTATGGCGTAGAGCGTTTGGGTGCTACTGTCATTCCAATGTCAGGCGGGCAAACAGACAAACAAGCGCAGTTAATTCACGATTTTAAACCAACAGCACTCATGGTGACACCATCGTATTGCTTGAATATCATTGAAGCCCTTGAGAAAAAGTTTGGTTCAGCCAAAGACTGTTCTATTAAAACCGGTGTATTTGGTGCTGAACCTTGGACCAATGAAATGCGTAAAGAAATTGAAACGCGTTTAGGTATTGATGCCTTAGACATTTATGGCTTATCTGAGGTCATGGGTCCTGGGGTGGCAATGGAATGTTTAGAATCAAAAGATGGCCCAACCATTTGGGAAGATCATTTCTATCCTGAAATTATTAATCCAGAAACAGGTGAAGTTGTTGCAGATGGGGAGCTCGGTGAATTGGTTTTCACGACAATTACCAAAGAAGGTATGCCGGTGATTCGTTATCGTACCCGTGATCTGACACGTTTACTGCCAGGCACATCACGTACCATGCGTCGTATGGATAAAATTGTCGGTCGCAGTGATGACATGATGATTATTCGTGGTGTGAATGTGTTCCCATCGCAAATTGAAGAGCAAATTTTGCAAATTCCACAATTAATTGCCAATTATCAGATTCATATTTGTAAGCAAGGTCACTTGGATACATTGCATATTCGCACTGAAATGCGTCAAGATAGCAGTCCTCAATTGGCGTCACAGCTTGCAAACCAATTGAAATCACAAATTAAAACCATGGTGGGGATTAGTGTGAGTGTTGAAGTGCTGAATGAAGGAAGTTTACCTCGCTCTGAAGGCAAAGCGCAGCGCGTGTTTGATATTCGACAATCCGCTTAAATGAACATGCCTGATGACTAGGCTCATCAGGCAATTCACAGGTAAATGAAAACGCAATGAATCCTAAATTAAAACAAATTATTGATGAGTTTATTCAACGTGAAGCGCTCAGTGGGACTTCATTGGTCATGACCATTTTTGGTGATAGCATTTATCACCGTGGAGGTGTCATCAGTCTTGCGAGCTTAATTCAGCTAATGGACGTATTTGGCTTGAATGAACGTTCAGTGCGTACTGCGGTCTTTCGTTTGGTACAAAATGGCTGGCTCAGTTCAGAGAAAATTGGGCGCACCAGTTATTACCGTATTACGGAAAGTAGTCGTCAGCGTTTTATCATGGCTGATCAGAAAATTTATGGCTTTAGTCATAAAGATTGGGATAAAAAGTGGGACTTGGTGCTACTGAGCTCAGTTGAACTTGAAAACAAATTGGTGTTGAAGAAAGAACTCGAGTGGTTAGGGTTTGCCAATATTGCAACTAATGTCATGGCTTATCCAGGCTGTGATCAACAAAAGCTGCAAAATTTATTACTTAGTCATCAAATGACCGATCAAGTGGTGGTGTTTCGTGCCGAAACCCTAGAACTTTGGCAAGAATCTTATCCTACGATTAAACGTATGGTGGTTGTGAATTGGCCCATTCAAGAATTACATCAACGCTATGAAAAATTCATTAGTGATTTTCGTGAGTTTTTCTATTTTGTCGAGCAAGATGAAGACATAGATGCTGTCCAAGCCTTTCAAATTCGTATCTTATTGATTCATCAGTTCCGTCGTATTTTACTCAAAGATCCAAATTTACCATTTGAGTTGTTACCGACGGACTGGCTGTCGTTAATTGCACGTAATTTAAGTACCAATTTGTATCAGGCGGTGTTTATGGCAGGCGACGAGTTTTTCTTAAATGTTGCACGTACGGCTGAAGGCAGTATGCCGCCCGCACACCCACAGTTCTATAAACGTTTTGGTGGTTTAAAACAGCCAGATTTGAGCTATTAAATTAGCGTCTAATTTAAAATTAACAACAAGGATAGAACAATGCCGTGCTATGCCATTGATGGCGTGATTCCTGTGGTCGATCCTCAGGCTTATGTACACCCAAACGCCGTGTTGATTGGCGATGTGATTATTGAGGCAGGGGTTTATATTGGACCTTTTGCTGCCTTACGTGCTGACTTTGGCCGTATTCATATTCAAAAAAATGCCAATGTTCAAGACTCTTGTACCATTCATGGCTTTCCAAACAGTGTGACTTTAGTGGAAGAGTATGGTCATGTGGGGCATGGTGCTATTTTGCATGGCTGTGTGGTACGCAAGAATGCCCTCATTGGCATGAATAGTGTGATTCTCGATGAAGCTGTGATTGGGGAAAATGTGATTATAGGTGCCAACAGTACAGTTAAGGCAAAAGCAGATATTCCTAATAATATGCTGGTATTGGGCAGTCCTGCACGGGTGGTGAGAGCCTTAACCGATCAAGAAATTGCTTGGAAACGTCATGGTACGGCGCAGTACATTGAGTTAACCGAGCGTTGTCTCAACAGTCTGCAAGTGGTAGAACCTTTACCCCATGACACAGCGGAACGTTTAACCTATAAAAATTTTCAGGCAGATCATGTCTTAAAGCAACAGATATAAGCTCTTCACATATTCAATTCATCTGTCCAAACGTCTCTGGCATGTTGTAAATGCCCGCTTTTGATATACAGCGTTGCACCTAATTCGGTGGCGTTTAGATCAATATCATAATCTGAAGGGAAGCGCATCTAGGTTCCCATAGGATATACATGGTGTGCTGAGCTAAACGCACCTGTAAGGATAAAAATTTCAATGCCATGTTCAGCACTTTCAGCCATGCATTGATTGGGTTTTAATTTTTCCAAAAAAGTCTGTTCAACATTTGATTTCAATAAGGAGCAGATTTCTCGGCCTTGCTGAATACGTCAATGCTTTGGGTCATGAGTATTAATGCGTGTTGGAGTCACTTCATGTTCTGTCATTTGTATGAGTTTGACAAAAATTTGGCAACCCATTTCACTCGATACCCGATGGCTAGATTGATGTGGATTACGCATATACCATCCTGCAAGATAGTATTGATCCTCATTTTCAGTAAATGTTCCGGTTAAGACCAAAACCTCTTCACCAAGGGGGTGCGTATGTTCAGTGAATGGAGTCTGTGGCGAAAATTCAACCACACTGGTTGCGCGCGCTTTTTCTGCACCAATTCGGTCAAGCATCATACGATTGACTTGACCGCCTGGAGATTTGACCCAATGGTAATCTTGCGGAGTGATGATAATTGGTTTTGAAAAATCAGCATGAAGATGCATAACACAATACACGTTTGTAAATTTAAAGAGAAAATAAATGTAACTTTTTCAACAACACTATACGAGTTTAAACAACATCTCAGCAGTTGAATTATTAAGTGAATTGCAGTGCAATGGACTGAAATGGGAAGGAGGGATGTCGGTTGTATTAAAGGTCAGGGCAGGTCCGAGTAATCACTAGGGCCTTAGTACAAGGAGATACTATGATGATTCATGGCTCAATTTAGCGGTTCAAAAGTATCCTTACACCGCATAGCAAGATCAGCATTGTGATTATCTATAAACAAAATACCTGTTGTGACTTTAACTTCTCCACAGCGCCCAAAATTTTATAATTTCAAGCCCAAGACGGAATTTTGTACGAGCAGATTGCGACTTTACTTAGTCAGGATGTGATATCGACTTATAGCTGGATTGATTTGGATATCTTTGACGCCAATGGCTATCCGAAACACGATCGTGGTATTACTATCGATTATGATGTATGCATCATTGGTTTGCCATGGTTATATACATGGGGTAAAGCATATTTTAAAATGTTATCAAATTTTTCAAATATGCTGGGAGGATTGCTTGACGTTAATATGACGCATAACAAGATAACTCTGGGAAAATAGGGTCATTTTTCGATGTACTATAGTAAATCCTAAGAAAAACGTCATGTGACAATTAAAGCATTAAACAAGTGATCAATGTGAGAAAATAAGAATAGTTTTTGTGCCAATTAGAGAATCAGAGAATTACGTAAGCCAGACAATAGGTCAGTATCATGTTTAGGTTTGCATAATACTTTATTTAACATAATATACATTATACGAAATGCTTCAACTTTATTTACAAAGATGATAATTCACGGCTCTTGCACATCAACTGTATTCAAATTGCTATGTTCCTAAGCTACGCTAAAAATAAATTTGTTCTGGCACAATCCTTAAACAAAAAAAGCCATAACAATTGTTGTTATGGCTGTACATATGTATTTCTATATTTAAATCAGTCTACTGTTTTCCTGATTGTTGATTTAGGAAGATTTGATGTCCTCACTGCTAAATGCATTTGCCTTTCGCTCTATTTGATCCGGCTTTAAGAATGATGATGCAATAATCGCAATCACTGCAAAGCCTGAAATATAGGCAATAATTAAATTAGGGCTTCCATCACCAATACTCAGCAATTTCGTCGCGATTAATGGTGCTAAACCGCCACCTAGCACGCCTGCAAATTGAACTGAGATTGAAATACCGCTATAACGTATTTCTGCTGGAAATTGGCGTGAAAATAACTGTGACTGCGGCGCATACATCAAAGGAAAAACCACGCCAATACCAATCACAATGGCCGTCCAAACCAATACAGGATCCTTGGTATTTAACATCGCAAAAAATGGATAGCTGTATATAGCCAATACGCATAAACCAAATCTAAACATGTTTTTTTGCCCAACTTTATCAGACAAATGTCCAAAAATTGGCGTAATAACCATGATGACTGCAGCACCACAAATCGTTGCAAACAAGATATCTTGCCTAGGAATATTTAGCTGTGTGGTGGTATAGGCTAAAGCAAATGTCGATGCCAAATAGAACCAAGCATTTTCAGCAGCTCGAGATAAAATAATCGTAATCAACTGCTTAGGATGATTTTTAAACACTTGTTTTGCTGGAACTTTAATTGATTTGGTTTGAGCTTTAACTTTTTCAAAGTCTGGTGATTCAGGTACTTTTACACGAATATACCAACCTACAGCCAGTAAAATAATGCTGGCTAAAAATGGTAGACGCCAACCCCAGCTAAATAACGCTTCTTCAGGTAACATTGAGACTAAACCTAAAGCCACGGAAGCGAGCAATAAACCACCACCTGTACTGGCTTGCGGTAAACTTCCCCAAAATCCTTTTTTACCCGCTGGCGCATGTTCTACAGCCATGAGAACTGCTCCGCCCCATTCTCCACCCATGGCCATGCCCTGTATAAATCTTAAAATAATTAAACAGACCGTTGCCCAATAACCAATGGTTTCAAATGTCGGTAACAACCCAATCATCACCGTTGGAATACCCATCAACATTAATGTGACCAATAACATTGATTTACGACCGATTTTATCGCCAAAATGACCAAAAACAATGCCACCAAGTGGTCGACCAATAAAGCCTACAGCATAAGTGGCAAATGCTGCCAATACGCCAGTTAATGGATCAAGATTTGGGAAAAAAAGTCGATTGAAAATGAGTGCTGCGGCAGCACCATAGATAAAAAAGTCATACCATTCGATGGTTGTACCCACCATGCTGGAAATACCCGCTAAACGATGCGAGGACTTAGCAGGTGGAGCTGTGTTTCCCTGTACATTTTGCATTGTAATCTTCCTTATTCTGCAAGATATTTCTATATTGCATTTTCACGATGCTTGATTTGTATGATGATTTTCTTCTTGAAAATCAATATTTTTCAGATCTTATATATGTTTAATTTATGATGAGTCACTTGTTCATATCGAATAAGAAATTAAGTATGAATATTGACCAATGGTTTGAACCGTTAAAGTTTTTTAAATCACTGATTAAATAGATATTTCCTCCATTATTTTGTCTAAAGTCGGACTAGATTGTTGCCACTTTGGCTGCTTGTCTTTATCCACAATTAATGCGCGAACACCTTCGACAATATCGCCATGTTGAAACCAAACATCTTGCAAATGTCGTTCAATTTGCATGCATTGGTTTAGTGAAAGACTTCGACCTAAATGTTGGAGTTGCAAACTGATCCTTTTCGCGATTGGAGATCGTTGTTCCAAGGTATTGCGTATTTTTAACGCCCACGCTTGAGCATCATTATGCTGTTCATTTTCAAGACTATTTTCAATGGCATCAATGCTCTCAAAACCAAAATGCTTACGAATTAAATCTGCATTCTGACTAAGTTCACTTTCCGCTGGTCGAGTAATATATTTCGCAATCAATTGTTCAATATTTTCCTTACTTAGTTGCTTAGAATTTCTTAAATCTTCTTCTAATTGAACAAGTTGCTCACTCGGAACATGGTAGTCAATCAAATCTAGGTATAACGCATCGCTGGCACTGATTTGATCGCCCGTAGTTGCCATGTACACACCAATATCATCCAAACGTGATAAAAAGTGTGTCGCAGCCACATCTGGGAAAAATCCAATGGCAGTTTCAGGCATGGCAAATCTAGACTTTTCGCTGCTGACAAGCACATGACATGCTTGGGCTAAGCCAAATCCACCGCCAAGTACATAGCCATCGAGTATGACAATAATGGGTTTTTCATACGCACGAATGGTATTCAGCATTTCATACTCAGCTTGAAAATAAGCTTGATGATCTTCTTTACCATTCATATAACTATCATAGAGATAGCGAATATCTCCACCTGCACAAAATGCTTTGGGACTATTTGAGCGAATAAGTACAGCATGAATATTGGTTTGATCAGCCCATAGTGCTAATTGCTGTTGAATCCCTTGGATCATATTCAAAGACAAGGCATTTAAACTTGCCACGCGATCTAAACTGATTTGGCCTAAATGTCCATGTTCTTCAATCATTAAGTTATTTGTACTCATATCCGTATCATCCTTTTTTATTTTTAATTGTCTTTAAAATTGGCTTGGCGCTTTTCAACAAATGCTTGCATGCCTTCTTTTTGGTCTTGAGTTGCAAAAATCGAATGGAATGTTCTACGTTCAAAACGTAAACCTTCTTGCAAACTGACTTCAAATGCACGGTTAATTGACTCTTTGATCATCATGGTTGCGACTACAGATTTTTCGGCTATTTTTTCAGCAGCTTTTAAGGTCTTTTCGACCAACGCCTCTTTAGGGAAGACTTGAGCAACTAAACCACTCTGCTCTGCTTCTGCTGCGCCCATTTGTCTCGCAGTCAGACACATTTCCATGGCTTTGGCCTTACCAATAGCAAGCGTTAAACGCTGTGTCCCACCTATCCCTGGGATTACTCCCAATGTCACTTCTGGTAAACCAAATTTTGCATTGTCGGCACAGTAAATAAAGTCACACATGAGCGCTAACTCACAGCCTCCACCTAACGCATAACCACTGACAGCTGCGATTAGAGGTTTACGGCGCTGAGCAATTCGATCTGCCAGATGAAAAAAATCATCCAAATAAATATTCGGAAAACTCAGTTCAGCCATTTCTTTAATATCTGCGCCAGCGGCAAAGGCTTTTTCTGAACCTGTAATAACCATACAACCGATGGCAGGATCTCGATCTAAATCATCCAACGCCAAATTAAGGTCTTGAATTAATGTGCTATTTAACGCATTTAAGGCCTGAGGACGATTTAAAGTAATGAGTCCAACACCATTGTTTTTTTCGAGCAGAATCGTTTCAAATTGCATGTGATATCCCTATATATGTTCAATATTTATAAGTAGGCTTCGTCTGAAGCCTTGTCGTTTTAAATGTCTTAATGACCACGTTATAAGCTGCGAGCAATTACTAAACGTTGGATATCACTTGTGCCTTCATAGATTTGGCAAATACGTGCATCACGATATATACGCTCTATCGGGAAATCTTTGAGATAGCCATAGCCTCCAAAGACTTGTAATGCTGCGGAGCAAACACGCTCAGCCATTTCAGACGAAAAAAGCTTGGCCATAGACGCTTCATTTAAACAAGGCTGTCCTGCTTCTTTTAAACGTGCCGCGTGATAGACCAATTGGCGTGCGGCCTCTATTTCTGTTGCCATACTTGCCAATCGGAACGCAACTGCCTGATGTTCAAAGATCGGCTTTCCAAAAGTAATACGCTCTTTGGCATATCGGGTTGCTTCTTCTAATGCTGCACGTGCAAGACCAACTGCTTGCGCCGCTATACCAATACGACCGCCTTCTAGATTTGATAAGGCAATTTTCAAACCTTCACCTTCTTTTCCTAACATTAGGCTTTCATGCACACGCACGTCTGTGAGTGCAATTTGACAAGTATCTGAGGCATGTAATCCAAGCTTTTCTTCAGTACGAATCACTTCATAACCAGGTGTTTCTCTTGGGACAATAAAAGCACTCATGCCTTTTTTCCCTGCACTTGGGTCAGTCACAGCAAAGACAATAATGACCCCTGCATTATGTCCCGAGGTAATAAACTGCTTAGCACCATTAATCACCCATTCATTGCCATCTTTTACTGCACGAGTTTTAATGGCAGCAGCATCTGAACCCGTATGCGGCTCAGTTAATGCAAATGCACCGATCATTTTGCCTTGTGCTAAAGGCACTAAATATTTCTGCTTTTGTTCTTCTGTGCCAAATTTAGCAATAGGAACACAGCCTACTGAGTTATGTACACTCATAATGGTTGATGTTGCCCCATCGGCCGCGGCAACCTCTTCTAAAGCCATAACATAGGCAAGATTACCTGTATCTGAACCACCCCATTCATCTGATACCAACATACCCAATAAACCCAGTTCTCCCATCTGCGCTAAAGCCGCTTTGGGAAAGGTTCCGTGTTTATCCCATTCAGCCGCTTGAGGTTTAATTTTTTCCTGCGCGAAACTGTGTGCCATGTCCTGAATTAATAATTGTTCTTCGGTAAATTGCATCTTATCTTCCTGTACATCAATCAATTGCTTCCATCCAGTTTGAAAATGACTAGAACTGAATGAAAGCTTGATTTTGATCCTGATTGTTCGGCATTAATTTAGAGTTAATCGTTACGTCATTTAACTTGCATGCTGCGTGGATTGTTTCGCAATCTCTTGATTTCTTAATAAGAAACGCTGAATTTTTCCACTTGGGGTTTTCGGCAGTTCTTGAACAAACTCCACCAATCGTGGATAAGCATGTGCAGATAAGCGCTTTTTCACAAATTGCCCCAGCTGCTCTGCTAATTCTTCGGACGCTGTGACATGCTCAGCTAAAATTACAAAAGCTTTTACGATTTCTGTCCGATCCGGATCAGGCACACCAATGACCGCAGCTTCAATCACTGCATCATGTTCAAGTAAAGCGCTTTCTACATCGAATGGCCCAATACGATAACCTGATGTTGTAATCACATCATCATTACGACCAACGAAGCTCATACTGCCATCTGCGTGTAATTCTGCGGTATCACCCGTGAGGTAATAGTGCTTTACAAAGGGTGACTTACGACTTTCTTTATAGCCACCAAACCACATCATCGGTGATTGACTGATATCGACAGCCAGTACTCCTGGCGTTCCTGCAGCTAGCTCTTGCCCTTGTTCATCAACAACCGCCACGCGATATCCTGGACTGGCATAACCTGCGACACCTGCGCGAATATCATGTTGTAAACCATGGTGATTACACACCACCATACCAACTTCAGTCTGACCATAATGGTCAAAGATCGGTGCATCGAGGACTTGTTTAAACCAACGGAACACTTCAGGGTTAAGCGGCTCTCCAGCACTACTCACGACTCTAAATTTCCCTTTGAGTTTTGCCATTTGTTCAGGATCAGCCGCCATCATCATTCGATACGCTGTCGGTGCGCCTGCAAGGTTCGTCACTTTGTAGTCATCTACGATCTGACACAAACTATCAATGCTAAAACCACCTTCGTAAAAGAGTGTTGCATGTCCAAGTAAAAGTGGCCCAGTAATTCCGTAATACAAACCATAAGCCCAACCCGGATCGGCAATATTCCAAAATGAATCATCTTCACGCAGTCCTACCGCATTTTTCATATATTGACCAAAAGCGATTAAGGCTTTAAGGGGTACTTCTAAGGGTTTTGCAGGACCTGTAGTACCTGAAGTAAACATTAGAAGAAATGGATCATTGATGCTCTGTAGGACAATTTCACAATCTGTAGACTGTGCGTTTACTTCATCCCAAAAGTTTAAATCTCCCTGTTGAATCCCTTGACCCGCTCGATCTGCAACAGTAACGATTTGGGGACAATGTGCAACTTCATCTAATTTACTACGATTACCAACATCGCTAATCACCAATTTGCTTTGTGCAAGGTGTAAACGATGTTCAATGGCTTTGGGGCCAAAGGCGGTAAATAGCGGTTGATATACAGCACCTATTCGCCAAGCCCCTAAAATCACCACAAGTAATTCAACTGTACGGGGTAATAAACCCGATACACGATCACCTTTTTGCACACCCTGTGACTTTAAAAAATTGGCAAATTGGCTCGACCACTGTTGCAGCTCTGCAAAGGTATATTGTTCTTTCCGCCCATCTTTACCTTGCCAATATAGTGCGACCTTATTTTGATCAATCGCATGACGGTCGCAGCATTCATAACATGCATTTAATTGCTCTAAAGAGCCTGATAGCATTTCTTTGGCAGCATGATTTAAGTCAAATGCCTTTGCAACATCTTGATAATTCGACATCTTCTCTACCTCAGTCTCAATTTATTGTTATTCCGACACGAGTGTTTGTATTGTTAGCCATCCCTAGGCTAGATTTAAAAGTTCAATGCGATTATTCAGCGTCCTTAGGTAAGTATTGCTGCACGATGCTGGAAAAATCTAAGTGTGCATTACCTTGTAAACACAACTGTTGATACATTTGCTGAACCAGTCCACCTAAAATAATTGGCTGTTTGACTTGTCCTGCGGCTTCTACAGCTAATCCTAGATCTTTCAACATCAGCTGAGTTGCAAAACCATCGGTATAGCCACGTCCTGCAGGTGCATTTGCTGAGATACCCGGCCATGGATTACATACATCCGAACTCCAGCAACGTCCGCTCGAACTATTCACCACACCTGCTAAGGCTTGAGGATCAATCCCCAGACGCGCACCGAGCGCCATACCTTCAGCAACGGCTGCCATGGAAATACCAAGAATCAAGTTATTGCAAATTTTCGCAATTTGACCTGCACCCACATCACCACAATGCACAATGTTTTTACCCATGTGGCCCAATACCGCTTTGGTTTTTTCAAAGGTTTGATCATCTGAACCGACCATAAAGGTTAATGTACCTGCCTGAGCACCAATAGTTCCGCCTGAAACAGGTGCATCACAGATTTTTATCTGATGTGCAGCACCCGTCTCGGCTATATCCTTAATGGTTTGCGGATCAATGGTACTGCTATCGATACATAAGCTTCCTGCTTTCATTACCGCTAATACACCATTTTCTCCCAAGTACACCTCTTTAACATGCTTGGCAGCGGGCAACATGCTAATCACAACATCTGCTTGTTTCGCTGCATCTTGTGGGTTTTGGCAAACGATGCCACCTGCTTCAGTAAAATGCTGAATCGCAATTTCGCTTAAGTCGAAACCGTAAACCGTAAAACCTGCTTTGAGTAGGTTTTGGGCCATTTTTCCGCCCATGTTTCCTAAACCGATAAAGGCAATATTCATCCTTGAACTCCTAAATTAACGTAGGTTAATGGTGGTATTCACTTCACCTTTTTCTTGTGTATCTTCGAACCAACGACTGGTGATCGTTTTGGTTTGTGTATAGAACTGAACCGCTTGCTTACCATATGGACCTAAGTCCCCCAGTTTTGAACCACGCGATCCTGTAAAGCTAAAGAAAGGTACAGGTACAGGAATTGGAATATTGATACCCACTTGACCAATATCGATATCGCTTTGGAATGTACGTGCGACTGCACCGCTTTGTGTAAATAGTCCGACACCGTTGCCGAATGGATTAGCATTAATTAATTCAATTGCCTGCTCTAGAGTATCGACATGAATAATGGCTAACACGGGCCCAAAGATCTCTTCGGTATAGATGCGCATATCGGTTGAAACTTGATTAAAAATCGTTGCTCCGACAAAGTTTCCTTGCTCATAGCCAATGACTTGAACATCACGACCATCCAGCAGCAACTCCGCACCTTGCTCTACACCGCTTTGAATTAAATCCAGTACACGTGCTTTTGCGCGAGGTGAAATAACTGGGCCAATATCGGTATTCGGCTCATGCCCTGCATTGACCTTCAGCGTTTTGGCTTTTTCAACCAGTTCATTGACCCATTCTTTACTTTCACCAACCATGACAGCAACCGACAAAGCCATACAACGCTGACCTGCCGCACCGAATGCTGCACCAACGAGGGCATTTAAAGTTTGTTCTTTATTGGCATCCGGCATTACCACCACATGGTTTTTGGCCCCCATCATCGACTGCACACGTTTTCCATGCTGTCCTGCAAGGTTATATACATGTGTACCAACGGCTGTAGAGCCTACAAATGAAATGGCCTTAATAGCTTGATGTGTGCATAAACGATCAACAACGTCTTTACCACCATGCACTACGTTTAATACACCTGCTGGAATACCGGCTTCAATCGCAAGTTCGACAAGCATCATGGTCGATAATGGATCTTGTTCAGATGGCTTTAAAACAAAGGTATTTCCACAGACGATGGCCATTGGGAACATCCACAGTGGAATCATCGCAGGAAAGTTAAATGGCGTAATTCCTGCACATACACCCAAAGGTTGCTGCAAGGTATAGGTATCCACACCACGTGCAACACCTTCTATATATTCGCCCATTTGAAGTGTGCCAACCGAACACGCATGCTCAACGACTTCTAAACCACGTTGAATATCACCTTCAGCATCTGCAAGTGTCTTTCCTTGCTCAGCCGTCAGTACACGGGCAATCTCTTTCATATTGCTACGGATTAGATCTTGTAGCTTCAGCATAATGCGCATACGTGCTTGAACAGGCGTTAAGCGCCAAGTTTTAAAAGCCTCTTGCGCTGAAGCAATCGCTGCATCCACTTCTTCCATAGTCGCCATTGGAACACGACCTAAAACCTCTTGAGTTGCAGGATTTAGAATGTCTTGCCACTCTGTAGTGTTTGACTCTACAAATTTACCGTTAATTAATAATTTAGCCGTCGCTGACTGAATATTTGACATTGTGTTCATGACCTCTCCATAGGCACTTATTGTTTTGTACTGACTTAGAAAATATCCAAAAGCCTTATATTTATATTTTCCAATTCACTTCAAACTAGCAAAGAAAATTTTGACTACCAATAGAGATTCACGCACGATTGATGTGCAAATATGCACAGGGATGACAATAACAATGAAAGTAGACTGGGATCATTTACAGTATTTTTTGGTTTTGGCTCGTGCGAAAACCCTAACCAATACCGCCCGTATTATCGGTGTTGAGCACAGTACGGTTTCTCGACGTATACATGCGCTAGAACTGGCTTTAGGCACGCCATTATTTAAACGTGAAGCCACAGGTTATGAGCTCACTTTAGACGGTTTGGCACTGGTTCCTCGCGTTGAACAAATGGAACAGGCATTTTTACAAATCGAAAAACCTAACCAACCTATGCAAGGTCGTGTGCGAATTGGCACACCCGAAGGATTTGGAACAGCATTTTTGACACAGCTCTTGGCAGAATTGTCCAAAAAATACCCTCTACTGACTATTGACCTTATTCCAGTGCCGAAAATGATCAAGCTTTCACATCGTGAAGCAGATATTGTTATTTCAATTGATCGGCCGAAATCCGGCCCCTATATCATTACTCGACTAGCAGACTATTGTTTAAAAATTTATGGCAGTAAAGAATACCTAAAAAACATGCAACCCATTCATACATTAGAAGATTTAAAATCACATACTTTTGTGAACTATATAGATGATTTGGTCTATAGCCCTGAACTGTATTGTTTAGAGCGCTTACCTATTCAGCTTAATGCCAACTTTAGAAGTAGCAGTATTTTGGCACAACAAATTGCCGTGAGTGCGGGTGCAGGATTGGCAATATTGCCCAAATTTTTGGCCGAGGAAAAACCCGAATTAGAACAAGTCTTGGCGCAAGATGTTCGTTTTGTGCATACCTTTTGGATGCTGACCTTAGTCGATTTACAGCATGAGCCGCGCATTAAGCTGGTCTGGGACTTTTTGAGAAAAAGAACCGATCAATATCATAGTTTATTAATGGATTAAGTCAGGATGGCTGCTTCTAAACTATAACTGTTATAGAAATTTAGATGAATGTTGTATCTATGCTTTCAAGTGATATACCCCAATAATCACTTATAACCATTAGGGATTTAGAGTACATCTTATGAGCAATCAAGAGCCTAACAAACCGCAAAAATATGCAGACAGTGAAATTTCAGATAAGGCCTTTAAACGTGCCATTATTTGGTTCTCGATCTATGTGCTTTTATTCTGTATTGGTGTAGCGTTTGTTGTTGGTGCAGATAATTCCTATCTACCTTAAGCGATAATCTATTCACTTATTGCAACTCGCTATTGCATGTATATCTTACATTTCATGTTTGCTCATGATCAGTTCATAAAGTATTAATCGGATCATTGGGCCAAATAAATTGGTTTAAATTTGAATTTAAAAAAAGCTTGTAAGTCTAGATTTACAAGCTTTTTGCATTTTTAAAGTGATCAATTCACAGCTATAAACTTAATTAGTCATCTTTATCGCTTATGCAGGACTCTGCTTTTTCACTTGGTGCTGTAGATGCGTTTGAATATATTCACCGTAGACCGACATTTTTTCAAAGATGTGTTCTGAATAAAACATGTCTTCTACCAAGACTTGCGCACGGTCAAATTCATATAAACCTAATCGTTGTAAAATTTTCGCATTGATAAACGAAAACTTTTGGCATAAATCGATATATTGCTGATCTTTGTCTTTAAATAGCAGCTTTAACATATTGATTTTATTTAGATCAAAATCAATCGGTTCAGCTTTATCCGCCAAGACATGGATTTCAACATCTAAAAATTCAGCGAGCTGTTTTAATTTTTCTAAGTCGATATCTAGATGTGTAATACAAATGATTCTGGAAACTTTCGGATTACATAAGCTATTGATCAAACTAAAATAGAAGTATTCTGCTGGCGATAGTTGTTCATTATGTAGCTCAATGTAGACATTGAGTCCCGATAAAACATCATCAACTTTAAATGCGCTAAGTTTAGCCTCAGCATGATAATAACGATTCAATATCGCAATATTTTCAGGGCTTTGCGGTGCAGCGTAGATCACCTTCTGATTCAAATTCGCTAAGATAAAGGGTGCAAATAAAAAAGCCGCATTTTCAGCCTTGGCATTCATATGCTCCTGACAAATACTGACATAGCCCACTTGCTGTACTTGACGCAAAATTCGACTGCGCAAAAGTACCGCTTCTAAATTAGTATGCTGTTGTTGCAACAGATGCAGCGTTGAATCTGTCAATGGAACATCCACCAGTAAATGTTGTAACAGTTCTAATTCACTGGCTTTAAACATATTCAACTCCCTAACTTCCATACCATTTGACGCCACAAGTGTTGTGGTCAATGCACCTTATAAAAAATTCAAACTTAAAACTAGATACAGTGATTTTGAAAAAACTTATAACAGTACAGACTCATCTGTTATAAAAATTTAATATAAAGTTTCATTTACTGATATATTTATAACAGAACTTTATCTTGTTGATGACTATGTATAAATCGGAACAGCTTGCTCAGCACCTACGTCAACTGATTGAAAATGGCACTTTAAAAGCTCACGAAAAGCTCCCGTCTTTGCGTGAACAAGTGCAGTTGTCCGGCTTTAGTTTAATCACGGTCATGAATGCTTATCAGGAGTTAGAATCGCGTGGCTTAATCTATGCACGTGAAAAATCAGGCTACTATGTGGCGCAAGGCTTAGTCGAAATAGAGGCTGAACACGCTCAAATCGTGTCCTTAAACACTCCTGTTGAAATTAACTCACTAGTATTTAAGTATTTAAAATCAATACAAGATGAAAAAATCATTCCCTTGGGATCAGCTTTTCCAGCTCAAGACATTGTTTTTTCTAAAAAGTTAACCCAAATCATGGGGCAAATTTCCCGAAATCCCAAAAGTTACGATGCCATTGATAATCTTCCACCCGGTAATTTAGCCCTTCGTAAGTTGATTGCACAGCGTTATTGCATGCAAGGCATTGCCACAGATCCAGAGGATATTGTGATTACCTCAGGCTGTATGGATGCACTGAATCTTTCCTTACAGGCCATTGCCTCACCGGGTGATTATATTGTGTTACAGCAAAATATTTTCTATGGCGCCTTGCAAGCTGCAGAGCGCTTAGGCCTTAAAGTGGTGACCTTACCTGAACATCCACAAGACGGTTTTGATTTAACCGCATTTGAACATATTTTAAAAACTTATCCCGTCAAAATTTGTTGGCTGATGCTGAATTCGCATAATCCTGTGGGCTTTACAGTGAGTGATGAAATCAAGCAAAAAATTGCCGTGTTATTACACCAATATCATGTGCATTTAATTGAGGACGATGTGTATGAAGAAATGCATTATGCGTCTAAGAAACCTGTTTCAATGAAATACTTTGACCAAAATAATATGGTCTTACACTGTTCATCTTTTTCTAAAACGCTAGGCGCTGCATTTCGAGTAGGTTGGGTGCATGCAGGTAAATACTCTCAAGCGATTCAACACTTACAGCTTATGAGCACTATTTCCGTTAATACCTTATTGCAAAATGCCTTGGTGGAATTTATTTCAAATTATCATTATGAAAAACATTTACGGGTCCTAAGAAAAAGTCTACAACAACATAAATTACAGTTTTATCGTTATTTAGAAAGCCGTCTACCGACTGGATGCAAATTACAATATCATCCAAGCGGTTATTTTCTTTGGTTAAAATTACCAGAAAACGTTGAAAGTATGGCGGTCTATGAAGCCCTAATTCACCAGCAGATCGGCGTTGCTCCAGGCCGTTTATTTAACGTATCAGAAGCCAAAACTCAATATATCCGTTTAAATTGTTCCTTTGCATGGAAGGATGAGATTCAAAAGGCTTTAGATGCCCTCCTTAGTACAATCTCTGCACTTTCCTCAGATCAGATGAATATTTGACAATTTTTATTGTCATTATTATGCTCAAACAGATATTGTTCAAATACATATATTTGTTGTTGAGATAACAACGAATTCATTCAACATTTACCAAAATTCAAAAAACAAATAGGTTAGTTCATGGAAGATCAAAAACACAGTCAACGCATACATGCCTTTAGTTCGGATGTACTCAAAGATCTAGATGCTGTGGGGATTGCACAGCTCATCAAATCTAAAGAAGCCTCTGTACAGGAAATAACACAAGCGGCCATTGCACGTGCGGAACAAGTCAATCCGTATCTAAATGCCATTGAATTGGACTGTTTTCAGCGTGCTTTAGAGCAAAATCAATATGTTGAACATGGTCTTTTTGCGGGCGTCCCTTTTTTCTTTAAAGATAATCTAGATTATCAAGGCTTGCCCTCACGCCATGGTTCAAAGGCCATAGGTTCAAAACCAGCCGATCGTAATCCTCAAATTAGCCAACAAATCTTAGATCAAGGTTTTGTCGTATTAGGAAAATCCAAGCTCCCTGAATTTGGTCTAAATGCCAGCACCGAATATAAAGATGGATCAGCCACCTATAACCCTTGGCATTTAGGTTATTCCTGCGGTGCATCTTCAGGGGGTTCCGCAGCTCTCGTTGCAGCCGGTGTAGTTCCGATTGCCCATGCCAATGATGGCGGTGGTTCGATTCGTATCCCTGCTGCATGCTGCGGTTTGATTGGATTAAAGCCTAGCCGTGGCCGTACTTATGACAGTGAAGCAGCAGGTTCTCTTCCGATTAATATCATCAGTGAAGGTGTTTTAACCCGTAGCATACGAGATACAGCGCATTTTTATGCAGGAATGGAGTCAAGTTATTACAATAAAAAACTGCCACGAATAGGCATGATTCATGGCCCTTCTAAACGTCGACTACGCATAGGCTTAGTCCCGCAATCGATTACAGGGCAAATAGATAGCGAAACAACTGCAACGTTAATGCATAGCGCAGCACTCTTAGAAAAATTAGGCCATCATGTTGAAGAACTTCAATTACCTTTTTCCTTAAGCTTTGTTGAAGATTTCAGTGAATATTGGGGGATGTTGTCCTTTTTACTGAGTACCTTTGGCAAGAAAATCTTTGGCGCTGACTTTAATCCAAAAGAGTTAGATCAGTTAACCGTTGGTTTATCGAAGTTGTATAAAAAGAACTTTTATAAAACCCCGCTATTTCTGTATCGATTAAAGAAAATGCAGCAGCAATATCGTGAAATCTTTAAGCATTATGACGTTTTGCTATCGCCTGTACTTGCACATACCACACCTAAAATTGGCTATTTGTCACCTCAATTACCGTTTGACCAGTTATTTGAGCGTATACAGAACTATGTAACATTTACACCTATTCAAAATGTGGTGGGTGCGCCGGGTATGTCGATTCCTATGGGAGAAACGCAAAACGACGGACTTCCAATCAGTATGCAAATTTCAGCCGATGTCGGTGATGAAAAAACCTTAATTGAACTGGCGTATGAAATTGAAGAAGCTCAGCCATGGCGACGTATTCAAGATATGCCTCGTACTGCTTAACAACTCAATCAAAGATTTAAAAAAAGGGAGCTGATTGGCTCCCTTTTTTATTTTCAAATCCGCAGCATAAGGCTTTTCAATTGTTCGCTGTATTTGAATATAAGATGCTTAATTAAAATGATACGTCAGTCCTGCATATACCGCCCGACCTTCAGCCGGTGTTAAACGAGCAGGATCTTTGCCGGCATCGTTATAGCCCGGTGTCACGGTAGATGCATATTTTTTATTGGCCATATTTCTGAAATCCAACCAAGCCAAATACTGTTTTTGTGGTTGCATATAGCCGAATGATGCTCCCCAAATTTGCCAATCTTTTGCGTAGAAACTATTGGCATAGTCGGTTGCGACCTTTGCGGCATAAAGTGTATTCACCGCAACATAAAATCCTAAAGGATGTTCGTATTTCAGTTCAGCCTGATAGATGTGTTTTGGTATACCTGCAAGTTCATTTTTTCCAAATACCGCATCATTTTTATAGTGAAAATCATTCAAAGTATAGGCTTGTTTCAGTTGAACTTGTCCATATACATCATTTTGCCAAAGTGAACTGTTTAAACCGAGTTCTAGCCCCTGATGGATGGTGTCTGAAGCATTCGATTCGTAAATTATCGGATTAGGCTCTGGTTGGATTTCAACAGCCAACAGTTCATTTTTAACCTGTGAATAGTAATATGCAATATTCCACTCACCCAGTGCATGTTGACCACGCCCACCTAGTTCAAGAGTATTCGCTGTCTGACTATTCAAATGAATCGGAGCATTTTGGCGTCCCGTCGCTGCGCCACTTTCGTCGGGGAACTTTTGATCCGAACCCCAAATTAAAGCCCAAGGATGTGGTGCTTCTAAGCTTCGACTGACATTGGCAAAGAGCTGTGTTTCAGGTTGGATTTGATATCGAAAACCTAGCGATGGCAGGACATTCCATTCACGAATATTTTCTTTATGACTTTGCACAGGCCATGTCACTTCACTTTCACGATGGGTGTACGCCAATGCAACTCGACTATCGAGCCAAAACTGTGGGTGTAGTGCCAAGGCATTGGCATAATGTAAAACATAGTCACCACCTTGGTAGGTATAATGCCGCGTTTCTGTACCCGCAGCATAGGCGCCTTGCGCTACACGCAAGCGTTCAACGACCTGACCATCTGGCAAATGCGTGGTACTACGAAAACCTAAAGTATTTTGGCTTTCATGCCCCCATAGCGTTCGGTCAAATTGGTAGTTAAATAAGGTAATAATATCGTCATAGTCAACATCGGTACTATACAAACCTTCTTGCAAATCCATCGGATAATGATGATAGGCCAGACCCAACTGTAAACGATCGCCCGAGTCCAAAGTCATATTGGTTTTATTCGCCAACCAAAGACTTCCCGGCTGCGGACGATTATTATTCAGCGAGATATTTTGGGCTACTGCTTGTTTTGGATTTTGTTCAATCTGTTGTTGGGTTAGACGTCCCGGCGTTTGGTGTTCAGTCTCTCGGTAACGCAGATAAAAACGTGTATCTAGGTTAGGGTTTATTTTATATCCCACATTGGCCGATAAACCTTTGCTCTGGCTTGAAGCATGATCTTGAAAACCGTCATCATCACTTTGTGTTAAGGAAAGATAATAGTCTAAGTCACCGATTTGTTGTCCTGAACTGATTTCACTTTTTTGATAACCGTGGCTGCCCATTTCATGATGCACTGACAGTTTTGCTGCATTTTTTCCTGTTGGGCTTGCATAGTTAATTAGACCACCCAAGCTTAATGCGCCACGTGTTAAACCATTAGCCCCTCGTAAAACCTCTATATGGTCTACCCACAGCGGCTCAAGCAGTTCATAAGGTGTTCCTCCTGGCCCTGTAAATGGCAAATCATCTAAGGTTATATACAACCCTGAAGCATGCGCCCCCGGTGCACGATTGATCCCCGAGCCACGTATCGACAGTTTCACCCCTTCATTTCCTGAAGATGCCGCGTATATCCCCGGTTGATTTTTAAATAAATCAGCATTTGTTCGCTTGGGTACATCTTGAATGTCTGCTGCAACGATCGCATTGGTTGCACCATTTACTTTAGTCAGTGCTTTTTTTATTTTTTCATCCATTGAACTTTGTTCAACGTTAATGGTGATTTCAGGTAATACATTGCTATCTGCAACACTATATTGTGCCATTGCAGTAAGCATCATCAGGCTTAAAAGCTTAAGTGACGTGTTGTTATATTTGGAAAATTGAGGGACATCCATGATTGCGTCTTCTAAGTGAAACGAAATTTACGGCAAGGATTGTAGTGTGTTTTATCGTCATGTATGTATCAAAATATTTCAAAATTCATGATTTTTATCAATATCCTTCTTCGTATTTTTATATTCAAATGATTTGTTAAATGAAATAAAACAGATAATTATATTTTTTAGTCAAAAAATATAAGTTTCTAAATAAGATAAAAGCCCTCAATCAGTGAAGATCAAGGGCTAGTATGAATTGAGAGCACGCATTGAAAGATTGTCGGAAAGTCAGATGTTAAAACCTGAATATAATTTCAATCACGCTCTCGTTAAATTGATATTGAAATTTCTAAGGCAATTTAAATTAAACTATTCTCTGTAATAGCATTAGAAGTTGTACATCGCGACTGCATTGATTCGGTTATCTTCCCCCTCAGTACTGCCATTTGGTGCAGCGCCAAAAGCTTCACGTTCACCATAGACATATTCCAGACCTAAACTAATCGGCTTAACAGGGCTGTAAAATACATTTGCCCATGCTTGCCACAAGTTTTTATTGGCCTTGGTTTTATCAACTAATGAGTTGACATAATCTGCATTACCATCTGCTTTCATATAACCATAGCCCAATGTTCCGCGCCATTGTGCTGAAATTTGTTGAGTTAAACCTACTGTAATCGAGTCAAATTCATTGGTGGCGATGATGTCTTTATCTGCATTGGTCACAAAACCTTGGTTGGTCCATGACACAAAACTACTGTCGCCTTTGACATGGTAATAATCCGCTTTGAGCACTGTTTTATCCGTCAAATCTAGCTTTGCGCCCAGACCAAGTCCCCATGCGGTTTCTGTATCCGTATCCGTTTTCTTTTCAGCACCCATCGCACGTGCGCTCAACATGAGTGTATCTGTCATTTTATGGTTTAACCGCGCTGTTAATGCAGGCAAACGCATAATTGAGCTGTCATCCTTAGAATCTTCTGCAGCGAGTACAAGATTTGTCTCTGGACTAAATTTGTGACTATAGCGAACTTGCGGTGTACGTTTAACAGCACCACCGACATAGCCCAATGCATCAATGGTTTCAGGCATATAATCAGGTACAGCAAAGTTAGACCATGTTTGCCCCACCAACCAATCACCATAAGTTAAATAGGCATGACGAATCCTCAGTCCATCATTTGCACCCAAAAAGTCGACTTCAATTTTACCGCCTACATCGCCCACTTGAGTCGGCGTTTTAAAGTCTAGTCCTAAACGTGTAGCAGCAAGTGTTACTTTTAAACGATCTGAACTTTCAGCATTCCCTTCTAGCGGAACACTATTCATTTGGTTATACAGGCGAGATAAGCTGCCGCCTTCTGCCTGATAAGATGCATCTGCTCGCACATTGCCATACAAGCTAAACTCAGCGCCCGATTTGGTATTTAAACTCAGGCTCGGTGTTTGAGTCTGTGCAGCAACTACAGGTCGTTGTTTTACATCTTTGATTTCACTCGACAAGGTGTTTTGTTGTTGAATATATTGCTGCATCATGGCTTTTAACGCTTTGACTTCTTCACGCAACTGTTCAACTTCAGCCTCGCTGACTGCCGCATGTGTCCACATGGGGAACGCGGCTGCACAAGCCAGTATCATCGGTTTCATTTTAAAGGTTTTTTTGACTAAATTTAGCTTTTGAGTTTTCATCCTGACCTCGATTTGGGCTATGCCCTTTCCTTATTTTTTGTCACAATTTCCCACTAGCCCTCATGCTGTGCATCAGGGCCTAGAAACTTAAAATTTTGGGGTAATGTTAAATCTTTAAATATCGGCTTAATTCGCTGGATTTTTGATAGCTTGCGTATTGAGTTTTGGCGATTGACCTTGAGTAGATGCCTCTACAGACGCTTGCAAATTCACCATAAATATTGCTAAAGAAGCAATGACACCGGGAATGGCTATCACCAAGAAGTTCATTTGATGCGGCAAATTCATGGTTAACAGCGCACCAGTAAGTACCGGTCCAACGATTGCACCAATTCGTCCAATCCCCGATGCCCAACCCATACCTGTAGAACGTACTGTGGTTGGGTAGTATTGTGCGACAAAGGTATAAAGTAGGATTTGCGAACCGATGGTAGCTGCACCTGCTACAGCAATTAAGGTATACAGAACCATTTGCGGACTGTTAAAGCCTAGTAAGATTAAAGCCAATGCGCCACACATGAACATGATGCTCAGTACTTTTTTGATATGGAATCGGTCTGCCAAAGCACCACCACCAATAGCACCTACCATTCCACCAATATTCAGTGCAAAGAGGAAAATCATACTTGCACCAAGCGAATAGCCAGCTTGGATCATCAATTTTGGTAACCAACTTCCAAGTGCATAAACCATCAATAAGCACATGAAAAATGCAATCCAGAACATAAACGTACTGAAACTACGCCCTTGTTGAAATAATGCTTTTAACGGTGCTTTGTCTTCTTCAGAAACTTCATTGAGTACAAATTGAGTATCCGTTGTGAGGACTTGTTCAGGAGCAATTTTAGAGACAATTGTTCGAGTCGTATCTGTTTGATGCTTTGAGGTTAAATACATCAATGATTCAGGGAGGAATTTCCAAATTAAAGGCAATGCAAGACATGGAATAATCGCAATATAAAACATGATTTTCCAGCCATATACAGGCACTAACCAAGCACCCAATAACGCTGAAGCCATACCACCTATGGCATAACCACTAAACATTAGTGCAACCAAGGTACTGCGTATACGTTTTGGCGCGTATTCTGTCATTAATGCGACAACGTTCGGCATAACGCCACCGATGCCTAGACCGGCAAGAAAACGTAAAATACCAAACTCAACGGGAGTACTTGCAAAAGCGCCGCAGAAGGTAAAACCACTAAAGATACCGACACAGATCATAATGGTTTTTTTGCGACCAATTTTATCCGACAGTGTGCCAAAACACATGGCACCAAACATCATGCCAAATAAAGCCGTACTTGCCAGTAAGCCGGCTTGTACCGCAGATAAGGACCATTCTTGCATCAACAACGGTAAGGCAACGCCATAGATCACCAAGTCATAACCGTCAAAAATAATAATCAAAAGACACCAAATCAAAACACCCCAATGAAATGGCGTAAATTTGGCTTCATCAACCAAGGTATTAATATTAATTTTCTGGTTTTGCATAGCCCACCTCCTAATTGTGAAGCTTGTAAAATTCGCTTTTCACAATGAATAAGTTGGTGCTTAATGTCCAAAACCGATTAGGCATGTTTGTATACCTAAAAAGTTGAATACAAATTAATCCCTTGATTCCGCTTTATTTAAAACGTAAAATACCAAACTCAACGGGAGTACTTGCAAAAGCGCCGCAGAAGGTAAAACCACTAAAGATACCGACACAGATCATAATGGTTTTTTTGCGACCAATTTTATCCGACAGTGTGCCAAAACACATGGCACCAAACATCATGCCAAATAAAGCCGTACTTGCCAGTAAGCCGGCTTGTACCGCAGATAAGGACCATTCTTGCATCAACAACGGTAAGGCAACGCCATAGATCACCAAGTCATAACCGTCAAAAATAATAATCAAAAGACACCAAATCAAAACACCCCAATGAAATGGCGTAAATTTGGCTTCATCAACCAAGGTATTAATATTAATTTTCTGGTTTTGCATAGCCCACCTCCTAATTGTGAAGCTTGTAAAATTCGCTTTTCACAATGAATAAGTTGGTGCTTAATGTCCAAAACCGATTAGGCATGTTTGTATACCTAAAAAGTTGAATACAAATTAATCCCTTGATTCCGCTTTATTTAAATAGATCATTTCATATGTGCAGTTCATCTGAACGTCTAGCGACAGCATACTCAAAACACAGCACGATCATAAGGAATCGCTTCTAAATCATATACTTGATAAACACTATCAAATAAACCACGAATATCTTCGCTTTCATCCATATGACGTACAGCCATAAATACAGGGCTAATCGCGGCTTCATCTAAGATAGGAACAAAGGTTAAATGTGTTAATTGCACACTTTGGGCACTCATTGGGGTGATACAAACCCCTTCATTCGCTGCAACAAAGCCCAAGGCCAGTTGTAATTCACGTACTTCACGTACTTTTTTAGGTTCCAAACCATACTCTGAAAATATGCCACGCACTTGGGTCGAAAAATTCGGTTTATTGTGATTTGGGTAAAAAATCAATTGCTGATCGATCAGATCTGCAAGATATATACCTTCCTTTTTTTGTGCAAAAGGATGACTGGCATGTAAGGCTACCACTAAGCGTTCTTCACGCAGTAAAACCCGTTTGATCGCAGGGTCTGAAATACGCAATCGACCAAAGCCGACATCTATACGGCCTTCTTTTAATGCTTTGATTTGTTCAGTGGTCGCCATTTCCTCCATTTCTATTTTTAAATGTGGATGTTGTTGTTTAAATAAATACAAAATATTCGAGAGTAAACCAAACAATAAAGAGCTCACAAAACCGATTGTCACGGTCCGTTCTGTCAAACCGATTCGTTTCGTCATTGATTTAATTTCTTCTGCATTAGACAAAAGTTTTAAAGCATGATGATAAAAAAATTGACCTGCTTCTGTAGTCTTAAGCGGACGGCTACCTCGTTCAAATAACTGAATTCCAAGCTCATGTTCCAAATTTTGAATCTGCCGACTCAAAGGTGGTTGAGCTATATATAGTTTTTCTGCCGCTTTGGTAAAACTCTGCTCTTCAACCACCGCGACAAAGTATCTTAAGTGTCTTAGTTCCATGGTTATCGATACCTATTAAGTATAATAAAATGCAAATTTGATCTTCGACGTGAAGATTTTATTCTTTTAAGGTATATCACATAGACAGGATTAAGCAAATTTAATCCCATCCAACAGATCAAAAACATCGTGCAGCGCATTACCTGAAAGAGGCTTCAGCCGCTACACGAAACAACTTAAAAAGTATTGTTAGACAACCAAACAAGGAACGTGGCAGCCAAAGACCTCTTTTATCGAGTGATAGCCACCCAAACTTAAATGCATACTTAAGGAGATATAGTATGAACCGTCAAGAGATTGATGTTCTGGTTAAACAAATGAACGTAGATACAGCGACAGGGCCTGTTGACCAACGTGTACAGCAAGTTGTGGTACGTTTATTGGGTGATTTATTCCAAGCGATTGAAGATCTAGATATTACTCAAACTGAACTATGGAAAGGTCTAGAGTATTTTACAGACGCGGGTCAAGCGAACGAATTAGGTCTTTTAGCCGCTGGTTTAGGTTTAGAGCACTATCTAGATTTACGTGCCGATGAAGCTGATGCGAAAGCAGGTATTACAGGTGGTACACCACGTACCATTGAAGGCCCTTTATATGTGGCTGGCGCACCTGAATCAGTGGGCTTTGCTCGTATGGATGATGGTACGGAAACCGATAAAATTCCAACTCTGTTTATTGAAGGTACGGTAACAGATACCGAAGGCAACATCATTGAAGGCGCTAAAGTTGAAATTTGGCATGCCAACAGCCTAGGTAACTATTCTTTCTTTGATAAGTCTCAATCTGACTTTAACCTTCGCCGTACGATTCTTTCTGACCAAGACGGTAAATATGTTGCACAAACTACGATGCCCGTTGGTTATGGCTGCCCTCCAGAAGGTACAACTCAATTTGTTTTAGACAAACTAGGCCGTCATGGTAACCGTCCATCACATGTACATTATTTTATCTCTGCACCGGGTTACCGCAAGCTAACTACTCAATTCAACATCGAAGGTGATAAATACCTTTGGGACGACTTTGCCTTTGCAACTCGTGATGGTCTGGTGGCAACTGCTGTTGATATCACAGACGAAGCTGAAATTGCACGTCGTGGTCTAAACCAACCGTTTAAGCACATTAGCTTTAATGTTGAGTTAGTTAAAGAACAAGCTGCTGCACCAAATACTGAAGTAGATCGTCGACGCGCTAGCGCTTAATTACTCAATCTAAGGAAGCCGAGCTGTCTCATCTAAGTCTGACAACTCGGTGACTATCCCCTCATTGGACAGTCGGAGAATGGACATGCCACGTATTCCTGTAATTAACACCAGCCATCTAGATCGTATTGATGAACTTCTTGTCGATAATTTTGACACTGGTGAATTTAAACTGCACCGCTCAGTATTTACCGATCAAGCGTTGTTTGATCTTGAAATGAAATACATTTTTGAAGGTAACTGGGTGTATTTGGCACATGAAAGCCAAATTCCAAATAACAATGATTATTACACGACTCATATCGGTCGCCAGCCGATCATCATTGCACGTAACCGTAATGGTGAACTGAATGCCATGATCAATGCCTGCTCACACCGTGGCGCACAGTTATGTCGTTATAAAAAAGGCAACAAAGCAACCTACACCTGTCCATTCCATGGTTGGACTTTTAATAACTCAGGTAAATTGCTCAAAGTTAAAGACCCTGCTGAAGCTGGTTATTCAGATTGCTTTAACCAAGATGGTTCACATGACTTGAAAAAAGTCGCGCGCTTTGAAAGTTATAAAGGCTTTTTATTTGGTAGCTTAAATCCTGATGTGCCAAGCCTTGAAGAATTCTTAGGTGAAACCACCAAAATTATCGACATGATCGAAGGTCAGTCGAAAAACGGTTTGGAAGTTTTACGTGGTTCATCTACCTATACCTATGAAGGTAACTGGAAACTTACAGCTGAAAATGGCGCAGATGGCTATCACGTATCAGCCGTGCATTGGAACTATGCAGCGACCACTCAGCACCGTAAAGAAGCACAAGCGGCAGATAATATTCGTGCTATGAGTGCGGGTTCTTGGGGCAAGCAAGGTGGTGGTTCTTATGGTTTTGACAGTGGTCACATGTTGTTATGGACCCAATGGGCAAACCCAGAAGACCGTCCAAACTTTAGCAAAGCCGATGAATATACCGAAAAATTCGGCGCACCGATGTCGAAATGGATGATCGAGCGTTCACGTAACCTATGTCTTTATCCAAACGTCTATTTGATGGATCAATTCGGTTCACAAATTCGAGTTTTACGCCCGATTTCTGTCAATAAAACTGAAGTCACCATTTACTGTATCGCCCCTGTCGGTGAAGAGCCAGAAGCACGTACACGTCGTATTCGTCAATATGAAGACTTCTTTAATGCCTCAGGCATGGCAACACCCGATGATTTAGAAGAATTCCGTGCCTGCCAAGCAGGTTATGCAGGGATTGAACTGGAATGGAACGACATGTGCCGTGGTTCAAAACACTGGATTCATGGACCGGATGATGCAGCCAATGAAATTGGTCTAAAACCACTATTAAGTGGCATCAAAACCGAAGATGAAGGTCTTTACCTTGCTCAGCATCAATATTGGTTAAAAACCATGAAACATGCCATCGCTGAAGAAAAAGAATTGGCACAACAAGTCGCAAATGAACAAGGAGATGTCGCATGAATGCAACTGCACATTTAGACAGCGTAAGCATTGAAGCTGTATCTCAGTTCCTCTACCGCGAAGCGCGTTTTTTAGATGATGAAAAGTGGGATGAATGGCTAGAGTGCTATGCCCCATCTGCATCATTTTGGATGCCTGCTTGGGATGACGATGACCGCCTAACGGAAGATCCGCAGTCTGAGATTTCTTTGATTTATTATCCAGACCGTCAAGGTTTAGAAGACCGTGTCTTCCGCATTAAAACTGAGCGTTCATCTGCCACGATGCCGGATACACGAACCAGCCATAACATTAATAACGTCGAGATTATTGAACGTGATGGCGACAAAGTAACGGTGCGTTTTAACTGGAACACCTTAAGTTTCCGCTACAAAACCAACTATAGCTACTTTGGCATGTCACGTTATGAAATTGATTTTTCAGGTGAGCAGCCAAAAATCCTCAGCAAATATGTAGTTCTTAAAAACGATTATATCAACCAAGTTATTGATATTTATCACCTCTAAAAGCTTATTTCACTAAGCAAGGTTTAACTTTCAGCCAGAAGGATATTTGGCTGAAAGGACACGTTATACCAGATTTTCAAAAGGATATTCAGCCATGTCAAACCATAATGTTGCACTTCAATTTGAAGATGGCGTTACTCGTTTTATTAGTGTTGCTCAAGGTGAAACCTTATCCGACGCAGCCTATCGTCAAAAAATCAATATCCCTCTAGATTGCCGTGATGGCGCATGCGGGACATGCCGTGCATTTTGTGAGTCAGGTACTTACGACATGCCTGAAGAATCTTATATCGAAGACGCTTTAACCCCCGAAGAAGCTGAGCAAGGTTATATTTTAGCTTGCCAATGTCGTCCAAGTTCAGATGCGGTTTTCCAAATCAGTGCATCATCTGACGTGTGTAAAACTGAAATTCATGAGTTTCAAGGCACATTGTCTCGTGTTAAAAATATGTCGGATTCTACGATTACCTTTGATATTCAACTGGATGAAGATCAACCTGACATTAACTTCTTGGCAGGTCAATACGTCAATGTCGGCATTCCGGGGACTGAAGAAACTCGTTCGTATTCGTTTAGTTCAAAGCCGGGCAATCGTTTAACAGGCTTCGTGGTTCGTAATGTCCCTGAAGGAAAAATGAGTACCTTCCTGAGTGCCAATGCGAAAGCCGGCGACAAAATGACCTTCAAAGGTCCTTTTGGTAGTTTTTATCTGCGTAATGTCGTCCGCCCTGTGGTCATGCTTGCAGGTGGTACAGGTATTGCGCCGTTTATGTCCATGTTACAAGTGCTTGAAGAAAAAGGTTCTGAACAACCTGTTCGTCTTGTATTTGGCGTAACCAATGACTTTGACATCGTGGCAAAAGACAAGCTCGATGAATTACAAAGCAAACTCCCTTGGTTCGAATACCGTACTGTGGTCGCTCACCCTGAGTCACAGCATGAACGTAAAGGCTATGTGACCAGTCATGTTGAAAAAGATTGGTTAAACAACGGCGATGTAGATATTTATCTCTGTGGTCCTGTGCCGATGGTTGAAGCTGTACGTGGCTGGTTAGATACAGAAGGCGTTAAACCTGCAAACTTCTTGTTTGAAAAATTCTCAGCGAATTAAGGGAGAATAGTTTAATGTCAGAACAAGCCAGATTTAGCAATAAAGTTGTGATTGTAACCGGTGCCGCTCAAGGTATCGGTCGTGGAGTCGCACTACAAGTGGCACGGGAAGGCGCTCAAGTGGTATTGGCAGATCTCTCAGATTTTGTTGAAGATACGCTGAACGATATTCAAGCCCATAATGGCGATGCCATTATTGTTAAAGCCAATCTTGAAACATATGCAGGCGCTCAATCAGTTGCTACCCAAGCCATTAAAAAATATGGCCGAATTGATATCTTGATCAATAACGTCGGAGGTGCGATTTGGATGAAGCCCTTCCAAGAGTTTTCAGAAGAAGAAATCGTTAAGGAAGTTAATCGTTCATTATTTCCAACTATGTGGTGCTGCCGAGCCGTGTTACCTGAAATGATTAAAAATCAGCAAGGGACGATTGTAAATGTATCTTCTATTGCAACCCGTGGTATTAACCGTGTGCCATATTCAGCGTCAAAAGGTGGGGTCAATGGCTTAACCGCTGCACTCGCTTTTGAGCATGCAAAAGATGGTATTCGAGTCAATGCCGTAGCCACAGGTGGCACAGAAGCACCACCACGGAAAGTACCAAGAAACGCCAACCCATTGTCAGATCATGAAAAACAATGGATGCAAGACGTGGTCGATCAAACCATTGACCGTACATTCTTGGGGCGCTATGGCACAATTCAGGAACAAGTCAATGCCATCCTATTTTTGGCATCCGATGATTCATCTTATATGACAGGAACAGTCGTCCCTGTTGGTGGTGGAGATCAAGGTTAACGCTATACCGTCATTGGTTAAATTCAACAGGCTCATTGACATAGTCGCATGGAGGCAAAAGCGATGGCACCCCTGTTAAAAACATTAAAAGAAGATTGGTCGATCTCAGCGACGGTTGCAGGATTTTTAGCCGTGCTGATCTCCTATTCAGGCCCATTGATTATTTTTTTCCAAGCCGCACAAAAAGCCCAAGTTTCCCCAGCCATGATGATTTCATGGATTTGGGGGATTTCTATTGGCGCGGCACTGGCGGGTATTTATCTCTCTATTAAATATAAAACCCCGGTGATTACCGCGTGGTCAGCGCCCGGTACGGCTCTTTTAGTCACCCTCTTTCCGAATATTTCGCTGAATGAAGCCATAGCGGCTTATATCACGTCTGCTATCGTTATATTTTTGATTGGAATCACCGGCTATTTTGACAAACTCCTAAAATGGATTCCTCAAGATGTCGCTGCGGGAATGATGGCAGGTATTTTATTTCAGTTTGGGCTTGGACTGTTCACTGCTACAGATAGTATGCCGATCATTGTCTTTGGCATGTTATTGGTCTTTCTGATTTCTAAAAGACTATCGCCACGCTACGCGATGATTTGGGTCTTGCTAACTGGTGTTGTCCTGAGTTTTACATTAGGGAAAATCAATCCTGTTAATGTGAATTTTCAACTCGCTATACCGCAGTTTATTGCCCCAATTTGGACTTGGAACTCAACTTTAAATTTGGCGATTCCCTTAATCTTAGTCAGTCTGAGTGGTCAATTCCTTCCGGGGATGGCGATCATGAAACTCAGTGGATATGACACGCCAGCCAAGCCGATTATCACAGCAACCAGTATTGCCTCGCTCGTTGTCGCATGTGTCGGAGGCATTACCATTGTTTTAGCGTCTATTACTGCAGCCATGTGTATGGGCAAAGATGCACATGAACTTAAAGAAAAACGCTATATAGCCGGTATTGCCAATGGTATTTTTTATATTTTAGGCGGCTTATTTGCAGGGAGCATTGTCATGTTATTTAGCCTATTACCTAAAGAGTTGGTCGCCGCACTTGCAGGTCTAGCGTTATTAGGTGCGATTGGAACAAATATGTCGGTTGCAATGAAAAATGAGGCCAACCGTGATGCAGCGCTGATCACCTTTTTAGCGACAGCCTCAGGTATGCATTTTTTAGGGCTAAGCTCAGTTTTTTGGGGGATTTGTATCGGTGTTGCGGCACATATCATTTTGACCAACCGTGTAACTACACAAGCGCCGATGACAACGACTCAAGATTCTAAAAGTTCATAATATCCAAACGCATTGCTAATACAAAGAAGATGGAAAATTACATCTTCTTTGTTTAATCAAAAATAAAATGCTTTCATTTAGACTTCGGTTAATTCAGGCAATTCTCGATGAGCGATTTCAAAAGCTTATTGAACATCTAATCCCACAGCAGTCAATAAAAGCTCTACAACTTTGGCAATCCAGCGAACCCTTTAGGCAAATAAGCATAGCAACGCACAGATTCAATTTTTATGATGAAGTAATCGCCACCTAGCCTTAGTTTAAAAAAAACCATCTAATTTGAACCAACATAAACTTTATCAGCAGCGTAAATCTAAAGGTTTTTACCCCCCTGAGAAGATTATTTATTGAATAGAATCACTTAACTAAATGATAAACTTCAATCAAACTTCAAATGAAAAAAATCGTTAATTAAATTAATAAATGCTTGCACACTAGGTGATGTATTTGTACTGCGCTTACTCATATATAAGTTGATAGTTGGAAGGTCCGTATCTAACTTTTTGACAATAATGTTTTCATAAGCAATATCAGCAATATAACTCGGTAAAATCGTACATGACTGCGTGATATTGATTGAATTAATGTTGAATAAAATATTACTGGCGCGCTGGATGATTTTTAAGTTGATCTTTTTGTCTTCTGCAAATTTTAAAATCTTGTGATGTAGAACTGACGACACTTCCTCAGCAGGAATAATAAAATCAATTTCTTCTAAAGATTTGACGGATATTTTATTTTGATTTGCAAATGGATGCTGATTATTCATCAAGAAAATTAAAGGCTCTTCAAAAATTAACTGACTCGAAATTTCATGGTTATTAACATCTACCCTAGAAATGGCGATATCAATACGTCCATTATGTAAATCACTGATGATTTGAGTGTCATTTAAGCTTAAAAGTTCAACCTTTAAGTCAGGAAACATCTCTGTGAGTTTCGGAATAATAAAAGGGAAAATTTTCATTTCTGCAACTGGTACAAAGCCAATGGTGATTTTTTGGTCTTTGGCTTTTTTGACTTGGCGCGTCATCGCTACTGCTTTATCGGCACATTCCAAAATATTTTTGGCATGTTCCAAAAAAACAATTCCTTCATCGGTTAGTTCAACTTTACGTTTAGAGCGAATAAATAACTGTACGCCAATAAACTCTTCGAGGTCTTTGATTTGTTGGCTAAGAGAAGGCTGAGCCGTATAAAGTTTTAAGGCCGCTTGGCTAAAATTAAGTTCTTGTGCAACCATGACAAAATATTTTAAATGTCTTAATTCCATTTAAGTCACCTGTGTAGTCCAATCCTTAGGACGTTTTTAATACAATTCTGTTAGCAAGCTAAAATAGTCTTATATTTTGTGGTGAAATGTTCATTTTTTATTTAAATATCATTTTTTCTCATATTTTACTTCTAAATAGTTCAAAATTTTTAATCAATTGAACTTATGCTAAATTTTTGTGATTTCAAAAGTGCATCTTCTTTAATACTGCTAAATTCATATTAGAAATACATTTTCAAATAAATATTTTGACAATACAGAATCAAAAAAAGGGATCATGTTGCATCATCCCTTGTTATTGATCTTTGAATTATTTACGTTTTTTCTTACCACTGAGCAGATCTATGGCTTGGGCATAACGTGTAGGTGCAATCCGCTGAATTAAATCAATGATTTTGGCGTCATTGCCGATTAAAACACGACGTTTATTCTGTTTCACTGCATCTAAAATCACTTTTGCTGCAACTTCAGGCGGTGTTTTCAGCACTTTATTAAAGGCTTTCGTGGCTCTATCTGGATTCATACCCAACGCGCGAATACTGTCACTCATACGTGCGCTATTTGCAATATTGGTTCGAATTCCACCCGGATGCACGCAGGTAGCGCTCACTCCGACATTTTCCAAATCTAATTCTTGACGTAAAGATTCTGTAAAACCACGGACTGCAAACTTAGTTGCATTATAGGCACTTTGAGTCGGTTGAGCTGTCAAACCAAATAAGCTGGAAATATTCACAATATGTCCATCGCCACTTTGTCTTAAGTACGGTAAAAATGCTTTTGTCCCATACACCACGCCCCAGAAATTGATATTCATAATCCACTCAATTTCATCATAATGCATACCTTCTACTGTACTGGCTAGCGCGACACCCGCATTATTAAAGATCAAATTGACCTGACCAAATTCAGCTTGGGTTGCAGCCGCCCATTGCTCGACAGCGGCACGATCAGATACATCTAACTGGGTCTGAGTTATTTTCACACCGGTGTGCTTAATCATTTCAGCCGTTTGTGCAAGACCGTCAAGGTTCCGATCACTTAATGCTAGATGCGCACCTGATTGAGCCAGTTGAATGGCTAATTGCTGTCCAATACCTGAACCTGCTCCAGTAATGGCTGCGACTTTGTTGTTAAAATTTTTCATCGTTATTCCTATACACACTTAATCCAGTTCAGTGATCAAGCCGCATTTTCGTATTATTCATAGCACAAGCTTAACGAGTTCTAATCTATGAATGAAATGATTTTATTTAATTCTAAAATATGAATGCTATACATAGCTATTTAGCGTTATTTCTTCAAACAAATTAATGTAATTCGACATGATTAGAGCAAAAAATTAAAAGCTTTAATGAGCTTTTTAGCTAATACTTTTTACGGATTGTAGCTCCAATTCTTTTAATTCAAACTGCGTTTGATATTTATAAAAGTGATACAAACCCCAAATGTTATAAACAAAGCTCAACATTTATTCTATTTTTCTACACGATCCAGATTCTAGATATTCAAAATCAGTATATAAAATCCACAATATATACTTATTTTTTTGTGAATATAGCCCTTGAAGACAGCAAGGCTGATGCTTTGTAATTTTCCAAGTCTTGTGTATCCACCTTTTGGAAGATCAGGGATGCACATCTCTTACTATGTTCAATAGAGGTTCTAAAATGATAAAAACAACTCTTAGCCTAATCGGTTTATCACTGGTGTCTAGCTTAGCATTGGCTGCTGATCCATTGCATGGTACTAAATGGAAAACCATCGATGACCAAACCAAAAAACCTTTATCTGTAGTTCAATTTAACGAAACCTCAAATGGCGTTTTATCTGCAAAAATCGTTGATGTACTCACCACGGGTGAAGCAGAAAACTGCCAAAAATGTGTTGGTAAATTCCACAATAAACCATTACTCGGTGTACAAATCGTGAATGGTTTGAAAAATACCGGTAAAAATACCTATGATGGCGGTAAAATTACTGACCCGAAAAATGGTAAAACCTATAGCTTCAATGCCAAAATGTCGAATGACGGTAAGACCTTAAATGGTCGTGGCTATATTGGTGTATCTGCGCTTGGACGCAGCCAAACATGGATACGTGTAAACTAATCCTTAGTGTACAAATTCAAAAAGCGGCTCGATTGAGTCGCTTTTTTGTATGAAAACCTAGAATGAAATTATTCGACTATAAAATTAAACCGTATAACGTTTGCTTAGCCCCCATTCGGCTAATATGCGACGATACGTTGTGGATGAGCGATCTGCTTCGAAATGCGCCTCCATACTGATATCCAGTGGCAATTCCTCAGGTTTTTGACTTTCCACCATGTCCTGATCTTCAGCAAAAATTTGTGCATTAAAATCATAGACCGCTTGCAAATCGCCAGTGGTATCAAAATTACGAGTTAAAGGCACAAATAAACGGGTTTTATTATGCGATACAGGACAACAGGCATTTAAGATTTTCAACACCCCATTTTCAGGAAAATCGATGGTTAAAATTGCTGAAAATGGTGGATAGACATCAAATGCTCTTTTCCATAAAAAATCTTCTGGCGCTAAATGTTGTAAGTCATGCGGATAATTACTCACATCACTGAGATATTCTGTATGTAGTCCATAGTCCGTACGTACTGTGGAATATTTTTGTACTTTAGGATTTTCACGGTCTGCAAAGCTCTCATGATGCACCCATGCGAAATGTGCAACATCAATAAAGCCTTCGAGCTGACGCCCACTTGAACCACCAATATCTACATAAGGTGGCAATATCGATTGGTGCTGCTCGGTATCCCACGTGTCTAAATCTGGAAAATTGGCCGTAGATTCGTCTCGGTTAAATAAACTGGTCCACACCAATCCATATTTCAATACAACTGGAAATTTAGTTAATGAAAAACGCTCTGAAATTTGAGTCAGCTCTGGCTGTGCGGGAATTTTTACACACTTTCCTGCGCCGTTATAATGTAAACCATGATATGGACAAATAATGTCTTCACCCTTGACCCAGCCTTTAGTTAATGGCACCCCTCGATGTGGACAAATGTCACGAACCAAATGAATTTTTCCACTTTCAGTTTGATATAACGCCATTTTTACATCGAGTAATTGCACTTGTTGCGGTTCAGTCGAAACATCTTCTACACGTGCAACGGGATACCAATGCTGCGCCAAAATATTCCAGTCGTTAGCATCAAATGTACTGCACTGAGGTTGGGTAAATAAATTGAGTACTGGAATGGCATTCATAGTTCATCTCGACATTTTCAATATTTCTTCAGCATTTAGCATCATCAAAATTTACTAAATCCTTATTTTCTAAGTCGAAATTAAAATCCAAACACATTTCTGTCTATTAGAATGATTTGCATAGATTGTTCTGTTTTTTAGAACATTAAGTGTTGAATACTGCTTGATTTGATAAAGCTGGCATGAATATCGCTTAAAATACATAACATTATGATTCGCTGATCACGCGATAGAGATTGAAGCCTGTATGTCGATTACCTTTTCTAGATTTTCTGAATATTTTATGGCGGTTGCACGCACTGGGAGTCTACGCAAAGCTGCTGAACAACTTTTTATTTCAGTTTCGGCAGTACATCGACAAATCGTTTTGGCAGAGGAAGAACTGGGGGTTGCCCTATTTGAACGATTACCTCAGGGCTTAAAACTGACGCTTGCAGGTGAATTACTGTATGCCGATTTATTAAAATGGCAAAAAGAATATCAACTGACACGAACTCGATTTGATGAAATCCAAGGTTTAAACCGTGGAAACATTGAAATGGGCTTTATTGCGGCTTTGAATGACAGTTTTGTCGTCGACTGCATTCAAAAGATGGCTGAAACTTATCCGTGGATCAACCTCAACATCAACATGAATAGCAGTGATGATATATCCAGAAAAATCGTCGATGCAGAATTAGATTTTGGCATTATCTTAAATCCCAAAAGCCATAGCCAATTAGAGATTTTATCCTTTATAGAAATTCCGTTAGGCTTTGTGATGTCGCCGCATCATACCCTGGGTGGAATGGATAAAATTTATCTTTCAGATACGTTAAATGAACGGCATATTTTACCGAGTGAACCACTCATTATTAGTGAATATGTACAGACTTTATATAAACATCATAAGTTTAGTCCGATTCAAAAGATCGAATGTAATGACATTAGAATGATATTGTCATTGGTTCAGCAACAATTAGGCATCAGTTTGATGTCATACATGGATGCTTTGCCACTGCTTGAGAATAATAAGATTATTTTTAAACCAATCCGTGAAAAAGGCTTACACAGTTTGACCATCGCTTTATGTGTCGCATCGAAGCGCCAAACCTCTCGAATTTCTCAGATCATGATTAATCTTTTGGTGGAAAAAATGGAAGAAATTAAGATCAATTTAAAATCTTTGAACCCCTAAAACCATTATTTAGGCTTTTTTTGTCACTTAATTTTTTGAAAAAAAAATGCCAGTGCGAATAACCCGTACTGGCTGCTGAAAGCTAAAGTTTTATTAGTTTATTTTTTTAATCCAATGGATTACCTACAATATTACTGATAATACCTTTCATAATATGATTGCCTTGTTCCTTACGCAGTTCTGCATACCATTCGCGCGTTACGCTTACATCTTTCATATGGGTTACATCACAACGCTTACGCGCTCGCAGAACCAATTCATTGGCACGTTCATTACGTTTATTTTGATAACGACGCAATGAATCTTGCAACCCTAAAGTATTGATTTGCAAAGAACGGGCTAAATATATTGCGTCTTCCATTGCTTGGCAGCCGCCTTGTCCAATATCCGGCGTTGTGCTGTGTGCTGCATCACCCACAATCACCACACGACCTTTGTAGAAATCTGCAAAAGGTTCAATATCATGAATTTCTACCCGATTGGTTTTTTGGGCATCTACAGCATCAATTAGCTTTTGAACCGGTTCACACCAGCCCTTAAAGTATTCTTTAAATAAAGCCTTATATTGTGTTCGGTCATTTTCTAAGCCTGCTGCTAAAGGGACATCAAAGAAGAAATAGAATCGATTGTCGGCAACGGGCATCAGCGAAACACGTTTACCTTCTCCTACAAATGTCGTCCATTGATCTGCCGCAGCAAATTCTTCTGAAATATCGACTAAACCGTTCCAATTGACATAACCTGCATAGCGGCGCTCAACTTGTTCCCCCAATACATACGCCCGTGTCAATGAATGTGTACCATCGGCGCCAACCAATAAATCAGCCAGAACCTCACTTCCGTCAGCAAAATGTGTGATCACTTGATCATCTTGTTCTGAGAAGCTCACCATTTTTTTGCCTAGATGAATATTCTCACGACCAAATTCATCCATAAGCATATTTTGTAAGTCAGCACGTGAAACGGGATAAGGTCGCTGTCCAACTTCTTCGATTAAAGGAAACAGACTAAACTGCGTCATAACATCGCCCGTTAAGCCATCGATATAGGCTAAATGATCCATCTTGCCACCGAGCTTTTCGACTTGTTCGGTTAGCCCCAAATAGTTCAAACATTTGACACCGTTAGACCATAAAGAAATGGCGGCTCCAACAGGTAAAATTTGTTCTGCCTGTTCATAGATGGTTACTTGGTGTCCAAATTTTTTCAAAGCGATCCCAGTCGTTAGGCCCGCCATACCTGCACCAATAATTGTAATGTCCATCTATAACTCCCCTGTGTTTTTTTAAATATCTTTCTCCTAAAAAGCGAAAAGCATGCCATTTTTTCAAACAAACAATAAAAAATTCTAAAGTTGGCACAGGCTGTGCTTCTAAACACGTGTAAATGCTAGTTTTTATCAAATGTTAAATTTTTAACACTAAAAACAAAATGCATATGTTTTAAATGAAAATAGTGAATGGATTTTATATATGGCGACTTTACTCGCACCAAGTTTTGATATTCCTGCACAATTACAGACACTTACAAATTTAGCAGATGACCGTATTGGTGCAAAAATACTTGAATGTTCAGATGATTTTTTTGCAGAAGCAAAACGCATGCTTCAATTTAATGCACCTATCTTTGTCGAAGATAAATTTGATGAGCATGGCAAATGGATGGATGGTTGGGAAACGCGTCGTAAACGCCATGCAGGTTATGATTGGGCAATTATCCAACTCGGTGTTGCTGGCCGAATTCAAGCCTTAGATATTGATACAACATTCTTTACTGGGAATTATCCAGCTTCCGCATCAGTTGAAGCCTGCTTTGCACCGAGTGGTGAACTAGCACAGGCAGCATGGGTCAATATCTTAGGCAATACCGTATTGGGCCCGAGCCAACACCATATATTGAAGGTCTCAACTGATCAGGTTTTTACCCATGTGCGTTTAAATATATATCCAGACGGCGGTATTGCACGATTTAAAGTCTATGGTGAAGTTCAGGTTCAAATTCAAGACAGTATGAGCACATTAGACCTCGTTGCACTAGAAAATGGTGGACGTGTTATTGCTTATAGTGATGCTCATTTTGGACATCCACGAAACATAATTAACCCTGGTCGCGGCATCAATATGGGAGATGGTTGGGAAACTAAACGTCGCCGTGCACCAGGTTTTGACTGGTGCATTTTGGCTTTGGGCCAATCTGGTGCAATAGAGAAAATTGATATTGATACTGCCCATTTTAAAGGCAACTTCCCTGCGCAGGTTTCCATACAAGCGATTTATGTAGAAGATGCCACTGACCCTCAACTGATTCCGCAAAGTATGTTCTGGCCGTTTTTGCTCGACGCACAAGACATGCAGATGGATCATATTCATAGCTTCGTTAGTGAGATTTTAAAGCATGAAAAAATATCGCATATCCGCATCAATATGATTCCTGACGGGGGGATTAGTCGCATACGGTTATGGGGAAAAATACATCCTTAATTGCAGTGTTAATCAAATAGGAAGCCTTCGTGCTTCCTATGTGTATGGTTTCAATTTTTTTTAATTAAATGCCCTATAAGATATCTAAACATGACACACAGCATAAAAATACAAGCTCTAAGTATTGAAGGCTTTGCGCCTTTTGGTGAGGTTATTTGTACGACTGGACATGATTTTTTCCACATCAATGACGCACATACAGAGCGATATCATGCCCTCGTAGAAACAGAAATTTCAGGTGATGCGGTTGCTGGAATTAGCCTCTTTAGAAATATCAAAACTACTGAGTTGCCTTTTACGATTTCGATGTTGGAGCGTCATCCCAACGGCTCGCAAGCTTTTATTCCAATGCAAGCACAGGCTTTTTTAGTGGTTGTTGCACCTGCGTTAGATGATCACAGTCCCGATCTTACACAGCTATATGCTTTCATTACTGATGGTAGCCAAGGAGTCAATTATCGTGCAGGAACATGGCATCATCCTCTCCTAACACTCGAAGCACCGAGTAGCTTTGCCGTTATCGATCGTATTGGCGCTGGGCATAATTGTGATGTGTTTCAGTTCCCAACGCCTATTCACATTTCAAATTAATGTATTTTTAGCTTAAATACTTACAGTTAAATAGACTAAAAATCACTTAACCATCTGTTAATACATTCTTTATTTAACCTATTGATATAGTTTAATTAAAAAATATCGCAATAAAAAAGCCCTCTACTTCGAGGGCTTTTTTAAACTATAAAGTTTTTATTTTATGAATCATCGTGAGGTTTAAGACTTAAAATCTGCCATGATTAATGTTGCACATCTATCGCCATGCTTGGTTTTTTAACCTGATCTTTGCTCATAGTCACTTCTTTATTTTTAAATAAATTCAGATGATTGAACACAATATTTAAAATAATCGCCATCAAACAAGTCGAACTAATGCCTGAATGAAAGAGTGTTTGCACCCATTTCGGGAAGTTTGCATAGAAAGAATGATCGATAATTGGAATCATTCCTGCTGCAATCGCAGTCGCAACTATGATGAGATTCTTTTGCTCGTTATAGTCAATTTTCGCCAAGGTACGAATACCACTTGCCGCAACTGTTCCAAACAAAACTAAACCTGCACCGCCTAAGACAGGGACTGGAATCGCTGCAATCAGTCGCCCCATAATTGGCAGAACGCCTAATACGACCAAGATCATCCCACCCGCTGCGACAACAAAGCGACTTTTCACGCCTGTAATCGCTACTAAACCGACATTTTGTGCAAAAGCACTTTGCATGAATGAACCGAAGATTGGTGCTGCTGCACTAGATAGCATATCAGCGCGTAAGCCATTGGTAATACGCTCAGCATCTACTTTAGTACCAACAATTTCACCGACAGCAATAATGTCTGCCGTCGTTTCAGTCATAATGACTAAAGTCACGATCAGCATGGCAATAATGGCACTTAACTCAAAAGTTGGCATACCGAAAGCAAAGAAGCTTGGAAATTGAATCCAGTTACCATTTGCAACTTTAGAAAAATCTCCAAAGCCAAAGGCATAAGCGAGCACTGTACCGAAAACGATGGCTAACAAAATAGATAAACGTCGGATGGTTGCATTACGGGTTAAGTTCAGCGCAATCACAATACCCAAAGTCAAAAATGCCAAGCTGATGTTCTCAGCACTTCCCCAGTCTGGTGCTTTATTGTTCCCCCCCATCATCCAGCGTACCGCTACAGGCAGCAATGAAAGACCAATCACAGTGATCACACAGCCAGTCACAATCGGTGGGAAAAAACGAATAATTTTTGAAAAATAAGGTGCTAGGAAAAATCCTATTAGGGATGCAACAATCACCGCGCCATAAACAGCAGAAAGGCCACCGCCTGCGGTTACTATGGCAATCATCGTCGCCACACCTGCAAATGAAACCCCTTGAACTAAGGGTAATTTTGCACCGATATATTTTACACCTACGGTTTGTAGTATGGTCGCCAAGCCACCCACAAAAAGCGCTGCCGCAATCAATAAACCGATTTGCGCAGGTTCAAGTCCCGCGGCTGTACCAATAATCAATGGCGGAGCGATAATACCGCCATACATGGTTAATACATGCTGTAGACCATAGGCAAGGCTTTTCCCTGCGCCTAAATATTCATGTTCTGGTGAAACTGTTTTATCTTGTTCTGCCATTTTTATATCCCTTATTTTTTAACTTTGCTCTTAGCTGCCACGATACGTTGAATATGCAAATGGGCTGATGAGTAATGGAATATGAAAATGCTGTGAGGAATCTTTTACATAAAAATGAATCACAGCTTTTGGAAAAAAGGTTTCTGTATTTAAAGTTTGAAAATATTCAGCTGTCGCAAATTCAAGGCTATAAGCCCCTGCTGTAAAGTCCTTCAGCGCAAAATCATTAACGCGACCATCAGCATTGGTTTGGGCTGAACCTAGCAACTCTCCGTGTGCATTAAATAATTGAATGCTGACGTTCACTGCAGGTTTACCCAGATTGGTATCTAAAATATGTGAGCTAATCATATGCTAAGCTCCTGTTTTAATCTTAATAAGGCAATTTCAGCCAATTGATGATGAACAATTCGTTTTTCGGTTTCAGGATCATTCAATAATCGATATTGCAGCGCCTGCAGTACATCTTCACTACTGAGGCCTGAAGCTTTGATTAAAAAGAGATAACCGTACTTTTTCTCATACGCCATATTGCCTTTGAGCAATGCAAATTGAGTTTCTTCATCTGCTGAAATTTCAGACTGTTCTCGATTAGAAAATTGTTGCTCCAAACTACTTAATTCAGCCTGTGCCTTTTTTTCACCAATCCGTGGATGGTTATCTAGAGCATTTTTGATTTCATCCCAAGTCCAAGCATTTGCAGCTTTTACTGCTTGCTCTGTGATATGCGTGACAGAGGTATAAGGGCGCTGCGCCACAATGTGTTCTGCCCAGCCTTCAATTTGCACACAGTGCTTTAAAAAAGTTTTTACATCTGCTTCGGATGCTTTATTAAATTCAACAAGTTGCACTATAAAATCGCCTAAAATTATTGAATGATTGTTCAAATTTAGTTTTGCAATATCAGTGCCAACCTAGGTCTATGATATCAGTTACCGAAGTACAGGCCTAAAAAAAGAGGAGCTAAACTCCTCTTTATCCAAATATTTTTTTAGACTGCATGATGTGTATACCAATGTTCCGCGATATCACCACGGCGACAGATCCAGACTTTTTCATGTGATTGCACATAATCTAAGAATCGTTGTAGTGCTTTAAAACGGCCTGGTCGCCCTAAAATACGACAATGCATCCCAATCGATAACATTTTTGGCGCGCTTTCACCTTCTGCATATAGCACATCAAAAGCGTCTTTAAGGTATTGATAAAATTGTTCACCACTGTTGAAACCACCCGGTGAACAAAACTTCATATCATTGCTTTCGAGTGTATAAGGAATAATTAAATGTGGACGGGTTTGACCACTTTCATTCGTCAAATGACTCCAAAAAGGTAAATCATCACCATAGTGATCGCAGTCATATTTAATTTGCGGAAATTCAGCCAATAGCTGACGTGTGTTGGGACTGTCACGCCCTGTGTACCAGCCAATAGGCGTCTTTCCAAATAAAGCTTCATGCACACTAATCGCCTGATCCATGTGCTGACGTTCCAGCTCTATCGGCATATCTTGATAATGTAACCAGCGTTGACCATGTGAAACGACATCATAGTTGGCTTGTTTGATCGCATCGACGATATAAGGATTGCGTGCTAAAGCCATACCAACGCCAAAGACTGTCATGGGTAAATCACGTTTTTTAAATTCTTCATGAATCCGCCAAAAACCGACTCTGGAGCCATATTCATACATCGAGTCCATCGACATATGTTTGGCAGGAAAACTGGCCGCTCCAATAATATCGGATAAGAATTGTTCTGATCCTGCATCCCCATGTTCGATGTGGTTTTCTCCACCTTCTTCATAGTTCAACACGAACTGCACTGCGATACGTGCCTGATTAGGCCATACGACTTGAGGTACATCGCCATGATATCCAATTAGGTCTCTGGAATAATCCTGTTGTTGGATCTGGTCAATTAAGTCTTGTCCACGTAAGTAGCCTGTAGTCACTTCAACTTCCTAATTTGTTATATCAAACAGTAAAAAAATTAGGTAGAAGCAAGCAAATTATGCGCCAATGTCATAGATGGCTAAATAGCTTTTCATATCAGAGACCATTGCCTTTTTTTAAAATATTGAATGGTTGCCCTGAATCATCTGCAATGATTGAAATTTGCCAAATTTCATCTATTTCTGGAAAATTCTGATGCAGTTGATCAATGAAATAGTAATAACCCGGTGTATTTTCGGTAATATAAATGATTGTATTTGAACACAATATATAGAGCTGAATCTCATCAATGGTTCCAAGATCTTGGCGTACGACATCTATACTTTGAATATTTTTCCATAATATAGTTTTAGTGCTTATTTCAGGCCCAGTTGTAGTGTAAGTGAAACCATCATTAAAATATTCAAAATCACCTTTCTCCTGTCTTACACTCTCAAATTCATTTGTTTTATTTTTTATATCTTGTTTTAAATCAATAGAATCTACAAACCAAATATGAGGATGATAAATTATTGCATTCCAAATAATAAAAATACAAAGTGTAATAAACCATATATTAGCTGTAATTACTATTGTAAGCACTGCCAATATAAATAAGATAAAACCCAAATTTAGGTTTAAAAATAGTAGATTTGAAGTACTTATTGGTAACCGTACTTTCATTGGTAACTGCTTGAACAAAATATCATCATCATTCAATTTTTCGTTATATTTAAAGTAAAAACAAATTGCCAGTATTAAAAATGATATTAAGCCAATGAATGTAAAATGTTTTTTCCATATTTGCCAATTAGATAAAAAATATATAAAAATGACCATAAATATTGAAATTGAACAATACATCGTAAGTAAGGAATTTAAAAAAATATGCATTCTCATTGTTTGTTTAATCTAGTAATTTTTTAATGGTATAACTATAAAGCCTCTTTCATAAATCAAAAAACGAACAGTCTCTTGCTGATTATTTGTACCGAAGAATTTTAAATATTCATGCATAATCTGCGGATGAATTATATCGATTCAAAGAAGCTTTCTGAAACACAGTTTAAGCGATACACCGGCATATCATGGTCAACCTTTGATTTAATGGTTGAACAACTGAAAATGCATGTTCCTGCTAAAGGTAGACCAACTAAATTGAGCATAGAAGATCAAATCCTTCTGTGCTTAA
>NZ_VPDZ01000016.1:0-113143 GCF_013417465.1 Acinetobacter sp. YH12251 | reverse complement strand
GTTCAAATGGCGATTCAGCGTTTAATTGGTTTTGGGAAAAAAGAAGAGTTTAAGGAAATTTTGGCAATTTTAAGAAAGCAGAATCCTGATAGGATAAGGGTTCTGTGAAATTTGTCGTGTACAGAGAGAAAATTTATAAAATCAGCATATTCTCATTCATTATTAACACTTTAGTATGAATAATTAACCAAATTTAATCGGTCAAAATATGATATAATGTGAAGCACGTCACATTAATTTAATTTGATGAATAATTACTCTTCTAACGTGAATAATCATGATTTATAAATCTTATTTATCTCGTCTATGTTTCTTGTCGATTTTTTCGAGCCTTCCTACGGTTGTATTTGCAGTTGATAATATTGATCAGCAAAGAGAACAAAGTGTTGCGGATATCCGTGTCGGTAAATTGGATCAGGGATTTAACCAATTACAAGTTTTATTAGCGCAACATCCTGAAAATCAGAAGCTCATTGCAGATTACACGCTCCTGCGTTATGCAAATGCAACCTTTAGCTCTAGAGATGTGACTTACTTGGCGCAGATTAATCCAGATACGTTTCCAGATTATGGCAAAGTCAGTGTCATCAAAGCTTTACGTGATCTTAAACAATATGATCAAGCCTTACAATGGGCACAAAAATTTTATCAGCAGGATCAATCGGAACAGTGGTTGATTTGGCAGGGTGTGTTGCTGGCAGAATCAGGTCAAAAAGATCAAGCAAAACAAAAACTGGCAAATCTCAACTTACAGTCGCTTGGTGCAGATTATCTTTCGCAATTGGCCTATGCCTATCGATTATTGGATATGCCTGCTGAATCTCTCAATGCAGCGAAATATGCGCTAGAAAAACAGCCAAATACTGATACCCAAGAACAGTATATATTGGCTCTATTGCAAAATAGCGATTTTGCCACTGCGCAAAGCTATATTCAGGCCAATGGACTCAATAGTTCTAAGCCAGTGTTGCAACATTTGCTCAAGATGAATGAGTTCTCACAGCGTATCCAACAAGGCATTCAAGCCTCAAAAAATGCGTTTGATATGAAGCGTGGGGCAACGGCATTTGAATCACTAGATCGTGTTCTGGTTGAAATGAGTGCTTATGAAGACTCACTTCCTGCAGATGAAGCCAGTAAACGTAAATTTTATTATGAATATATCTATGCATTAAATGCACGTAATGCTTCAAAGCAGGCACTAGCACAAGTAGAAAAAACCGGTCAAACAGCTAAAGAAATGCCAGCTTATGTACGACATGCTTTGGCAGACAGTTATTTAAGATTACGTCAACCTGAAAAAGCTGAGCCTTTATATCAGAGTTTATTTGCTGAAAAAAATTATGCTGACTATAACGTCTATGCTGGTTTGTATTATAGCTTGATTGAACAAGAAAAATTTAAACAAGCCAATCAGTTAATCGACACCATGGACAAACAGTTGCCGACCTTTGTTTATAGTAATGCAAAAGGTGTTGATAAGGCGCCACACGATGATCGTACTGAATTTATTGCGTTGAAGGGATTGAACTATGCTTATCGCAACGAGCATGAAAAAGCGGAACGTTACTTTAATGACTTAACAGCAAAGGCTCCTGGCAATATTGGGTATCAAAATAATTTGGCATTAATTCAACGTTGGCGTGAAAAACCAGAGCAATCCCAGCACACTTTGGCGCAGCAGAATAGCTTAGAGCCAATTTCACAAGGAACGCAAATTAACCGCATGCAGAATTTCCAAGCCTTGAGTCAAATTCAAGCTTGGCGTGAACTCAATCAATATATGGTCAGTCATGTCGGTGATGATACGGGCGTAAAACAAAGTAAAAAAGAATTAGATGATCGGAATCGTGCGTCAATTCAACATCAAAGTACCTTTGCAAAAAGTGAGTCTGATGATCCTCGTGTACAAAATCGCCTGAAAGGTTCACGTGAACAGGAAAACTGGACGCGTATCAATAGCCCATGGTTTTACGATAATTACCGACTCTTTGTCGATCATAGCAACCGTTGGTCGAAGTATGAGTCTGGCAAATTAAAAGACCAAAGGATTGGCATGGGTTTGGAGTGGGCTTCGGATCGTAAAGCTGCATCTGCATTATTCTCTCAAAGCACCGATGGCGACCGTTTTGGTGTGCAATTGGATTGGTCACATTGGCTGAATGATCATTGGAACTATGCATTGGGTTATGACAGCCAAGCGGATATTCCATTGCAATCTTTGGCACAGGATCATGAAGGGCAGGCATATCGTTTTGCACTGAACTGGCAACAAAATGAATCACGTAAAGCAGGTGCAAGTTATCAATTGACCGATATTGATGATGGCAATCTACGCCAAGAACTGTCAGGGTATTTTAAACAGCAATTCCAACAATCTCCGCATCATATTTCTGCGGCAACACTGCGTGGTTATTACGGAAAAAATGATCCGGTTGATGTGCCTTATTTTAACCCCGAACAAAGCTATAGCGCTGAAGTGACATTGGAACATGATTGGATGACATGGCGTGATTATGAACGTCATTTTAACCAGCACTTTGCAGCAACTATCGGTACATTCGGACAAAAAGGCTACTCAAGTCGTCCGATTTATAATTTGTTTTATCAACATGATTGGCAGCTCTCGCGCTCGTGGAAACTGAACTACGGCATAGGTTGGGGTTCACATCCGTATGACGGAAAAGATGAAGATCGTAGTTATGCAGTTGTTGGTTTTGAGGGGCGCTTCTAATGAAAAATACATTAATACACCGCATGTTGAAGCAAAGCTTAGTTCTAGCTGTGACTTTGCCCATCAGTACGACATATCTTTTTGCTGACAATAATGTGCCAAAAACTGCAAATTTGGCGATGCCTGAACTTGATGAAAGTACCGCACATAACCAATTTGTAACGCTGACCTTTCATGATGTTCGCGATGATGTTGCCAAACGTGGTGACCGAGATGTCTATGCGATTAGTACGCAAAATCTTGGGCAATATTTTGCGTGGATTAAACGAGAAGGTTGGCAGCCCATTCGTTTAGAAGATGTCATGCAGGCGCGTTTACAAAAGAAAAAGCTACCTGAAAAGGCGCTGTTATTAACCTTTGATGATGGTGCGCTAAGTAGTTATAGCAAAGTATTTCCATTGTTAAAGCAATATCAATTTCCTGCAGTTTTTGCTATTCCAACCAGTTGGATTAATGGCAATACAAAAGATGCTTATGAAGCTTATGGTGTGGGTAATTTGATGAATTGGGATCAAATGCGGGAAATGCAAAAGTCGGGATATGCCGAATTTGTATCGCATTCGGATGATCTGCATCATGGTATTTTGGCAAACCCACAAAAAAATATGGAACCTGCTGCGATTACACGTCAGTATTTTCCAGCTCAAAATCGTTATGAAACCGATGCTGAGTTTGAGCAGCGTATTGTGCAAGATTTGAAGAAATCTAAACAAGAACTCGATCGTCAACTGGGTATTCATAGTATGGCAATCTTCTGGCCATACGGTGCAGTTACACCGGAAATTGAGGGATATGCACGTAAAGCAGGACTGCCCATGTCCTTTAGCTTAGGTAATGTGGTCAGTCAGGCAGATTCAGTGCATACCTATCAGCGTGCCTTGATTATGGATAACCCAACACCAGAGTTTATCCACCAAAATATGGAAGACTTTATCGTTGAAGCTCGTGCGCCTTATAAACAACGTAAAACATTCCTGAATTTTAATTTGACTGAATTACAAGCGCCAACGGATGAGCAATCAGATCAGAAATTAGGGAGATTATTAGATCAGGTCAATGCGTTAAAAACTAATACATTGCTTTTAAATGCCGCAGTTGATCATGATGGTGACGGTAAAATTGATGCCTTATTTTTCCCAAATTCAAAACTGCCGATGCAGCAAGATTTACTGAATCGTACCGTATGGCAAGCTCGTACACGAATTGGTAATCGAGTCTATGCACAGCTTCCAATCAGTTTAGAGCTACAGCAGGGGATTAATCTAGCAGACCTAACGGCAGATCTATTGAAAAATAACAGTTCGCTAGAAGGTTTAATTATTAACACCGATAACAGCTTGGACTGTGCAATTCATTCAGCTCAGTGGTCAACCGCATGTACCGAGCAAGTGCAAAAAATTATTGCAATTAAAGAGCGTAGTAAGGCGCAAGCGCATTTTTATTCCAATATTAGTAATGACAACCAAACCGCGCTCAAGGTGAATTTAACTGGACATCAGTTTTCTGGATTAAAACCGTTGGTGACTCGTGCCTTAACAGCGTCGGACTTTCTGTATTTAAGTATTAACCCAGGTCAACATCCGCAAAGTTTTAAAGCCTTTATGTCCGCATTGAAGACTTTGAATACAGAGCAAAAGCAACGCTTGATTGTCAGTTTGGATATCAATCCAAAAATGAGCGAGAAAGATTGGACACAGTATCAGCAAAACTATCAGGCTTTACGCGCAGCATCGGTTCAAAAAATCGGACTGAATAATTACCAGCTTCAGGATGGCGAACGCGTTCAACATCACCTATATCAAAGCATCAGCTTGAATGGCAGTCCACTGACTTACCGTGATCCGTATATACAAGGAGGTCAGTAATGCAAGAATGGGAACTGAGTTTTAACGATCTGTTTTTTGCCTTTGCTTTCCTATATCCCTTATTTATGGCGTGGATTTGGATTGCTGGAGGCGTGTGGTTCTACTTAAAGCGTGAATGGAAACAACCTGAACTTCCCGTGCCAACCGTACACGGTTGTAGCATCATTGTGCCTTGCTTTAATGAAGAAGCACAGGTACGTGACACGATTCGATATGCGATGCAGAGCCAATATCCAAATTTTGAAGTGATAGCGGTGAATGATGGAAGTAAAGATCGAACCGCTGAAATTCTAGACCAATTGGTACTCGAATATCCTAAATTGCGTGTGGTGCATTTGGCTGAGAATCAGGGTAAAGCGTATGCATTACGTGCAGGCGCGATGGTCAGCCAATTTGAATACTTGATTTGTATTGATGGTGATGCATTATTGCACCCGCATTCGGCACTTTGGATGATGCATCATCTGACGAGTTTCCCACGCGTGGGCGCTGTAACAGGTAATCCACGTATTGTGAACCGTTCAAGCATCTTGGGTAAAATTCAGGTCGGTGAATTTTCTTCGATTATTGGCTTAATCAAGCGATCTCAAAGAACCTATGGTCGTATTTTTACAGTATCAGGTGCAATTGCAGGTTTCAGAAAAACGGCACTCGACCGCATCGGTTATTGGCGTGATGACATGATCACAGAAGATATTGATGTGTCATGGCGTTTGCAGTTCGATCATTGGGATTTGCACTATGTGCCGCAAGCCCTTTGCTATATCTATATGCCAGAAACCTTTAATGGACTTTGGAAACAACGTTTACGTTGGGCTCAAGGCGGCATCGAAGTGTTATTTGCTTATTTACCTAAAATATTTAAATGGCGTTTACGTCGGATGTGGCCGATTGCATTCGAATCTATCATTAGCGTGATCTGGGCCTATGTCATGTTCAGTATTTTTGTCTTGTATTTTTATGGTCTATTTTTCTCATTACCGGGTGAGTGGGCGATCCAATCACTATTACCTCAATGGTATGGGGTGATTTTAGGTGTAACCTGTTTATTCCAGTTCCTCGTGAGTTTATGGATCGATCGTGCTTACGACAAAAAACGTTTACTGCGAAATTATTTTTGGGTGATTTGGTATCCCTTATTTTTCTGGATCTTAGCCATGCTGACAACGGTCGTTGCTTTGCCAAAGACTATTTTTAAAACCCAAAAGCGTGCGCGTTGGGTCAGTCCAGACCGTGGATTTAGAGGGGAGGAAAACAATGAACCAAGTTAATTTACAAAATCAGAAGCCAGTTGCAGATTCAGATTTTAAAATTATTCAAGATGAATCATTGCTTGAATTACCTGAATATATTGATAAACCTGAATACGTCAAACGTAAGTCCGCAGGCTATGGTCTGATGGCAGTCGGTTGGATGCTTTGGATGTGGTTGTTTTTACCGCTATTAACCCTTGTGTTTTGGTGGTTTGAAGGCACGGTGGTGTATTCACAGGTTATGGATCAGTCCCAACCGATGACCAGTCTAACGATCATGAAATTGATTTTCTCAATCGGAATCTTTATTTGCTGTCTATTTGTTTGGGCAAGTTATAACTGGCTGCGTTTTCACGGTGAAGACCGACGAAAGGCGCCTGAGAATGCGCAAGATGAAGATTTGGCGAAAAGCTTTCATGTAAAAGCCAGTGATATAGCCACGATGCGAGAATCAAAAAATATCACTTTGCACTATACGGATGATGGTCAATTAGAACACTATAAAATCAACAGCTAATCAGGCGTTCTTTATTAGATCTAAGATTCTAAATCTGATAATGTAGGCATTGGTATCAGTCCTTAGCTAGGGCAGGTGCAAATGCCTTTTTTATTTGCTGTACATCTGGATGATTTTGCACGAAATCATCTGGATAATACCCAATATGTTGCACACCATGCTGTTCCAGTAAACGGATGGTGTCAGTCAGTTCCTGATTGGAAATAGGTTTTTGATGATTCCAATCGGTCACTTGAAGTTCAAAAATGGTACGGCTCAAATTGGGGTCATATTTTTTGGCACGCTCGATCAAGTTTAAATAAAACTGACGATGGTCATTTGCCTTTTCCATATAGGGCATGGCCATGATGGCGTTGTAATCATAATGTTGATACGTGCTGGCATTGGACTGGCTAAACCATTTTTCACTGTTCGGGTTCAGCACAGCTTCAGCATACATATTGCGAGCAAAATGTAAGTCGGGTTGCTGCTGTTTTAAAATCTGACTGATACCCTCAGCGAATTGGTCTAAATACGCGGTTTTGTAGCGTGAAAATTCAAGCTGCCGTGCATGCATTGGCTGTCCAATCAATTGTCGATCGAAGCCCCACGTTTTGTATGTCTGAAGTGCTGCGGCACTATTATCCTCAAAATCATTGAGAGTGATATCGTCATGATAAAGAATGCCATCTACTTTATTCTGCTGAATAAAATCTAGAAAAATTTCTGCTGTGTATTGTTGGTTTCTTGGGTCAAAGGGCGATATCCGAATATAACCTTTCTTTTCACTTTGGCTTTTTACATATTGCAGCGGGTATTGTTTCGGAAACTCCCACGCAATTAAAGGCAGCCATGCATATACGGTTTTTACTTGAGTCTGCTGTCGTATCTCATGCAAAACACGTTGAAATAAATCTGAGCGCATTGGGATATAGCGATTTTTAAAATACACAGCATCAGCCGAACCATTGGCATCAGGGTCTGCAAAAGCCTGTAGAAAAATCGTATTGGCTTCAATGCGACGGATACGTTCGATCAAAGCGCGGATATTTTTTTCTAGTTGAGCCTGATTGGCATCATATACATAATCTAAGTCGATATGCATAATGCGCATACGCTCTGTAGTGCTTGGCTTTGGTGTTTTGCTGGTCAAGGTTTGATGTAAAGGATTGGCTGATGCATATTGCTTGACCAAATCTTGTATAGGGTGGTGGATAATACGTACCGTTTCAGCACTGCTACAGCCTGAAAAGACCAAACCGAAGCAGGTCATTAGACCTATTAATTTTTTAAAGGGGCGTATGGAAGTAACGGCATTTAAGGAAGAAGTCATATTTATACTTGCACTGAGCGTATTATCATTCGTGAATGTGTTCATCGCATATTTTGCTGCACGTTTTAGCAAGTACAGCTAAGCAGAATATGATGAATTTGAAGATTGTAGCAAGATTGCAGGGGGAGGGTTATTCTTAAAAGTGTGATTTGGTTTGCACTTTGTTGTGATCCAGTATTTCGTCATTTTAAAGTCATGATTTGGTACTGAACGAATTATTTAAGCTCTCGTAAGTCTTCCTTGTCGATGATCTCAATAAAAAAACCGCAGGATTAAGCTGCGGTTTTTTTAGCGTGTAAAACGAATTAACCAGCTTTTTTGTTTAAGCTCTGAGTTAAACCGTTAATATCGCCACCTTGGATACCAAGCTCACTCATCAAGCTATCAATTAGTGGGGCCTGGCTGCGGTAGCGTAAGGCACTATTCACCACTTGGTCTGATAAGGCAACATTGCCGCTGCCTTCGTGGTGAGCATCACCTTGGCAAGAACCTGCATGACCACCATTTAGACCATTTACTTGCAAAATCTTAATGTCATCAATATTTTCCATTGGTTTAACACTTTCGCGAATGATTTCTGGTAAGTATTTCAGCATCGCTAAACGAATTTGCATTTCAACCTGTTCAGATGACAATACGTTGTTTGCTTCGTTCACTGCACGTGTACCTTCAGCATCAACTTGGTATTGTTTTTCCATCGCTTGAGCCAACAGAACTTTTGCGTCAGCTTCACCTTTGGCTTTTAAGCGAACTTTTTCAGCTTCGGCTTCAGCTGCAATACGAATCGCTTCTGCATCATCTGCGGCTGCTTGTTTACCCGCTTCAGCCGCGACAGTAATGGCAATCGCATCTTTCTCCGCTTTTTCTTTCGCAGAGACCAATTCAACAGCTTTTTGACGTTCAGCTTGTTGGATTTGACGAACGGTAATCACTTCTTCTTCGGCTTTTACCGCTTGAGCACGGGCTTGATCGGCATGTGCCTTAGCTTCAGATTCAGCACGAGATTTTTCAGCAATGGCAATTGCACGGTCTTGCTCAGCGAGTTCAATGGTTTTCTTTTGTTCCACTTGGGCTTGCTGAATAATTTGTGACTTTTGAATATTTTGATTTTCAACGTCACGTGCAGCAGTAATACGCTTTAAGTCAACTTCACGTTCAGCAGCAATACGCGCTTCTTCGGCTTCACGTTTTTTCGCAGCTTCTTGTGATGCAATTTCTGCAAGCTGTTCTGCACGACGGATTGAAATTTCACGTTCTTGTTGCAGTTTTGCATATTCTTCTTCACGCAAAATTTGTAGACGTGCTTGTTCTGCTTCTAAGTTCTTGGTCTTAATTGCAAGATCTGCATCTTGTTCAATCGCATTACGTTTACGACGACGGTCTTCAATGGTTTCTGTCAGTTTAGTTAAACCTTCAGCATCGAACGCATTTTGTGGGTTAAAGTATTTAAAGCCTGTTTGGTCTAAGCCAGTTAATGAAACGGTTTCAAGTTCCAAACCGTTTTTATGTAAATCTTCAGACACCACTTGCTGAACTTTTTGTACAAAGTCGACACGTTTTTCATGCAACTCTTCCATCGCCATTTCTGCGGCAACTGCACGTAGAGAGTCAACGAATTTACCTTCGACCAAATTCTTTAACTCATTTGGAGACATGGTCTTTTGACCCAAAGTCTGTGCTGCGGTAGCAATCGAATCTGCGGTTGGTTTCACACGGACGTAGAACTCCGCCATCACGTCGACACGCATACGGTCACGTGTAATCAGCGCTTGGTCATCTGCACGGCGTACTTCAAGACGTAGGGTGTTCATATTGACTGGAATAATTTCATGCAGCACAGGAAGCACAATAGCACCGCCACCTAAAATCACTTTTTCACCGCCGAAGCCTGTACGCACAAATGAAATTTCTTTACTTGAGCGACGATAAAGTCGAGCAATAATAAAACCAATAAAAATAAGTGCGGCAAAAATTATCCCGACTGAAACAAGGATACCGCTTGGAATAATGTCTAACATGGACGTTTATCTCTTTTGTTGTAGTTCAAGTTAACCCTCTAAAGTGCTAACAAGTTTGGTTTAAAAATCAGTATTTTGTTGACTCATCATGACTTCGAGATTTACAGAAGGAATGATGCGTTAAATGTATTTATATGGTGTTAGAAGAACTGATCGAGCATCAATTCATTCAAAATTTAGAGCATGGTGGCTTGAAAGCCAACATTTGTTTTTTGGGTTAAAACTACTGATTGACCTTGACTGAAAATTTCATCTTGTTCAGGTTCAACCAAAATATAATGGGTCAATCCGTGTTGATCTTTGACTTTGGCTTGAGCAGGGGACTGTGGTCGTGCATTACCCAAAATGATCGTGGCCGTTCTACCGATCAATTCATCACTATAAATGGCAGTGGTTTCATCTTGGGGTAAAATACGGGCAATGAGCATTGCGCTAAAACGTACGAAGGGCATGCACAGAAAAATACAGGCTGGTGCAATAATCCATGCACTGAACATCATACTGGTCATTTGGTTAACGACGGCTTGAATAGTAAAGCCCAACAAACTATAGACACATAAGAAAATGATGAGCCATACAAACAGTGGAATACGACCCAAATACAACCAATCGAGAACACGTGTCACAATACCTGCATCGGCATCTACACCTAGCTCTGCATTATGACCAACATCCTCAGGTAGGAATTGATCTAAGAAGCCTTGAGAACCACCCCCTAAAATTGTTAACACAATCTCAAAAAGTCCAAACAAGAACATTAAGCAGAGACTGATGCTAAACACGATATTAGACGGGTGAGTAAACAATTCCCACATTATATTTATCTCTATATTTATGCTTATAAAAAATCAAAAAAAATAATTCTGGCCGAATTTTTTTCAGTAAATAAAATAACATTATCTGTCGAAATTGTGTAAAAAAATTACAGATCAGATTAACAAAAAGTCGGCTTTTATGTGAGCTATTACTAAGTTTTTCTTTAAAAATAGGTGATCAATTAAGTCAGGATTATCTAAATCTAAAGTTAATAGTATTTCTGCTTTACCCATTTAAGATTTAAGTCATTGTGATCAATCAAATTTTCAGTCTAATTGCAGATATATAAGTGGTCGTGCTTAACGGAGAGAAATGGCTTGTTAAAAGGCACAGAAAACAATGTTAGGAAATGTAAATTTATAACCGTCACGGCAGTGCTGAGAGCTTTACCGTGACTTTCGATGTCATATGGAGATTTGAACTGGTGTTCAATAGAGCTATTTTTAGGTGGCTTTAACCGTTTTTATAACAATGAAGTTTGAATGCGTACTTTCATATCTAAAGCCGCTTGAACAATAAAGGTTTTCATCCACTTCACTTGTTCGCCCATCGGATTGGTTTTAATCGCAGTGTCTAAAAAGCCCATGCTTTCAAGTTGAAACAATTGCTTTTCGATCTCTTCCTCTAACTGGCTGCTATTGGCTGCGAGCGGGAAGTGGATTAAGTGAAATGCTTTGGGAAAATTGTAAAAAGCATAGAGCAGATTAAATGCACGTTGATCGGCCTTTAAATTGCCAGCGCCAATTTCATAGCCGCGATCTTGGTTACTATGAGTCACCCCAATCAAAAACTCGAGTTTATTGTCCAAAAGTCGTAGACCGAACTGAAGGCCAATTTGGTCTGCACTCAGCTCATGTTGGATAAAGTTATTCAGCGGGCTGCCGTCATCATTTAAAGCTTCTTGGAGCACGAGCATGTGTGAAGAATGCTGATAAATATAGCCAGCAAGACCTGCGGCTTCAATCAGCGACTTTAAGGTTTCAAGCGTATAGTGACTATATGGCATATCAATAACTATTGGAGAGCGATATAGCTACTTTAGGTGGTTTGAGCGAGTTTGAATACCGATTATTTAGAGGATTTAGCGATTAGTTAATTGATAAAAAATTGCGTAGACTTACGGATCTCGGACTAGAATAATAATGAAATTGATAAGCCTATCGTATTAAATTAATTAAAATTGATAAGCAGTATCAGACAATTTGTATATGACGAATAAGAATATCAATATCACAAAACAAGCAATCGTTATGAAAGCTTAATCACTATAATGTATATATATCTTTAAAAGTGTAATAAGTACACATATTCTAAGCTGGTGTTGTCCATGTCATTAAATGAGGAAAGACTTACTCATCTTAAACAGCTTGAAGCTGAGAGTATTCATATCATCCGTGAAGTTGCTGCTGAGTTCGAAAACCCAGTCATGCTGTATTCAATCGGTAAAGATTCAGCGGTCATGCTGCATCTTGCTTTAAAAGCATTCTATCCTGCCAAACTTCCATTCCCACTACTGCATGTAGACACGGGTTGGAAATTTAAAGACATGATTACTTTCCGTGACAACATGGCAAAAGAGCATGGCTTTGATTTGATCGTGCATCAAAACAAAGAAGGTAAAGACGCAGGCGTGAATCCGTTCGATTACGGTAGCTCAAAATATACTGATATCATGAAAACTCAAGGCTTAAAACAAGCGCTTGATAAATATCAGTTTGATGCGGCTTTCGGTGGTGCGCGCCGTGACGAAGAGAAATCTCGTGCCAAAGAGCGTGTTTACTCATTCCGTGATACTAAACACCGTTGGGACCCTAAAAACCAACGTCCTGAACTTTGGAATCTTTACAACGGTAAAGTGAACAAAGGTGAAAGTATTCGTGTGTTCCCATTGTCTAACTGGACTGAGTTAGATATTTGGCAATACATCTACCTTGAAAATATTAAATTGGTTCCTTTGTACTTGGCTGCTGAACGTCCAGTGGTTGAGCGTAACGGTACTCTGATCATGGTTGATGATGAGCGTATGCGTTTGAACGAAGGTGAAGTGCCACAAATGAAATCGGTGCGTTTCCGTACTTTAGGTTGTTACCCACTGACAGGTGCAGTTGAATCAACTGCAACAACTTTACCGGAAATTATCCAAGAGATGCTTTTAGCCACAACATCTGAACGTCAAGGCCGTATGATCGACCATGACGAAGCAGGTTCGATGGAAAAGAAAAAGCAGGAAGGTTACTTCTAAGAATCTCTCCCCTTGCGCAGCAGTGCTGCTCATCTTTGAAAAAGAGAGGAGAAAGTCCCCCTTTTATAAAGGGGGAAACAGGGGGATTAAAAGAAACCGATTTCAAAAGAATATGTGGAGCTTTGAGCAATGTCTCATCAATCAGATTTAATTAGCCAAGACATCTTGGCGTATTTAAAACAACACGAAAATAAAGACCTTCTACGTTTCCTGACTTGCGGTAACGTAGATGACGGTAAATCGACTTTAATCGGCCGTTTGCTTTACGATTCAAAATTGATTTATGAAGATCAATTACAAGCTGTGACTCGTGACTCTAAAAAAGTCGGTACTACGGGTGATGCGCCTGACTTGGCTTTACTTGTAGATGGTCTACAAGCGGAACGTGAACAAGGTATTACCATTGACGTGGCTTACCGTTATTTCTCTACTGAAAAACGTAAGTTCATTATTGCTGACACCCCGGGGCATGAGCAGTACACACGTAACATGGCAACGGGTGCTTCTACTGCCGATTTAGCGATCATCTTGATTGATGCGCGTTATGGCGTTCAAACTCAGACTCGTCGTCACTCATTTATTGCAAGCCTTTTGGGTATTCGCAACATTGTGGTTGCAGTGAACAAAATGGATTTGGTTGAATTCTCTGAAGCGCGCTTCAATGAAATTCAAGCAGAGTACAACGAGTTCGTAAACCAATTGGGCGATCGTAAACCTGCGAATATTATCTTCACGCCAATTTCTGCGTTGAATGGTGATAACGTTGTAAACAAATCTCCATCTACACCTTGGTACCAAGGTCAGACTTTAATGGAGACTTTGGAAACTGTTGAAATTTCGCATGATACGAGCAAGCACGAATTCCGTTTCCCAGTTCAGTATGTTAACCGTCCGAACCTCGATTTCCGTGGCTTCTGCGGTACGATTGCACTTGGTGAAGTAAAAGTTGGCGATACCATTACTGCATTACCATCTGGTAAGTCTTCGACTGTTAAAGAAATCGTGACTTTTGACGGTAACTTAGACCATGCTGTTGCAGGTCAAGCGGTAACACTTACGCTAAATGATGAAATTGATATTTCACGTGGTAACGTTTTAGTTAAAGCAGGCGAACAGCCGTTAATTTCACGTTCTGCACGTGCCTCTGTGGTATGGATGACAGATGCGCCTTTAGTGGTTGGTAAACTGTATAATGTGAAGTTTGGTACACAAACTATTCCTGCGAAAGTAGCTAAAATTAACTACCGTACCAATGTAAACACATTGGAAAAAACGGAAGTTGCTGAACTTGCATTGAACTCGATTGCTGACGTTACAATTGAATTTGATGCACCAGTGGTATTTGACCGTTATCAAGACAGCCGTTACACAGGTTCATTTATATTTATTGACCGTTTAAGCAACGTGACTGTTGGTGCGGGCATGGTTGAATCTGCGGTTGAATGGACTGCACACAACGAGCCTGTAACTGCTGAAGCGCGTGCTGCACGTTTAGGTCAAAAACCTGCTGCGGTAACTGTGACTGCAAAAGCCCTTGAAAATGCGCAAGCGATTGAAAGCTTGTTGATTCAACAAGGTGTGGTTGCGATTGCGAAAGCGGGTCTTTCTGCTGATCAAGTTGCGCTGGTTCGTGAAACTGGTGTGGTTGTGATTACAGATGCGACCGAAGGCACTGATGTGACTTATGCCTTCGATGCTGCTGAAGAAGTTGCTGAGAAAATTGTTGAGTTGGTTCGTCTGTAATAGATTGAATTGATTTAAAAAAGACCCGCTGATAAGCGGGCTTTTTTATAAAAAGGATATAAATTGAATAATTTAAGTTGATTTTATTTTAAATATCCCAATAAAAAGAAATAGAAAAAATTCATGGATGATTTGATGACAGTACCACTTAACCCATATTTATATCATATTGCGCACATTGATAAACTTTCGTCGATAATATCACATGGATTATTGTCAGATAGTATTGTGTCTCAAAATCAGTTTGGTGGTACGGTAATTGGTCTAAGTCACATAAAGCAAAGGCGTTTAACAGAGCTAACTCTAAGTTGTTATCCTAATTTATATGTGGGGGAATGTGTTCCATTCTATTTTTGTCCCAGATCAGTAATGCTGTATATGATCAATCAGGGTAATTCAGATTTAACGTACGATGGAGGGCAGTCTGATATCATTCATTTGCGTTTTGATATGCATGAATGTGTTCAATGGGCAATAGCTAATAGAAGGCGTTGGGTCTTTACCTCTACTAATGCTGGTTCTAGATTCTTTGAAGATTACAATAATTTAAGTGATCTAAGTCTATTGGATTGGAATGCTATTTCTAGTCGATATTGGAGTAGCTGTAGAGATCAAAAACAAGCTGAATTTTTGATTGAGAATTCAATTTCATGGAATTTAGTTAAAGAAATAGGTGTTTATAATCAAGCTATGTTGAATCGTGTTAACGTTTTATTAGTTGGTCAAACTCATAGGCCACATGTTAGAATCCAACAAGATTGGTACTATTGAGATTTCGTTATGATTACATTTACTCATGGCGACATATTAAAAGCTGATGTGGAAGCTATTGTTAATACAGTTAATTGTGTTGGTGTAATGGGTAGAGGCATTGCTCTTCAATTTAAGAAAGCATGGCCAGATAACTTTAAACACTATGCTGTAGCATGCAAACGAAATGAAGTAGTACCAGGAAAAATGTTCATTTATGAAACATTAGGACTAACTAATCCTAAATATATTATTAATTTCCCGACAAAAAGACACTGGAAAGGTGCAAGTCGTATTGAAGATATTGAATCCGGCTTGCAGAGTTTAGTTTTAGAGATTAAAGATAAAAAAATAAGGTCTATAGCAATTCCTCCTTTAGGAGCAGGTTTAGGGGGATTGGATTGGAAAATTGTCAAAGAAAGAATTGTTCACTATTTAGATGGATTATCAGATATTGATATTTTGATATACGAGCCATTAAATTCAAATATAAAAATTGAAAAAGTAATCAATAAACAAGTGCCAAATATGACTCCAGGTCGTGCAATTTTAATTGAATTAATGCAAAGATATTTAAAAGGTCTACTGGATCCATTTGTTTCTTTGTTGGAAGTACAAAAACTTTTATATTTTATGCAGGAAGCAGGAGAACCCTTGCGCTTAAATTATAAAAAAGCTCTTTATGGACCTTATGCTGATAATTTAAGACATGTATTAAATGTAATGGAAGGGCATTATATTCAGGGATATGATGATGGTGGAGATGATCCTTCTAAAGCACTCAGTTTAGTTCCTGGTGCTGTTGAAGAAGCTCGAGAATATCTTAAGAATTATCCTGAAACATTGCAGCGTTTTGAAAAAGTTACAGATATAGTAGATGGTTTTGAAAGTAGATTTGGTCTGGAGTTACTTGCCTCTGTGCATTGGGTAGCTAAATATGAAGGCTCCAAAGATAGAGAGGAATTAGTAAATAAAATTCATAATTGGAATATAAATAAAAAGAAATTTACTCCACGCCAGATAGATATTGCATATAAGAATTTACAGGATAATTTTGTATTTTCTTAATTTTAAGAACCACTGAAAAGTGGTTTTTTATTTTATAAAATTACAATAAGATATATCTTAATTAACCTTAAGCTATATCTTTCCTGTGTCGAAATCAGATCTGATTGCAGATATCGAAAGCACAGCCAAACCGCGAAAACGCCTGTTTGAAGCAGGTGAAATGAAGCTTTTGGTCCTGCATTTTATCGCCCAGCAACCCAAATTCAGCTACGACATCATTAAAGATGTCGGCGCAATCGTAGGCGGTGGTTACAGTCCAAGCACAGGGACAATTTACCCAACGCTGAATTACCTCGAAGAACAGCAATACATCCATGCAGAACTAAATGCGGAAGACCGTAAACAATACAGCGTTACGCAGTCAGGCTTAGTGCATCTGGATGCCGAAAAAGCCACAGTAGAGAAAATCCTCTGCCGTTTTGATACCCGTAAGCAGATTCATAACAATGAACAATACGTCGACATCAAACGTGCGATGGAAAACTTAAAAGCATCACTGCGCATCAAAATTCAGCACTGTGAACTAACACCTGAACAGGTGTATGCCATTGCAGAAAAAATCGATCAGGCAGCAGTCGAAATCAGCCGTATGGAGGTGACACAATGAAACAGCATCAATATGAAATTACACTCAAACACATTGCTGATGCTCAGGGCAATCCATCGACCTATACCGAAGCTTTGCAGTTTAATGCTTACAACCATGATGACATGTTTAAGGTGCTAGAGCATTTGACTAAAGCGCAGTTATTAGATGATGAAAAGACCAAAGCCTTTGCTGTGGGTTTAAAACTGTTTGGTGAAACCTTGCTGGAAAATAAAGACCATCCTTTATTTAAAGATTTCATGCCGCATTTCGGCCAGTTTATGAAAACACTGAAACAAACCGTAAAAGCCCAGAACGCAGCCCAAGACGAATAATAGGTATTTACAGATGAATCAACTTCCAAAATTTCATCCCAAACACATGACTTGGCTGATGCCCCTAATTCTGTCCGGCATTATGAGCGGTTCAATTTCCTGCTTTAACATGCTGATGAATAAAGGCTTAGTTGAAGGCTTTCTTGGCATTTGGCTGCGCGCATGGAGCATGTCATGGATGATGGCCTTTCCGCTCATTTTGATCGTGTTGCCATTGGTGCGTAATACGTTAATGAAGTTTGTGCGCCTACCAAATGAGCCTGCATCCAAATAAAAGGCTTATCCATTTAGTCATGAGATGAGTGTGACTGCATCGCATCTTGAATGATGGCTGTTAATTCAGTCAGTGATTTGACACCTGCAATACGTTGAATCACCTGCCCACGATAAAACAGCAAGGTTGAAGGCAGTCCATAAACGTTATAACGCAAGGTTAGTATCGGTGAGGAATCGACATTCACCTTGCCAAATTTGAGCCGTGTATGCTGCGTGGACATTTGGCTTGCGCACTGCTCAAAGACAGGGAAGTTCTGCACACAGGGCGCGCACCAGTCAGCATAGAAGCGAATCACGGCAAAACCATCGAACCATTCATAGTCGCTGGCGTTATCTTCATTGTATTCAACGATCTGAGACATGCTTGGCCTATTATTCATTTATGAAATACAGTACAGATTATACATAAGTCCATGTTTATTCATTCTGCGGCATTTCTATGTTCAAATAGTGCAGAGATAGATGAATAGTCAATAATTGAAAAGGAAAAACAATGTCACAGCAAAGCATGCAGCAGGTCATTATTACTGAGCCAGGCGGTGTAGATAAACTGGCCTATGAAAGCGTTGCCATCCCAGAAGCGAAAGCGGATGAAGTGTTGGTAAAAGTGCATGCCTTTGGTATTAACCGTCCAGACATTTTGCAGCGTCAAGGTTTATACCCAATGCCGAAAGGCGTAACGCCAGTACCGGGTTTAGAGGTTGCGGGCGAAGTGGTTGCTGTCGGTGCAGATGTCACTTTGTTTAAAGTGGGTGATAAAGTCTGCGGTCTGACCAATGGCGGCGGTTATGCGGAGTATTGCGTGGTGCCTGAAAGCCAAACCATTCGTATTCCTGAAGGCGTCAGCTTTACCCAAGCAGCAGCAATTCCTGAAACATTCTTTACCGTATGGGCGAATGTATTCCAAATGGGTAAAGCCAAAGCAGGTGAAACGGTGCTGATACATGGTGGAACCAGTGGTATTGGAACCACGGCAATCATGCTGTGTAATGCCTTAGGCATGAAAACCTTTGCAACAGTTGGTTCAGATGAAAAAGTGGCAGCGATCTCTGATATCACGCATGCGATTAACTACAAGACTCAAGACTTTGAGCAAGTGATTAATGAAGCGACCAATGAGCAAGGTGTAGATGTTATTTTAGATATCGTTGGCGCACCGTATTTGGCGCAGAACCTCAATCTATTACGTCGTGATGGTCGTTTGGTCTATATCGCATTCTTAGGTGGTGCAAAAGCCAAAGAAGTAAAACTGGGTCAAATCATGATGAAGCGATTGACCATTACAGGCTCAACCATGCGTGCGCGTAATACTGCAGAAAAAGCAGAGATTGCCAAAGGCATTCAGGAAAATGTTGTTCCGTTATGGTCTAAAGGTGAATGCCTGCCAATGATTTACAAAACATTTAAGTTTGATCAAATTCAAGAAGCACATGCAGCCATGGATACAGGCGAGCATGTGGGTAAGATTGTGGTTGAAGTGATCTAAAGGATTATTTTTAAAACGCGATGTATTTGCAGGGTGTTTTAAAATAATTAAAGAGGGCAATGTCCCTCTTTTTTATTGTATTCCTATCTGATTTGACGCAGTAACATCAAAAGCACAATTTGATTCAAATAAAAGAATGATACGCGGTAAGCTCATCCGCAAGTGTATGAGACAGGGTTGTTTTTAATCAAAAATGTTTTTGCAATACTTTGAATAAGTAGACGCTAGTGAACGAGTTTTGTCGGTGAGGTGCATTGCACCGCAAGATGGTTTCCTTGCGAAGCTTCGCTTCTCATTTTGCCGAAACAAAAGTACCTCCAGCCGAAGGCTAATCCCTTTATTCAATCCCTAGATGTAAGACTCTGTCGAGTAGATTTAAATATCGGTAAATAATGTGAAATTACTTTTACGTGCGTAACATCTGTTGCTAAATTTTAAGCATAAAAAAACCAGCTTATCGCTGGGTTCTTTATTACACCATCTTCAATAGAAGAATGGTGCCCGAGGCCAGACTCGAACTGGCACGCTTTGTGGGCGGGGGATTTTAAATCCCCTGTGTCTACCGATTTCACCACTCGGGCTTAACAAGATTGGAGGCGGAGGTCGGAATCGAACCGGCGTACACGGAGTTGCAGTCCGCTGCATGACCACTCTGCCACCCCGCCATGTCTTGTTGATGCGTATATTAGCAAGCTCTGAAAAAAAAACAATAGCAGATTCATCTGTATGAGCATAAAAGCAGCATACAAGGTAAAAAATTTAAAATAATCATGTATTATGTGCAAAATTGATTCATATCATCACTTGGAGAAGTGCCGTGGCATTAGTTTTAGATGGTCGTGCATTGGCGAAGAAAATTGAAGCTGACTTGTTGACTCGCGTAGAAGCGCTAAAAGAGAAAACTGGTCGTACCCCAATTCTTGCGACTATTTTGGTAGGTGACGATGGTGCATCTGCAACTTATGTACGTATGAAAGGGAATGCTTGCCGCCGTGTTGGTATGGATTCATTAAAAGTTGAGCTCCCTAAAGAAACTACAACTGAGCAATTGCTTGCTGAAATTGAAAAATTAAATGCAAACCCAGATGTTCACGGTATTTTGTTACAACACCCCGTACCTGCTCAAATTGATGAGCGTGCATGTTTCGATGCGATCTCTCTTGAAAAAGACGTAGATGGCGTAACTTGCTTAGGTTTTGGTCGTATGGCAATGGGTGAAGCAGCATATGGTTCTGCGACTCCTGCAGGTATCATGACCATTTTAAAAGAAAACAACATTGAAATCGCAGGTAAACATGCGGTTGTTGTGGGGCGTTCTGCAATTTTGGGTAAACCAATGTCTGCAATGTTACTTGAAGCAAATGCGACAGTGACTACGTGCCACTCACGTACTCAAAACTTGGCTGACTTTGTTAAACAAGCTGACATTATTGTAGGTGCGGTAGGTAAAGCTGAATTGATTCAAAAAGATTGGATCAAACCAGGTGCAGTGGTTGTTGATGCTGGCTTTCATCCACGTGATGGCGGCGGTGTAGGTGATATCCAATTGGTGGGTATTGAAGAAGTTGCTTCTGCTTATACACCTGTTCCGGGTGGTGTAGGTCCTATGACCATTACAACGTTGATTCGTCAAACTGTTGAAGCTGCTGAAAAAGCGTTGGGTTAATCTTTTAATAAAAAGATATTAAAGTCACAACGGAGTCTTACCGTTGTGACTAAAATGTAAGAAGCTCGTATGTTACTTTTGTTTCGGCAAAAGTAACCAAAACCATTTGTCATCTGCTGAACTCGACAGAATCAGTCTTTTGATTAATGGTATCGCAGAAACAGTGTTCATTCGATTAAGGTCTGTCTCGCACAGCAGCAGATGACGATGTCGCATATCTAATACGTTTATAAATTCAAATAAAATCATCTCCAAGGCTTAATATGAGCTGTACTTTCCAATTCCCCCAAGCCCCTGAGCACCTCCTTAAAGCACTGCATGAAGTTATTCCGCATTGTGAATTACATGCTCAACAGTTGCCTAAAACACCTATTTCTCTATGGTTGATCCCACCGGTATTTCCAACCGATAAATTGGATGATGAAGTCATTCGCCGTATATGGAATGATACGCCGTATTGGATCTTTTGTTGGGCTTCAGGGCTTGCAATGGCGCAGTGGTTGTTGGCAGAGCCGCATCATGTCAAAGATAAAGTGGTGTTGGACTTTGGTGCAGGTTCAGGCGTGGTGGCGATTGCCGCGAAAATGGCAGGGGCGAAACGCGTGATCTGCTGTGACATCGACCAAGTGAGCCTAGATGCCTGCCGTGCCAATGCAGAGTTGAATAATGTCGAACTTGAATATTTGGATGATCTGTATAAAGCCGAACAAGTCGATATTTTATTGGCTGCCGATGTGCTATATGACCAATGCAACCGTTTCTTTTTGGATGAATTTTTAAAGTTTGCTCCAGAAGTGTGGGTGGCAGACAGTCGTGTGAAAAACTTTAGTCATCCTAAATATGAAAAACTCGATGAACGAAGCGCGACGACATGGCCTGATTTGGATGAATCACCTGAGTTTCGAAATGTGAGTTTTTATAAAACCCTATAAATATTGAACCCATAAAAAATAAGACGCTTAAAGCGTCTTATTTTTTATATTTTGAACAGCAAATTTGATTAAGAACAGGTATAGCGAACCACACGTAAGGTGGCAGGGCGAGCATCGAGTGCATCACGCGCGCCTAAGTTTTCAGAGTTACGTAGATCAGGAGTATTTGATAGACCGAAGTTCGCACGTGTATTACCAATTTGACGGCCGTACTGGGTATTTTCCAAAGCAGGATTTGCAATTTCGTTCACGCTTAAGATTTGTAATTTATAGGTCTTTTGCGTATTTAATACTTTTTGGCAAGCAAGCTGTAATTTATTGGCATCCAGTTGTTGGTTTTGGCGACCCGCTAAAGTATATGCAAGTGTTGCGCTATCTGCAGATTTGGACTCTATTTGAAAGCCCGTTTGACCATTAAAAGCACGTGGAGTGCTTTGGCAAGCAGACATCGACATTGCAACAATACCCAAACTTAAAACTTTGTAAATATTTTTCATCATTCATTCGCCGTGTGTATTTGTATGTTCAGTATGCCATAGTCCGTCTGTCGACTCGATGGCGAAAACCAAGAAAGCCAAAGAAGTTTGATTAAATCTTTGATACAGATGAAACGTTAAATAGATGGAAATGCAGATAAAAAAAGCTCATCAAAATAGGCTTTGATGAGCTTAAGTGGAATAGCAGGGCTGAGCGAATTAATCGTCAGTGATCATGCTATGTTTTTTAGTATCTTTCATGAAGACATAGGTAATTAAAGATAAACCAATCATGAATGTAATGTAGTAGAAGAAGTAGTTTTCATGGCCTGCATTTTTGAAGCTCAAAGCTACAAGTTCTGCGGTACCACCAAAGAGTGTATTTGCAATGGCATAAGGCAATGCAACACCTAGGGCACGGATGTGTGCAGGGAACAACTCTGCTTTTACTACGGCATTAATCGCAGTATAACCAGTGACAATCACCATACCGCTCATGCAAAGCATAAATGCTGTGGTTGGGCTAGTCGTAGAACCGATACCATTGAAAATAGGAATGGTAAACAGCACACCAAGCACACCAAAGGCGATCATAATTGGCTTACGACCAATTTTGTCTGAAAGCGCACCGACAGCAGGTTGTAAAAGCATGAAGATGAAAATTGCAGCAGTGGTAATTTCAGTTGCTGTGGTTTTTTCAAAGCCAGACGTGTTGACCAAATATTTTTGTAAATATGTGGTAAAAGTGTTGAACGCTAAAGTACCACCGGCAGTCAACATGATCACAGTGAAGGCTTGTTTAGGGTATTTGGTAAATAACGCTAAAGCACCTGATTTTGGACCACCATTTTTAGCTTGTTCTTGAGCTTCTTTAGACGATTGAGTTTCAACTAAACCGCGACGAATCCAGAACACCACAATAGCGAGTAATGCACCGATGAAGAACGGAACACGCCAGCCCCATTCAGTTAAAGCTTGTTCTGAGAAATTGCGTTGTAGGATAATTAAAACGCAAAGAGCCAATAGCTGACCTGAAATCAGTGTGACATATTGGAAACTTGAGAAGAAACCGCGATGGTTTTTACCTGCCATTTCAGTCAAATAGGTGGCACTAGAACCATATTCACCACCAACACTTAAGCCTTGCAGTAAACGCGCTAAAAGTAGAATAGCGGGTGCGAGCATCCCTACAGAATCGTAGGTTGGTGCACATGCGATCATCAGTGAGCCGACACACATCAACGATACAGACAGCGTTAAACCTGCTTTACGACCTTTACGGTCCGCATAAATACCCATGACCCATGCGCCGATTGGACGCATTAAGAAACCGAGTGCAAAGACTGCAGCTGCTTGTAAGAGTTTTACAGTATTGTCACCGTCAGGGAAAAATTGCGGTGCAAAGTAAAGGGTAAAAGCAGCGTAGACATACCAGTCGTACCATTCAACGAGGTTGCCGGCAGATCCGCCGAGGATAGATTTGACACGAGTTTTTCTATCCAATTGTTCAGGAACAACTGGCTCAGATGAGTTTGACACATCATTCTCCAAGGAATGAATGCAAAACATATCCATTTAAACTCTTTGGGAAAAGTTTAAATCAATATATTTTGTCGAAATGGGAGATGGAACTATATTTATTTAATTTATACTCCTGTTGTCGCAGAAAATCATGCGACTTTAGTCTATAAAATGCGATATTTTTGACCAGATACATTTTTCACGACTAAATGAAAAAAACAAAGCCTCATAGACTGAGGTTTTGATGGGGGAAACATGCTGTTTTTGATCAGATTGATCAATAACTCATCTTCAAATAACCCTGATCAATGCTCCTGAATTTTGGAATGGTGTTTGGTATCTTTCATAAAGACGTAGACCAATAGTGAAATAAAAATCATGATGGTTACATAGATGAAGAACCATGACTCGTGGCCAGCTTCTTTAAAACTCAGCGCGAAGAATTCTGCCGTACCACCAAAGATGGTATTTGCAAGTGCATATGGCAGCGCAACGCCCAATGCGCGAATATGCGCAGGGAACATTTCTGCTTTTACAACCGCATTGATCGAGGTGTATCCCGTGACAATCACTAAACCTGCGAGACAGAGCCAAAATGCGGTCCAATAATCTTGAGTTTGTCCTAAGGCACTAAATAGAACATAGGTGAACAGCACCCCTAAGATCCCGAAGGCGATCATTAGAGGCTTACGACCAATTTTATCGGATAGACCGCCTGCAAGTGGCTGTAAGCACATAAAAATAAATAGCGCTAAGGTGGTGATTTGTGTGGCCTCAGGTTTACTAAAGCCAGAGGTATTGACCAGATATTTTTGTAAATAGGTGGTGTAGGTATAAAAAGCCAATGTACCCCCAGCTGTTAAAAATAATACGGTGAATGCTTCTTTCGGATAATGCTTAAAGAGAGAAAATAAGCCTGATTCAGGTTGGTCTTTTTGCTCTTGTGCATTTTTAAAGGATTGGGTTTCTAGTAGGCCACGTCGAATACGGAAAACCACTACCGCTAAACACGCACCGATAAAGAATGGAATGCGCCAGCCCCAATCATGTAATTGTTCTTCTGTCAGCACCCATTGCAAAATAAGTAGTACGCACAGTGCAGTCAACTGACCTGCAATCAGTGTCACATACTGAAAGCTTGAAAAAAAACCACGACGGTCGCGGTCAGCCATTTCACTGAGGTAGGTCGCACTAGCGCCATATTCACCGCCGACACTTAAACCTTGAATTAGTCGTGCAACCACAAGAATAATCGGCGCCAAAATACCAATTTGGTCATGCGTTGGAGAAATGGCAATCATTAATGAGCCGATACACATCAGTGTGACGGAAAGGGTTAAACCTGACTTTCGGCCTTTTTTGTCTGAATAGATCCCCATAATCCATGCACCAATGGGTCGCATGAGGAAACCGACTGCAAAGATGGCCGCAGCTTGGAGAAGCTGTGCAGTCTGGCTGCCTGAGGGAAAAAAGCATGGGCGAAATAGAGGGTGAATGCCGCATAGACATACCAATCGTACCATTCAACAAGATTACCTGCTGAACCTCCGAGAATGGATTTTACTCGGGTCTTTGTATCTAAATTTGATTGAGTAACAATTTCTTCCGTCATTTTAAAATCCATCTTTTTTTATTGTGTGAAAATATCTTATGCGTATCGAAAAGCATGAAATGTAAACTAAAAAAGAGGTTTTGTTTAAAAAGTGTACAAATCAACAACTTGTCATGAATTTTGCTTTGAATAAGGGTTTGGGCCTTAAAATGATTGATTTCATACTTGAGCCAGCAGGCTTTTAAACGTACATTTAAAATATAACTTCTCATTTAATGAGGAATACAAAAAATCAGCATACGGATATCTTGATCAAAATCGGTATCTTGATCAAAAAATCATGATCAATGAGAAAAATAATAAAGCAAAGAAAACGATGCATTGTTGGATAAAAAAGACATAGTGGGAGGGAGCGATGAATACACAACAACAATTAGTATATGACATGGTGGTCATTGGTGGTGGAATAAATGGTGTTGGTATTGCCTGTGATGCAGCGGGGCGGGGTTTAAGTGTTTTGCTCTGCGAAAAAGACGATCTCGCGAGCCATACTTCATCTGCAAGTAGCAAATTAATTCATGGTGGTCTTCGCTATTTAGAACATAAAGAATTTCGTTTGGTACGTGAGGCACTGGCAGAACGCGAAGTTCTGCTTAAAAAAGCCCCTCATATTATTCGACCGATGCGTTTTATCATGCCACATGAACCGCACTTACGTCCGGCTTGGCTAATTCGTACTGGATTATTCTTTTATGATTATTTGGGTAAGCGAGAACAGCTTGCAGGCTCCAATGGAATTGAATTTGATGTGGAAGTTAGTCCTTTAGCACCCAGATTTACTCGAGGGTTTGAATATTCCGACTGCGCTGTGGATGATGCACGCTTGGTTGTACTCAATGCGATACAAGCACGGGAATATGGTGCACAGGTTCTGACTCGAACAGAATGTTTAAATGCATACAGTAAAGCTGGCATTTGGCAAGTGTGTTTAAAAAATACCAAGGGTTTGCAAAATGTGCAGGCTAAAGTATTGGTGAATGCGGCAGGTCCTTGGGTTGCTGACTTTATAAAACAGGGTTTAAAGCAAGAGTCACCTTATGGTATACGCTTAATACAAGGTAGCCATATCATCGTTGCAAAGCTCTTTGATGGTGATAAAGCTTTTATTATGCAAAATGATGATCATCGCATTGTTTTTGCGATCCCATATTTAGAACAATATACCTTGATCGGCACGACAGATCGTGAATATCATGCAGACCCAAATCGAGTAAAGATAAGCCAAGAAGAAATCGATTACTTGCTTGATGTGTCAAATGATCACTTTAAAACTCAATTGACGCAAACGGACATCATTTCAACCTATTCAGGTGTGCGTCCGCTGTGTGATGATGAATCAGATAATCCAGCAGCAGTCACGCGAGATTATACTTTGGCACTGACAGATGTAGAAGGTGCAGCATTGCTATCAATTTTTGGTGGCAAGCTCACCACCTATCGAAAACTCGCAGAAGCGGCGCTAGATCAGCTTAAAACTGTTTTTCATCATCGATCCAAGCCTTGGACTGCTGATACAGCATTACCTGGTGCGGAAAATTTAGAATCAATCGAGCAGTTGATAGTTGAAATCCAACAAAATGTTAAAGGTGTTTCAAGCAGTCTAGCAAGTCGTTGGGCGCATGCTTATGGAACACGTGTCTGGATTTTGCTGAATCATTTAACTTCGATTGATGAGCTTGGGCAAAACTTCGGGCATGGCTTGTATGCTCAAGAAGTAGATTATTTGGTTGAGCATGAGTGGGCGAGAAGCTCTGAAGATATTTTGCAAAGACGCACAAACTTATATTTGCAATTCAGTGCATCTGAAGTTGATGTTTTGGACGAGTACTTAATGGCAATACGTATAAAGCAAAAAGCTCAAGATGTGGCTTAGTTGATATAAAAAAGACCGCGCAAGGCGGTCTTTTAAATCTTTCTTAATCCCTCTTTTAATGGAGGGAAATTAAAGGCCGATTAAGCAGATTTTTTTACAGCTTCTAAAAGTTCGTCTTGACGTACTTTAAGTGCTTTTGGTAAGCGATCACCAAGTTTGTTGAACAATTCAGTGTGGCTTTCAAGTTCTTTGATCCATTGATCTTTATCTTGAGAAGTTACAAGCTCGAATTGCTCTTTAGTGAAGTCTGAACCAGTCCAGTTCAATTGTTCGTATGTTGGAACAAGGCCGATAGGTGTTTCAACAGCGTCTGCACGACCTTCACAACGGTCAATGATCCACTCAAGAACACGCATGTTTTGACCGAAACCAGGCCATACAAAGTTACCTTCAGCATCACGACGGAACCAGTTCACGTTGTAGATACCAGGAAGTTTATTGCCAGCAGCTTTAGCTTTAGCAGCAACTTCTTCACCAAGTTCTAACCAGTGAGAGAAGTAGTCAGCCATGTTGTAACCCGCAAATGGAAGCATTGCGAATGGGTCACGACGAACGATACCTTGTTGACCAACAGCAGCAGCAGTTGTTTCAGAGCCCATAGTTGCAGCTTTGTAAACACCGTCAACCCAGTCAAATGCTTCTGAAATTAGAGGCACTGTGTCTGCACGACGACCACCGAAGATGAACGCAGAAATTGGAACACCTGCTGGATTTTCCCAGTCAGCATCAATAGAAGGACATTGACCAGCTGAAACAGTGAAACGAGCATTTGGATGAGCTGCTTTTTCTTCGCCGGTGTGTGGTTGACCTTTCCAGTTAGTCAAGTTAGCAGGCGCTTCTTTAGTCAGACCTTCCCACCATACTTCACCTTCGTTAGTTACAGCAACGTTGGTATAGATTACGTCTTTATGAAGAGTCGCCATACAGTTCGGGTTAGTCTTGGTATTTGTACCAGGTGCTACACCGAAGAAACCAGCTTCAGGGTTGATTGCATATAAACGACCATCTTCACCTGGTTTGATCCAAGCAATATCGTCACCTACAGTTTCAATTTTCCAACCTTCGTAACCCGCTGGTGGAATCAACATCGCGAAGTTTGTTTTACCACAAGCAGAAGGGAATGCAGCTGCGATGTAGTGTTTTTCGCCTTGTGGGTTAGTCACACCAAGGATGAGCATGTGTTCAGCTAACCAACCTTGTTGACGACCCATAGAAGATGCAATACGTAAAGCTAGGCATTTTTTACCCAACAATGCGTTACCGCCGTAACCAGAACCGTAAGACCAGATTTCACGAGTTTCTGGATAATGAACGATGTATTTTTCAGGGTTGCAAGGCCAAGCAACGTCTTTTTGACCTTCTTCAAGCGGAGCACCAACAGTGTGTACGCAAGGAATGAAGTCACCGTCAGTACCAAGTACGTCATAAACAGCTTTACCCATACGAGCCATTTTAGACATGCTTACAGCAACGTAAGGAGAATCAGTAAGTTCGATACCGATGTGAGCAATATGAGAACCTAAAGGACCCATAGAGAAAGGAACTACGTACAAAGTACGGCCTTGCATTGAACCGTCAAATAAACCATTCAGACGAGCACGCATTTCAGCTGGAGCTTCCCAGTTGTTTGTTGCGCCTGCATCTTCTTGTTTTTCAGAACAGATGTAAGTACGACCTTCAACACGAGCAACGTCAGAAGGATCAGAATTAGCAAGGTAAGAACCAGGATGTTTTTCTTGGTTAAGTTCTTGCATAGTGCCGTTAGCGATCATCAAGTCGATATAACGTTGATATTCTTCTGCGCTACCGTCACACCATTCGATTTTTGCTGGTTTGGTTAATTTGGCAATTTCTTCCACCCAAGCAATGAGCTTAGGGTGACGAACGAATTCTGGTGCGTTCACTTGGGTCATGGTGAGGCCTATCTCAAAAATGTACTAACCGTACAAAGTATAATCTGCATCATGGGATACATCATGCAGATAAAAGATGAAAAAAAAGTGGCTGTATTAAAGCATAAAATCATAAAAAAAATAAGACTAAAGAAGTGGTAGATTTTTTTTGGTAGTTAATGCTATTTATATTAAATATAGATAAAATACAATAACTTAACATATTTTGTGGTGAATTTTCACTTTATTTATTAACGTGATGGACAATATTTTATATAGTTATTTTTAGTAAAAACAAAAAGTTGCATGTAATTGATATTTGAGAATTATTATTGATTAAATAAATGGTGGTAATTCGATTTTTACATAAAGGCGCTATTATTTGCTGTTAAATTCGACAAAATACAATACTAAGCGGCCAAGATGTATAAAAAGTGATTAAACAAGCCAAGCCTTTATCTATTATCTATAATAAAAAATCAGGATTTCATGCTGCAAACAAAGATGAAGTCTACGAGGAACTTGTGCGGATATTATCCGATCATAATTTCGAAATACAGTCATTTGAGCTTGGGCAGGAAGCGAGTTTTGATACTTTAATGAGCAAGGTATTTGCACGCCATAAAGACCCTGATAATTTGGGTGTTGTGGTTGCTGCAGGTGGTGATGGAACCTTAAATGCTGTTGCTCATCAGTTGATGCATACCGATATTCCTATGGGGGTCTTACCTTTGGGCACATTTAATTATGTGGCGCGGGTACTCAATATTCCTCTCGATTTAATTCAAGCGGCACAGGTGATTGCGACAGGCAATAATCGACAGGTGCACGTGGCGCAAATCAATGAACATATCTATTTAAACAATGCCAGTTTGGGCTTGTATCCTTTATTTATACAAAAAAGAGAATTTTATAATCAAAAGTTTGGGCGTTTCCCATTGCATGCTTATACCTCAGGTTTGGATGTGCTGATTCGAGATCGTAAAGAGCTGAAATTGGAAATCGAAGTGGATCATCATATTTATCCAGTCAAAACGCCCTTGATCTTTTTTGGCAATAATCAATTGCAATTGGCCGATTTAAACTTGCAAATCGCTAAAGATGCAGAGGCAGGTAAAGTTGCAGGTGTGGTTGTCGCAAAAAGTGATAAGAAAACGTTATTTAAAATTTTATGGCAATTGATCCGTGGCAATATCGACAATGCACCAGATGTGTATAGTTTTGCCGCTGATGAAGTCACAATACATACCCAACGAAAAAAAATGACCGTTGCTGTGGATGGTGAGATTGTAGAAATGAAACCGCCGCTTAGAATTCGAGTGCAAAAACAAGCCTTAAAGATACGAGTGCCACATGATACTGCATCTGTCTGATTTGCATTTTGGTACTGAAAAGCCAGAGTGTATGCGCGCTATTCAGCAATTTTGTCGTGAACAGCGTATCGAGGCCGTGGTTGCCAGTGGAGACTTGACCCAACGTGCGCGTTATCGTCAGTTTTATGCATGTAAGCAATTTTTAGAAAGCTTAAAGCTGCCTTATATCGTTGTGCCGGGGAATCATGATATTCCGCTATATCATTTATGGAACCGTGTTTTTAGCCCTTTTGCACGTTATCAACTTTTTTTTGGTGCCATGGAAAATGTACTGGAAACCGAGCATTTTTATTTAATTGGGATCAATAGTATTCGCCGTCGTTACCATACGCGAGGGCATGTATCGCTCGAGCAAATATATTATGTCGAGGAATTACTTAGACATGCGCCGCCCAATAAAGTGAAATTAATCATAGCGCATCAACCTTTTTATACGCCGCCCAATGACCCGCATGGTGTGAAAGATTGTCCTGTTCAAGGGCGTTTGGCACTCGAACAGTGGAGTCAACACAGTTTAAATGGTTTATTGCATGGACATTTACATGTTCCAGCCAGCTATGACCTCAATCAGATTTATGCTTTAGGTGCTGCGCATCCAGTTTGGGATATTCATGCTGGAACTGCAACGTCATATCGCCTACACGATAACCTTGCCAACAGTTTTAATGTCATTGATGAGCAGATGAATGTGCAGCATTATTTTTATAATTCAAAGTTAAAAATATTCGAAGAAAATCTTAGTACTCATATTTTGGATGAGCTTTAATCCTTTAAATTTAAATTTTGAAGAAAAAAAATACAAAAAAATGAAAAAAATTAAATTTTGCCCTTGAAGGGTTTTTTTCCATCCCCACAAAAGTGTCATCTAAATTATTTTTTGTCGATGGCTTACGGAAATCAAAATGTCATCGTCTTTTATCTAGTAAATAGACTTAGTCTGGAGTTAACTATGAGCAATATTCGTCCTTTGCATGACAACGTTGTGATTCGCCGTGTTGAAAAGGAAACTAAAACTGCTGGTGGTCTTATTTTAAGTACTTCAGCAGCTGAACAACCTGCTCAAGGCGAAGTAATCGCTGTAGGTAATGGCAAAGTAACTGACAATGGCGTACGTGCATTAGACGTTAAAGTTGGTGACAACGTATTGTTTGGCACTTATGCCGGTACAAAAGTAAAAGTAGCAGGCGAAGAGCTTCTTATTATGAAAGAGTCTGACATCTTAGCGGTACTTGAAGCTTAAGTTTCGTACACGCATTTAGACCCTTTTATTCATCATAAATTGTTAAAAATTTTAAAAAGATTCGGAGTTAGACATGTCAGCTAAAGACGTAAAATTTGGTGATTCAGCGCGTTCAAAAATGATCGCGGGTGTAAATGTACTTGCAGATGCTGTAAAAGTGACTTTAGGTCCTAAAGGCCGTAACGTTGTCATCGACCGTTCTTTCGGGGCACCGCACATCACTAAAGATGGTGTTTCTGTTGCTAAAGAAATCACGTTAAAAGACAAGTTTGAAAACATGGGCGCTCAGCTAGTTCGTGAAGTTTCTTCAAAAACCAACGACATCGCGGGTGACGGTACAACAACTGCAACTGTTCTTGCACAAGCAATCCTTAATGAAGGGATTAAATCAGTAACTGCGGGTATGAACCCAATGGATCTTAAACGCGGTATCGACATCGCGGTTAAAGCTGTAGTTGCTGAAATTAAAGCGACTGCAAAACCTGCATCTGACTCTAAAGCGATTGAACAAGTAGGTTCTATTTCTGCGAACTCTGATACCACTGTTGGTAAACTTATTGCTCAAGCAATGGAAAAAGTTGGTAAAGAGGGTGTAATTACAGTTGAAGAGGGTTCAGGCTTTGAAGATTCTCTAGATGTTGTAGAGGGTATGCAGTTTGACCGTGGTTACATCAGCCCGTACTTTGCAAACAAGCAAGATACACTAACAGCTGAACTTGAAAACCCATACATTCTTCTTGTTGATAAAAAAATCAGCAACATCCGCGAATTAATTGCTGTACTTGAAGCTGTTGCTAAAACAGGTAAACCGCTTCTTATCATTGCTGAAGATGTTGAAGGTGAAGCACTTGCAACTCTTGTTGTAAACAACATGCGTGGCATTATCAAAGTTTGTGCTGTTAAAGCACCTGGTTTTGGTGATCGTCGTAAAGCGATGCTTCAAGACATCGCGATTTTAACTGGCGCGACTGTAGTTTCTGAAGAGGTTGGTATGTCTTTAGACCAAACTACACTTGAGCACTTAGGTACAGCGCATAAAGTTACTGTTTCTAAAGAAAACACAGTAATTGTTGATGGTGCAGGTGTTGCAGAGCAAATTGCTGAACGTGTAACTCAAATTCGTGCTCAAATTGAAGAATCAACTTCAGAATACGACAAAGAAAAACTTCAAGAACGCGTTGCTAAATTGGCAGGCGGTGTTGCTGTAATCAAAATCGGCGCTGCAACTGAAGTTGAAATGAAAGAGAAGAAAGATCGCGTTGACGATGCACTTCATGCAACTCGTGCTGCAGTTGAAGAAGGTGTTGTAGCAGGTGGTGGTGTTGCACTTGTACGTGCTGCAAAAGCACTTGAAGGTGTGTCTGGTGCTAACGATGACCAAAATGTAGGTATTAACATTTTACGTCGTGCAATTGAAGCGCCACTTCGTCAAATCGTTGCAAACTCTGGTGATGAGCCATCAGTTGTAATCAATGCTGTGAAAAACGGTGAAGGTAACTTCGGTTATAACGCTGCGACTTCAGAGTATGGCGATATGTTAGAAATGGGTATTCTTGACCCAGCTAAAGTAACACGTTCTGCGCTTGAGCATGCTGCATCTGTTGCGGGCTTAATGCTTACAACTGAATGTATGATTACTGAAATCCCAGAAGACAAACCTGCTATGCCTGATATGGGCGGTATGGGTGGCATGGGCGGTATGATGTAATTCATACTGATCATCCGATCTAAAAAATCCCTGCTATTTGCGGGGATTTTTTTATAACAATCCTAGTTAGAGTAAAACACTAATCAAGCTTTTTGGTGAGATTAAGATTTACTTCAGGCATTTCTAGTTTTTCACCTTTATCACCACGAAGCTCAATAAAGTTTTCACCTACAAAGTAAATTCGATTGTCGCCCTCGGCATCAAGTTGAATCATTCCAGGTTGATCTGGCAAGAACTTAAAACTGCCTTTCACTTTATTTTCAGTGTTCGCAGGTTTACCTAAAAACTCTTGGCTGAGTTCATAGCTCTTATCAAGTTTGAGTTCAAGCTCAGTTTCAATCCCTTTGCAATCATGGCAAGGTAGAATCCCTTTATATTCACCCGCCCAATCAAGTGCATTTTCGGTTTTATCACCTGTGGCAATCGGACTTTCTGAGGCTGCGTCTGTATTGGCAATGACATTATTATCTGGTGGTGTCGCAGTTTCAGATTCATTGCTGGTTTTTGAACATGCCGTTAAGGTTGCACTGACCATACAGAGAGCGAGCATTAGTTTTTTCATGAGATTTATACACCGTATGTACCCAATATAATGCTAAGCGTGACTTTTATTGCTCAAGAAAAATAGCCTATTCCTGTTAACAATTGTGTGTTTGGTTAATACATCAAAACAGACATTTGATTTTTAAAAATTCGTAAATAGTGAAATATTGGTGATTTACCTAAAAGTGAACGCTAAAGGACATTTATATATTAATTGGTGAATAACTGAACAATATAGGCTTTTATAATTATTTTGCGTTGTTAAACTCTGCGACATAGAAAAAACTGTCGGTGCAAATTGTGTTTGAAAAAACAGCGGAAAAAAGTCTGAACTTAATGGGGTGGCAAATTGATAACCATTGGGATTTAAATATCGACCAATGTGTCATGATTGCAGCGCCACATACCAGTAATTGGGATGCACTTTATGCACGCCTTGCCCTGAAAGCTTTAGGGGTAAATGTTCGTATCACGATTAAAGACAGTTATATGAAATTCCCGTTTGGGCCTTTTGTACGTGCAATGGGCGGAATTGGTATTAATCGTCGTCCAAAACAAGATGGTGAAGCACGTCAAAGTATGGTTGAGCTCATGGCTGACTTATTTAAGCATCATCCGAAATTAGTCATGTTGGTAACGCCTGAAGGGACACGCGCCAAACAAGAGAAGTGGAAAACCGGTTTTTATCATGTTGCCATGCAAGCAGGTGTGCCGATTGCTTTAGCCTATATGGACTATGCGCAGAAAAAAACGGGTGTGGGTAAAATTGTTTATCCTACAGGCGATTATGAAAAAGATATGGCTGAAATCATGGATTTTTACGCGCAAATTCATGCCAAATTTCCTGAAAAATTCAGTGTCGATACACGCTATCATTAATCTAACAAACCAATAAAAAAGGACAGTATTGGCTGTCCTTTTTTTACGTTTAGATGATTTTGTTTAGACTTTTATATTGAATTTAATCATGAAAATCGGGATGGATACCGCCCAGATTTTGACATGCCGCCTTATAAATAATGTATTGCTGGTCAACCACATCGATGAGCGGGATACGAAATAACTTTTCGCCTTGCTTATAGCTATCGATATAAGACACGACTTTTTGTTTGCTTGATGCTAGTTTTTCTTCATGGAAAGTTGTAATCGAGCTATGAGTCATATGTGAACTTTCAATATTATTGCACTGAAAATGTGAGAGTAGTTTTTCAGCTTTTTTAATTTCGCTGGACGTGCCAAACATACAGCCGCTAAGCAGAGTTACACCTGCAAGCAGGATGAACTTTTTCATGGTTTTATTTTAAGCAAAATTATGAGGTGCAATATTCTATTAATTTTCGTCAGAAAAATTAATTACTTTTTTACCATTTGGCTAATTTTTATTTAAATGTGAACTGTGTCATTGTTACAAGATGTGAATATCTAACTGAGAAGGGTTTTTCTAGAATGATTTGGATAAATATCTTTAGGTTTTGAGTCATCAGGTTAAGATACTCATTGTCACCAAAAAGCAGCCTGAAGAAAATAAAAGTCCTAATACAATATGTTTAAATTGGCGTTCTGAAATACGATAAAAAAGTTTGGCACCAAAAATCACGGGAAAAGCCATAATTACCAACAGCACGGCTAAATAGGGCAGATGTTCACGATGGATGATTCCTTGTAATAGGTAGCTAATGAGTGTGACGAGCTGAATAGCTAAATTGAAATGTCGCAAAATATAGCGTTGTTCTGCTTTGGGTGTATTTTTCAGCATGAGCCATGCAGAGGGTAATGCACCACAAAAGCCTCCGAGACCACCCAAGATTCCAGCAATATATCCGATACTAGAATCCGCCCATTTCCCTGTCTTTTGGATGAATGAAAATTTTGGATTAAAAAATAAAATTGGGCACCAAAACATTAAAAAAGCGCCCAAAACCAATTTAAATGTATCTGGATTAATGCTGTCTAATAAATAGGTACCTAGCGGCACACCTAAAATTCCTGCAATTAAATAGGTATAAATGATTTTTTTATTGATCGGAATGCTTTTGCGTTCTGATGATAATGAAATGAAGTGGCTATAAACTGAAGCGCAGACGACCAAGGGTGCTGCTATTTGCGGGGGGAGTATCCAAACCCAAAATGACATTGCGATAAGGGCGAATGCAAACCCTGTTAATCCTTGTACGAATCCTGCAAAGATGGCACCAAGAATAAAAATCAGCCAAGTCATTAAATTACAGCTTTGAAATACTTGGCGCTATTGTAGTGAATTTTTCTATATAAATGTGGCTGACTGAGCAAATGTAGCAAAATTGGACCTCAAACCATGAATAAAACATGAATGTTTAAATACAACAGATGTACACAGACTTCCGATTGAATTCATTTCGATAAGTGAAAATGCTCTTCATCAAAGAGGAGTGCTACACATGCTTAAACAAGTTACTTTGCTATCTGTAGTTGCAGTTACATTTACAGGGTGTGTCGTGGCGCCATTTGATGATGGCCGATACCATTCGAATCAATATGGCTATGCAAATCAATATGGTTATTCAGGTCAATATGGGGGGGGCATACGGACAGCGCTATGACTCAAGTCAGCGTTATGACCGTTCATATGGTCGAGTGAATAGCCCGCAACATCGACCAAACTCACCACGACCGAATTCGAATAGCCGTCCAGACGATATATATAAACCAAATGCGCATAAACCGAATGTACACAATTCTTCATCTCAGCATCCGTCAAATGTGCAGCGTCCAAGCTCAAAGCCTCAGACTTCGGCTAAACCCAATACAAGCAAGCCCCAGCAGCAAAAACCACAGGTGGATTTAACAGCCAGCGTCCACTTCGACCACAGGTTTAATGATTTTCAAGTAATAAAAAAGGACGCATTGGCGTCCTTTTTTATGTGCATCTACATTAAGCCTTTTTATATAAGCCTCCACGCACCGTTCCAGCTTTGGTTTGTTTAATTTGCTGCCAACTGCTCGGGAGTATTAACTGAGCAAGATCACGATCAGCTTCGATATAAATTAAACCATTGTTTGAAATGTACGGATCGACCAACTCAGCAAGTTCTTGCCATAAATCAAGACTATAAGGGGGATCTAAGAAAATCAGATCAAATTGGTCTTTCAAGTTAGGAATGGCTTGTTGTGCCGTCATGTTTTTGAGTTGCACACGTTGTTTGCTAACTCTTAAAAGTTCTAAATTGTCCATGAGAAACTTCGCTTGGGTGCGATCAGGTTCAATTAAAACAGCTTCTGCTGCACCACGTGAGAGTGCTTCAAATGACAAAGCACCTGAACCTGTACAAAGGTCGAGAACTTTGGCATTTTGAACATCCCACATGAGCCAGTTAAATAATGTCTCGCGCACACGGTCAGGTGTAGGGCGTAAACCATCAATACTGGCAAAAGGCAGTTGACGGCGTTTCCATTCACCCCCAATGATTCTTAATTGATTTTTCATGAATTATTCCTCATCGGTTGCATGTGCTGCACTGGCAGCACGAGGTGGGGTATTTGCAGTATTCGATTGTTGAGTTGCACTGTTGTTCTGTTGAGCTGTTGGGCTCGCATTTGGATCGGCTGATAAAATATTAGAGCCGCTTGGTAACTCACTCGGTTTTAGACCTGCAGTCATGAGACCACCGCTAATTTGATGGCCTGCAGGACGAATTGGATTCTTTTTACGTGTTAATAACCAGTAGTCAAACATCGGTTTCGCAATTTGAGCAGCAGAACCACCGTGACGACCATTTTCCCAAACGACTGCAATCGCAATTTCAGGTTTTTCCGCAGGGGCAAAACCAACAAATAAACCATGGTCAAGCTGGCGCTCTGTCAATAAGGACTCGTTATAGCGTTTACCTTGGGCAATACTTTTAACTTGTGCGGTCCCTGTTTTACCTGCGATTTGATACATTGGGGTACGAATACCACGACCGGTCCCTGTTTGAACCACATCAATCATGGCATCACGCATTTTGATCCAATCATCTGGTTTACCATTAAATTGAATGCGACCATTCGGGGCGTTATGGACTTTATGAACCTTAGCGCCTTTACTTTCACGCAAAACGTGAGGTGTAACATGTGAGCCTTGATTGGCGGTAATAGCAGTCGCCATCGCCAGTTGTAATGGTGTTGCAGTAAATGCACCCTGACCAATACTGACGGAAATCGTTTCACCTTTAAGCCAGTTGGACTTCCGTGTGCGGAGCTTCCATTCAGGATTTGGATATAGCCCCGTACTTTCACTTGGTAAATCTACACCGGTTTTTTCACCGAAGCCAAACTGACGCATCCAAGTATTCATTTTTTCAATGCCCATGCGATAGGACAAGACATAGAAATAGGTATCGCAGGAAATGACTTGAGCTTTGTGTAAATTAACTGAGCCATGACCAGTTTTTTTGTGGTCACGGAAACGATGGCTGTCACCCGGAAGCGTGAAATAGCCCGGATCTGAAATGGCTGTACTCCAATCCACTAGACCATAATGAATACCACCTAGACCAAACATTGGCTTAATCGTTGAACCCGGTGGATAAGCCCCTTGCACAGCACGGTTATATAATGGCTGATCGAGGCTATCACGTAGTTCAGAATAATCTTTGCTGCTAATCCCGGTAACAAATAAGTTAGGGTTAAAACTTGGACTAGAAACGAGAGCAAGAATTTCTCCAGTACGTGGGTCAATCGCCACAATTGCACCACGTCGATCTGCAAGCTGCTCTGAAGCGACCATTTGCAGTCCATAATCTAGGGATAAATATAAGTCATTACCACGAATCGGATCTTTACGACCTAGATGTCGTAACACATTACCAAAGGCATCGGCTTCAACCGACTCATTTCCCGGCATACCATGTAAAAGTTCTTCGTATGATTTTTCAACGCCAATTTTACCGATCAGGTTTGAGCCAGCGTATAAATCTTTATCAATCGTTTTTAGTTCTTTGTCATTAATACGACCTACGTAGCCAATCACATGGGCAAACAGTTCACCATGTGGATAGTAGCGAGTCATTTGGGTCTCTATATTGACACCCGGGAATTGATATTTCACCTCACTAAAACGGGCGATATCATTTTCATTTAAATTCAGTTTAATCGAAACGCGTTCAGTCTTTTTAGAGGTTTTAATCCGACTTTTGAAACGTTCGATGTCTTCATCAGTCAGTTCTAACAGAGGCGTTAGGCGCTCTACCGTATCATCAATGTCTTCAACATCCGCACGGCTCATGGTTGCTGAGAAAACCGGATAATTATCCGCTAATAACACACCATTACGGTCATAGATATAACCACGAGAAGGTGCAAGCGGTTGCAATCGAATTCGGTTTTGATCGGCAGCAGTCGAAAAGGTCTCATAACTTTTGATTTGCAAATATGCATATCGTGCCACAAGCAACAGCATAAAGAAGGAGACAATCCCTATCGAAATCACTACGCGATTACGATAAATCCGCTTTTCTTGCTGGACATTTTTTAAAGGATAATGCTGCTTCATACGCGATCGACTTAAAGACTGAGAGCTAAAATAACGGAAGAGGCATATTCTAGCGCAACTGACATTTTTTTGATAAATAAAAAAGACTCTGCTGTGATTGCAGTCTATATTTTGACTTTGCAGACATGAAAAATATGGGGCTTTGTGTATAACAGTTCATATTATTCTGCTAAAGTCGAAACGTATAAAAAAGGAATATTCCAAAAAATAATACTAAGGAAGTTTGTGAAAACAATGATTAAATTATATCCATTGCTTGCATTTATGATGCTCGGAAGCATCGCACATGCCAATGACAATTCATTTTTACCTGAGGCAAAGTTAACAGGTAAGGGTTATCAACCATGGAATGTTGGAGCAGGTTTTACTCAAAAAATTATTCACGTGAATGGTGAGTGGGTAAACCCATATGGCATTGCCTATGCAAAAGCTGGTGTTTTCTTGAACGATGATAAAACACCTGGTGGACAAGTCGGCTTTCGTTACCCCGTTCATTTCACTGGCAAAGATAAAAATGGTTATTATATCGGAGCTTATGCGGGCCACATCGACTCCAAGAAAGTAGATGGTGAAGATGAAGCGCGTTTAGGTGGTGGTATCGATCTTGCTTATGTGATGTTGAGTGCCGAGCGTATTAGTACGGTTAGTGTAGGCTTGGGTGCGGGTGAAAAATTAGAAGACAAATCAGGTAATGTGATTGTGGAAACCGAACCGAGACTACAAATCTCATATACTTTAAGTTTTGGTTTGTAGTGAAAATAATCAACTTTATTTTATAACCGCACTCACTGAATAAAATTAAATATGGAAGTTATGCATGCTTGAGTACGTTAACGAATTGTGGCAAACCTTTTTGCAACGTCCCGATTTTTGGGCTGTGCTGAGTATTATCCCCGTTACCGCATTCGTTACCTGGGCACACGTTTGGATGGCACTGAAAATGGTGTTTTACCCGATTAATTTCTGGGGATTCCATTTAGGTCCATTACCCGTGGGATGGCAGGGGATTGTACCAAGAAAAGCTGGACGTATTTCTGGCATTATTACTGATAATACATTGTCTAAATTGGGTTCCTTGCGCGAGTTTTTGGATGCAATGGATCCTGAGGACATGGCGCGCATCATTGGTGAACAAGTTGGCTTTGAGCTTGAACATTTGATTGATGAAGTCATGCTAGACCGAAATGCGGTGCTTTGGGAAAACCTACCGTATTCGATTAAACGTCGTATTTATGCCCAAGCACACAAACAGCTACCAAATACCTTAAAAGAACTCGTGACCGAACTGACCATGAACGTAGAGTCACTTGTTGATATGCGTGAAATGGTGGTGAGTCAAATGGAAGCAGATCGTCTCTTGATGGTGCGTATGTTTCTTAAAGTTGGCCAAAAAGAAATCAACTTTATTTGGCATATCAGTGCCTTGATTGGGATGTTCTTTGGTATCTTCCAGATGATCGTTTGGTTTGTGGTGCCTTGGCATTGGACGGTTCCATTTTGGGCAGCAATCTGGGGCTTTTTGACCAACTGGATTGCCATCTGGATGGTATTTAATCCCATTGAGCCGCACCCCGTTAAGTATTTACAATTGTTTGAATTAACTAAAGATCGTAAATTCCCTTGGATTAAACCTGTGATTCCACGTATTGGAACGTACAATGTTCAAGGCGCGTTTATGAAACGCCAAGAAGAAGTTTCAGATGTATTCGCAAGTGTAGTCACAGAAGACCTAATTACGTTAAAATCTATCATGACCGAAATGATGTATGGCGGGAAGAAAGATAAGACCCGTCGCATTGTGAAACGTCATATTAATGAAATTATGGAATCTCCACTGGTTCGTACCTCATTACAGTTGTCTTTAGGTCCAAAAGAGTACGCAAAACTCAAGACAGACTTGATCGATCGCTCAATTGAAATTACGATGGTGCCTGTATGCGACCCTGCGTTTAATGCGAGCCGTGCACAGAAAATCTTTCAAATGTTTAGAGACCGTATTCGTGAGCTAACACCGAAAGAATTTCAAAATCTATTACGTCCTGCATTTCAGGAAGACGAATGGATTTTAATTGTCTTGGGTGGTGTAACCGGTTTTATCGCGGGTACAATACATTTGTTTGTGGCTTTCTTATAATTAGATGCTGGAAGATGATCTGAATCTTCGGTTCAGATCACTATATAGCGTCATATACAATGTTTAAAATGAGGATGTTTTTTTATGCGCATTATATTACTCGGACCACCTGGAGCAGGTAAAGGGACACAAGCTCAGTTGATCTGTAAGCGCTACGATATCCCACAAATTTCAACCGGTGATATGCTCCGTGCTGCGATTCGTGAAGGTACTGAATTAGGTCTACAAGCTAAAAGCGTCATGGACAATGGCGGCCTTGTATCTGATGAGCTTATTATTGGTCTTGTAAAAGAACGCATTGCTCAACCTGACTGTGTCAACGGCTGCATTTTCGACGGTTTCCCACGTACGATTCCACAAGCTGAAGCGCTTGAAAACGAAGGGATCAGCATCGATCACGTAATTGAAATCGATGTACCTGACGAAGAAATCGTTCAACGTTTATCTGGTCGTCGTCAACACCCTGCATCTGGTCGTGTATATCACACCGTTTACAACCCACCAAAAGTGGAAGGTAAAGATGACGAAACTGGTGAAGACCTTGTTCAACGTCCGGATGACCAAGAAGCAACAATTCGTAAGCGTTTAGGTTCTTACCATGCCGAAACTGAGCAATTGGTTGGTTTCTACCAAGGTCGTGCAGCTTCTGGCGAAAACGCACCGACTTATGACAAATTAAATGGTCTTCGTCCAATCGATCAAGTTCAAACTGATTTGTTCGCGATTTTAGATCAGTCTAAATAATTCAGTTTTTTTGAATTTTTGACAATCAAAGAGTCCTACTGCATAGTGGGCTCTTTTTTTATGTGGCTTTTAGGGCGAATCTGTTATGAAATTTGCTTTGGTTATAATGGTCATCATCGCTGTAGCGGTGTTATTGGGCTTATTATTTGTCAGCTTTAAAATGTTGCGTAAAGTGCAAGTGGAAGAAGTAGAGCAAGCTAAACTGAGCCCGAAGCAATATCGCTTACATCCAAAGCTGCAGCAAGAGCTTGATAAAAAACAAAAAGAACAAGATAAAAATTAAGCATCAACTCGATCAATTGATTCTTACAAATTCCATCTACCCCGAAATTGAAGAGATTAATCTTCAATTTGGGTGGTTTTAATCGGTCTTAATGCGCCAAAGTCAAAACGGTCAGGCCAGTTACACACGTCAGAAACGATACATTCATTACATTTGGGTTTGCGGGCAATACAGGTATAACGCCCATGCAGAATCAACCAATGATGTGAATCAACAATAAACTCTTTGGGGATGACTTTGACGAGTCGGTGTTCGACTTCCAGAACATTTTTGCCGACAGCCAATCCTGTTCGATTCCCTAAACGAAAAATATGCGTATCGACTGCCATGGTAGGTTGTCCAAAAGCAGTATTCAGCACCACATTTGCAGTTTTACGACCGACACCGGGTAAGGCTTCCAAATCTGCACGATTATTCGGAACGATGCTGTTGTGCTTCTCAATGAGCATCTTGCAGGCTTTAATGACATTTTCCGCTTTTGAGTTATATAGGCCAATGGTCTTGATATATTCCTTCAGTCCGTCAACACCTAACGCATAAATAGCTTCAGGAGTATTTGCTACTGGAAAAAGTTTATCTGTGGCTTTGTTGACGCTAACATCTGTGGCCTGAGCAGATAGGGTAACAGCCACTAAAAGTTCAAATGGACTACTATAATTGAGTTCAGTTTTCGGGTTGGGGCGTTGCTCACGTAAGCGTTCAAAAAAAGTTTGAATTTGCTTCTTAGTCATGTTTTTAACCGCCATGATTAAGCCCCTTGCAGTTGTGTTAATTGTTGCGTGAGCGTATGGAGTAACTCACGTTTTTTTGCATCGTCTCGAACACTCAGTTGTTTTTCTAATTTCTTAATTTGTGTTCGAATTTTAGCAAGTTCAATGGTGGTTTTTGCATCGAGTTGAACGACTGGCGTAGCAGGTTTTTCCACGACTTCAATGACCGGTACCGAGTCTGTCTGGGTCGAAAATTGGGCAAAAAGTTCCGTGTCAATTTCAGCACGTACGACTGGGCCTTTACGATGAATTCTGCGCTTTTCCTCACGTTGAATATGTGCATAGTAGCGGCGACGTAAATCATTCTGTTCTGCGATTCGAGCGGCTTCAGATGGCACTTGATCAAGCTCTTCGACAAGGTCGATACAATCCACTGGACAAGGTGGAATGCAGAGTTCGCAGCCCGTACATAAATCCGTCAAGACGGTATGCATCAATTTGCCTGAGCCAATAATGGCATCAACAGGGCAGGCACTAATACATTTGGTACAACCAATACATTCATCCTCACGAATCACAGCTTTAACCCGTTGCGGGCGTCCATCACTTTGGATTGGCCAAACGCTGGCTTCTGCTGTTAAGTGTGGACGATTTAATAACGCTGCTAGTGAATCTGCCACAGGTTGACCACCGGGTATACATTTATTGGCTTCTTCTCCTTCACTGATGGCTTTGGCATAGGGTAAGCAGCCGTCTCGGTGTCCACAAAGTCCACATTGAGTTTGTGGCAATAGGGCATCAATTTGTTGGATGAGGGAAATTTCAGAAGTCATGGGTAGTCGCGAGTACAAATGAAGGCAGAGAAAAACCAAAGAGGACGTTGAATTCTAGCATGTTTCAGTATGAATTGCTGTGCGCAAAAATGGGTCTATATATGCATCATAAATGAGCAAAATAATTCATTAAAATATTCCTAAAAGTAATAGTATTTATAACTAAAATATCTGATTAATCAATTTAAATCGCTGTTCTATAAAGAATTTAAAGATTTTTTAAAAAAACTATTGCTGATTAGTTACAAAAGATATTTAATATTTTGCGCCAAAATATATCTTTGATCAAAATTGTGATCAATTTTGATCCATACATCTGCTGAGGATTAAGTGTTGAAATATAACAGCCTTAACGACTTCCTAGACTACGTTAAAACACGTGATGAACATCAACCTGAATTTCTTCAAGCTGTTGAAGAAGTGATGACGAGCCTTTGGCCATTCATCGAAAAGAACCCACAATATGCTGACTACGGTTTGCTAGAACGTCTTGTTGAACCTGAGCGTGCAATTCAGTTCCGTGTTTCATGGGTAGATGACAAAGGTCAAACTCAAGTTAACCGTGCTTTCCGTGTTCAATACAACTCAGCAATTGGTCCATTCAAAGGTGGTATGCGTTTCCACCCATCAGTGAACCTTTCAATTCTTAAATTCTTAGGTTTTGAACAAACTTTCAAAAATGCTTTAACTACACTTCCTATGGGTGGTGGTAAAGGTGGTTCAGATTTTGACCCTAAAGGTAAATCTGAAGGCGAAATCATGCGTTTCTGTCAAGCATTAATGATCGAGTTATACCGTCATCTTGGTTCTAACACTGACATCCCTGCGGGTGACATCGGGGTAGGTGGCCGTGAAGTTGGCTACATGGCTGGTATGATGAAAAAATTAAGCAATGACACAGCATGTGTGTTCACTGGTAAAGGTTTAACTTTCGGTGGTTCACTTGCACGTCCTGAAGCAACTGGTTACGGTACTGTGTATTTCGCTGAGGAAATGCTAAAAACTCGTGGCGACAGCTTTAAAGATAAAGTTGTAACGATTTCGGGTTCTGGTAACGTTGCACAATACGCTGCTGAAAAAGCAATGTACTTGGGTGCGAAAGTGGTTTCACTTTCAGACTCAGCAGGTACTGTATACGTAAAAGACGGTTTCACAACTGAACTTCTTGCTGAAGTAATGGAATTGAAAAACGTTAAGCGTGGCCGTATTTCTGAATTTGCATCTAAGCACGGTTTTGAATATTTAGAAGGTCAACGCCCTTGGTCAATCAAATGTGATATCGCGCTGCCATGTGCAACTCAAAATGAATTAGATGAAGCTGATGCTGAAGCTCTTCTTGCTAATGGCGTAATCTGTGTTGCTGAAGGCGCAAACATGCCATCTACTTTGGCTGCAGTTGAGAAATTCGTTGAAGCGAAAATTCTTTATGCACCAGGTAAAGCTTCAAATGCAGGTGGTGTTGCAACTTCTGGTCTTGAAATGTCTCAAAACGCAATTCGTTTGGGTTGGACTTTCGAAGAAGTTGACGAGCGTCTACACGCGATCATGAAAGAAATTCACCGCAACTGCGTGAAATACGGTACTGAAGAAGATGGTACTGTGAACTACGTAAACGGTGCGAACATTGCAGGCTTCGTAAAAGTTGCTGACGCAATGCTTGCTCAAGGCGTTTACTAAGTTCTCCGTAAGTTGAACTGAAAACCGAGGCTTCTGCCTCGGTTTTTTATGGCTGAATGGCTTGAAAAATATAGGATTGTTGCTCAGTGCTTATGAGGGTAAGTTGGATCTTGCTATCCATAACGTTGAAGTGAAAATTTAAGGGTTGGCTGAGCAAACGTTTAATATGAAGCTCTTGCTGATGTAACTGAGGGCATAACTTCACAGTACTCCCTACATATCCTGTAAAACGCAAAGTATGCTTTTCAACATCATAATTGCGGCCAATGCGATTACAACCACTAAAAAATGTCATACGGCCATTGTTGAATGTAAGAGTTATTTGGACAGGTAGAGCCTTATTCTCTACGAGAATCCACGTCTTTTGAGTTAATTGTTCTGCTTCAAAATCACGTAAATTAGCAATTCGCTGTATGCCTTTAAAAATATAGGTCTGTTGATTATTATTCATCACGATTAATTCAGGCAGGGCATTTTGCTTTTGAAGTAGCTTTAGATTTACATCGCGAAAGAGTTGATTGAACAGCACATCGTTATTTGATTGCTTTGAACAGCCGATCAGTGTTTGCAGCTGTGAAGATTCAGTCTTCAAATGCTGTTGATTTAAATGATAATGTTTAGAGATTAAATTGCATCCCGCATAAAGGTGTAGCTGTTGTGCGGAAAAGTTAATGAGAAAGGGTTGTCGGCTGTCAGTTGGATTATGTTGCCATGTATAGTGCTGTAAAACTTGATGAAATTGATCTGAAGCTGGGCTGATAAAAGTCTCGTGTTGAAGTTTGGGTTGCCATACGCTATTACTCTGACAGCCACACAATCCGAATAAAATACTAAAATACAATAAATTTTTCATCGGTAGTCTAGATCCTAAAGCGTACTGTGGATATAAAAAAACCGAGGCGATGACCTCGGTTTTCTTATAGGCTGTAACTTACAACGTACCTTTTACAGCTTCACGTTCGACTGACATATCAAAAATATAGGCATATTTTGATTGGTCAGCAGCAGGGTTTTTACGTTCAAAACGTTTTACGCGAATAATTTGACGTTCTGCAGGTGTGTGCTTAAAGCCTTCAATTTGATCGTAAAATAAGGTCCAGTCTTTATCGACTTGTGTTTTTAGGCCTTTTTCATCGTACTTCACTTCACGCACTTGCAAGCAAGTTTGTGGGGCAACGCCTGTACATTGTTTAGTTTCAGGGCTGATTTCAAGGAAAATCGTTTCGCCTTGCGAGTTGTACTGGGTTTCAGGTGTTAATTTTCCAGTGAACACCAGTTTCTCACCTGTTGCAGAGATAATGGTTAACGTTGGATTTTGTGGATCTGTAGTATTTAAAACAAAAGGTGCTTTACGGTCACTAAAGAGTGAAGATGCAAGTCCTTCTTGTTTCATCGCATTATCAGGACACGCCATCATGGTAGATGCAATATTACCTGTCACGAGGGTATTGTGTTCCACTTTCCATTGGGTTGACATGCTGTTACAGCTGGTTGAAATACCCAAAGTGCCATTTTCTAGAAAATTTAAAACCAAAGGTTTTGGTGCATTTTCAGTGGAGGTGCTCCATTGATATGAAGCTAAAGTTTTATCAGCATTTTGTTGTTGTAATACGCTCACGGCTAAATCTCCAGCTTTTTGGATATCGCTTGATTGACATGCTGCAAGGGCTAAAGGGAAGAGGGCAATTGCTAAATATTTTAATTTCATTACGCTAACTGTTCTAAGTGAATTTCAGCCTGTAGCATAACCCATTCATTTTAAAAAATATGAATACATTCAGCTCAAATAAGTAGCAAAATGTATCCATAAATAATAATTTGTTAACTTATTAATATAAATTATGAATAAGTCGAGCTATCAAGTTTATTCACGCTTAATCAAAACGATAAATATCCATACCGAGCGAACCCATACTAAAGCTACTGTGAACAATAGAGAAGCGGGGGCCTGCACCCATCGCAAAGAAGATGGGTGCAAAATGTTCAATGGTCGGATGGTTGCGTTGCACAAATGGGATATTTTGCCAATCGAGAACTGCATCAAAATCTTGATGAGTGAGCTTATTGACCACAAAATTACGGAATGTAGACGCCCATTCAGGCACGGCTGCTGCACGTCCATCCCAAGCCAATTCACCTAAGTTATGAGTAATACTGCCCGATCCAATCAACAGGATTTGCTTGTCACGTAAAGGTGCAAGCGTTTGTCCAATTTTATAGATCTCTTGCGCAGACATGGTCATCGGTAGTGATATTTCAATTACAGGAATGTCGGCATCAGGATACATATGCAACAACGGCATCCAAACGCCATGATCACGTGGACGGGTGCTGTTGGCATGTGCCGATAACCCTGCATTGGCAAGCAAATGAAGGATTTCTTCAGCGAGCTCTGGGTTACCTGGTGCTGGATAACGAATATCATAAAGTTCCGCAGGGAAGCCACGGAAGTCATGCCAAGTTTCAGGACGGGCACTGGTACTTACTTCTAGTGCGTTACTTTCCCAATGCGCGGACATGATAATAATAGCTTCCGGTTTTGGAAGATTCAGGCTTAAACGTTCCAACGCAGGACCGACTTGCTCAGGATTGATGGCAAGCATAGGTGAGCCATGGGAAATAAATAAACCTGGAAGTGTTTGTAAATTCATCGCGGTCGCCGTTGGTTGTTTAAAGGAATATGATGATCATGCACTAAATTATTCAGCGTAACAATTCGGATAATTTCAACGGTTTGTTTCATTGTTGCAACGCTGTACTTGCTGTAGATACTGGAGTCAGTTCGGATTAACCCGCACGATGGTAAGGGTGATTATGGTTAATACTCATTGCACGGTATAGCTGTTCGATGAGCATGACACGAACCATAGGATGCGGCAAAGTCAGTTTAGACAAAGACCAATGCCATGCTGCTGCTTTACGTACTGCTTCAGAATGTCCATCTGGCCCACCAATGGCTAAAACCACATCATTGCCTTCAAGCATCCAGCCTTTCATGGTTTCAGCTAGTTTTTCGGTACTGAACTCTCGACCACCGACTTCTAAGGCGATCAGCACTTCATTCGATTTCATGGCATTTAAAATGCTGTCACCTTCAATTTGACGGTATTTTAAAATGTCGGCTTCTGAGTCGTTCTTGCCACGTTTAGCCATAGGCAGTTCAATGATCTGCGTTTGAACAAATGGCTGAATACGTTTGAAATAATCTTCAAAACCCGTCAGAACCCATGCTGGCATTTTTTGACCGATTGTCAGAATACGAATTTTCATACAGCGCCTGAAAGTATACAAAAGAGCATTATAACGGTTCGCTTGAGCTTTGTATGTTCAGACACAATTTGCAATTGAAATCGTGTTCTGCTTGCTGTTTAAATACGCAGCATAAACAGATTTGATCAAAGATGAAAATTGGAATAATAACAATGAAAAAAACATGGCAGGACGGTAAATTATTTTTGCTCAAGCAAGCAGCAATGCTTTCAATTTTTGCATGGTGTTCATTTGCGGCGTATGCCAACAATATTAGAACCGCTGAACCAGATAATTTAAAAGTCTATTTAGAACAAATTATTGGTAATGAAGCTGAATATCGTAACTATAAGAACATTCAAGAGTTAAATCGCGTGTCTGCTTGGATTCGTGAGCAGATGCGTTTATTTGGTGTGAATTGTCGTTTTCAAACCTATACCGTAAACAGCCAGCCATACCGTAATGTGGTCTGTCCCTTAAATGCAGGGCATAGCAACCGAGTGATCGTTGGTGCGCACTACGATGTATTTGAGGAGCAGCATGGCGCCGATGATAATGCTTCTGGCGTTGCAGGTGTACTCGAAGCTGCTCGGATTCTTTCGGCTGAAAAAGCGCGTTTAAAACAAAATATTGAGTTTGTATTTTATACCCTCGAAGAACCGCCATATTTTAGAACAGAGTCGATGGGCAGTTTTATCCATGCAAAATCGGTAGCAAAGGAAAAGGATAAAATTTCAGGTGTGTATATTCTGGAAATGATTGGTTATTTTGATCCCAAAGTCACTCAAGATTATCCAGTTGGACTGAAATGGATTTATCCATCTCATACGAATTTTATTGCATCGGTGGGGAATATTCAGTCTCGTGACTTAACCTCATCGTATTGTGCGGCGATGGAGTCTTTGAAGCAACTACAATGTGAGCGCTTGATTTCACCTTCATTTATTCAGGGTGTGGATTTTTCAGACCATATGAATTATTGGCAATTTGATATGCCGGCGATGATGATCACTGATACGGCATTTTATCGTAATAAGCACTATCACACCGAGCAAGATACCTTGGATAAATTAAACTTAGACAAAATGGCTCAAGTGATCGATGGTTTGGTGAAAACCATCTTAAATTTGAAATAGCATGTCTTTAAAAACATGACATAAAAAACGCAGCCCCGAAAGCCTGTGGACTGCGATAAAAGGTCATCTACCTGGAGATGTAGATGACCATCTTGTTCCAATGATCATCACGCTTTTAGACGTGATTGGAACCAATAAAGAAACATACAGCGCGTATATCTCTCTACTATATATGTGGGATAGAGGGCGATATTTCAAGTAATAGCATTCAAATTTTGTAAGACTTTCTAATTGGCTATTCTTGATCTTGATGTCGAATTTGAAATAGTTATCCAATCCATAGTTGTAGCTGTTGTCTTGAATCTAGTGGTTGTGAAGAATTTGAATGAAAAGTTTCGAATATTTAGTATGAAATAATGGATATAAAAAAGCCCTGTCGAAACAGGGCTTTTTTCTTTTATTGCGAGTTGCTAGCGCTTAGTGACGAGCAGCTTTGCCACCTTCAGTTGCTTTGACAATCGGTGTCTTTGCAAGAGGTTTAGGCATATCAACCAAGGCTAGAGGTAAAATCTCATCAATCGATTTCACTGGTTTAATTTCTAGACCTTCTTTGACATTGTCTGGAATCTCAGTCAAGTCACGAACGTTATCTTGTGGGATAAAGACAAGCTTGATGCCACCACGGTGAGCAGCGAGAAGTTTCTCTTTTAAACCACCAATGCGCATTGCACGACCACCAAGACTGGTTTCACCGGTCATCGCAATATCTGGACGAATCGCAATGCCTGTAAACGCTGAAACAAGTGCGGTAGTTAGGGCCAAACCAGCAGATGGACCATCTTTCGGTGTTGCACCTTCTGGTAAATGCACGTGTACATCAGTTTCTTCAAAGCGAATCGCTTCAATACCTAGTTCATCTGCACGGGTACGTACAACAGTCATCGCTGCTGTGATCGATTCTTTCATGACATCGCCAAGAGAACCGGTGGTAATGAACTTGCCTTTACCTTTTACTGCTGCAACTTCAATCGTTAGCAGTTCTCCACCAACAGATGTCCATGCCAAGCCATTTACACGACCCACTTCAGCTTCTTCTTCGGCCATACCGAAGTCGAATTTGTGTGGACCTAAGTAGTCAGGAAGATTTTTCGAATCCACTTCAATTTGAAGATTTTTCGCTTTCTTGCTCACTGCTTCTTTTACCACTTTACGTGCAATTTTCGATACTTCACGTTCTAAGCTACGCACACCGGCTTCACGTGTATAACGTTGTACGATATCGCGAATGGCTTCTTCGTGAACGGTTAATTCTTTTGCACGTAGACCATTATTCTTGATGGCTTTTGGAACAAGGTAACGTTCAGCAATATTCACTTTTTCATCTTCGGTGTAACCCGGTAGACGAATCACTTCCATACGGTCAAGCAAAGCTTCTGGAATATTCATGCTGTTTGCAGTACAGATGAACATCACTTCAGAAAGGTCTAGATCAAGATCTAAGTAGTGATCATTGAACTTGCTGTTTTGTGATGGATCTAGGACTTCAAGCAATGCTGAAGCAGGGTCTCCACGGTAGTCTTGCGCCATTTTGTCAATTTCATCGAGTAAGAACAGTGGGTTCTTTACGCCAACCTTAGACAAAGATTGCACAATTTTACCTGGCATAGCACCAATATAAGTACGACGGTGACCACGGATTTCAGCTTCATCACGCACGCCGCCAAGCGCCATACGGACAAATTCACGACCAGTTGCTTTGGCAACAGATTCACCGAGTGAAGTTTTACCTACACCTGGAGGACCAACTAAGCACAGGATTGGGCCACGAAGTTTTTTTACACGTGATTGAACAGCAAGGTATTCCACGATGCGGTCTTTCACGTCGTCTAAACCATAGTGATCGGCATCAAGAATATCTTGAGCTTTCGCAAGGTTAATGCTGACTTTGCTGGCTTTGTTCCAAGGCGTATCTAAAATAACTTCTAGATAGTTACGCACGACAGCAGCTTCGCTCGAAGCAGGTTGCATAGCTTTTAGCTTACGGAACTCATTTTCAGCTTTCTTGCGTACATGTTCAGGTAAATCGGCTTCAGCTAGACGTTTTTCAATTTCTGCAACGTCATCCTCACCACCGCCATTCATGTCAGAAAGTTCGCGTTGAATGACCTTCATTTTTTCATTTAAGAAGTATTCACGCTGATTCTTTTCCATTTGGCGTTTTACAGAATCATGTAAGGTTTGCTCAATTTGCTGTTCTTCTGACTGTTGTAATAAATACGTCATCAGCTCAGCTAAATGTGCTTCAAATTCATCATGCTCTAAGAACTTTTGTTTTACATCAATATTCAAAGGCACGCGTGTTGCTACAAAGAATAATAATTGTAGCAAATCATCAATTTTATTGGCTGCTGCAATCAATTCACGTGCGTTACGCAATTTTGCTTCTGCATATTGAGCAAATAAGGTGCGTAATTCTTCCACACGGTTATTCTGAGTTTCTGAGTCTACAGAAACCGTCATTGGGCTTAATGAATGCTCGGCAGTCAGGTAATTATCAGCATCGATAATTTTTTCTAACTTGGCACGATATAAGCCTTCAATCAGTACTTTTATACAGTTTTCATCATTCTCATGATTCACAACTTGCACAATCTTCGCGACAGTACCGTATTGATATAAATTGTCGTGATCAATTTCTTCTGTTAGCGAATCTTTTTGTGCAACTACGAATACAAGATTGTCACTGTCACGTGCGACATTGACTGCATTGATCGACTTTTCACGACCCACAAACAGTGCAATTTGCATGTGAGGATATACAACCACATCTCGTAGCGCTAAGAGCGGTAATACGCTCGGAATTGTAGTTTCCAAGCTTTCTTCATTCATAATAATCTCAGACATGGGCACTCCTAATGAGTGACAACGGTGTTGCCATGTTTTTATAGTGATGTGTATTTTTTAAATTACAAGGGTCATGCCAATTAAAATGTGTAAAAAATGACTAAATATGTGATTTTTAAGTGTAACTCAGTGTCAAAAATATCAAATTAACGTTTGAAACTTAAAGTTTGAGATGGGCTAATAAAGCCATCTAGCGGTTGATCCCATGCTTCTCGGACCAAGGGATCTTGAATGAGTTGAAAATCATGGCCAAGTCCTAAACGGTATGGGGTAGAGTGGGCAGTCGCTAATGTTTTATCGTAGAAGCCACCCCCCATACCAATACGTGTGCCGTACTTATCGCAAGCCAGTAAGGGCATTATTAAAAGGTCAAGGTGAGAAACATGCTTCCCGCGGCTTGCCATCGGTTCTTTCATACCGAGCGGGTGATGAGAAAAACGTTTACTAATATATTGATGACGTGAGATTTCAACCCAAACCAGTTGCTGATTCATGTTGCAAATCATGGGTAAATACACGTGTTTTTGATGTGCAAAACAGTAGTGGATGATCTTTTGAGTGTGAATTTCACCGAATGCATGTAAATACACGCCTATATGCTGACTGCTCTGAAAATGACTGAGTCTGACTAAACGCTGTAGGACTTGTTGTTCAGCTTGTCGTTGGGTCCATAGGTTTAGGCTACGACGCTGCTTGCGGAGTTGTTTACGAAGGCTGGTGGTGCTGAAAGTCATGATTCATTTCAAAGTAGCACAAAATTCTCAAAGGCATTTTAACGCGTTCAAGCTTAAAAGTCCGAAGAAATAGATTTTATCTTTTTTATATAAAGCGTTCCTTAAACACTAGTTAGCTTAAGGAACGCATACTTATTTAAGGTTTTTTTATACCAAGAATTTGCACATCAACACGGCGGTCTGCTTGTAAGCAAGCTTTTAAGGTATTTCGATCTTGAACATCAAAACAACCATTAGTTACAGGCTGAGTTTCACCTGCTGAAGCGAAACTTAATTTGTTTCCAGCAATCCCTTGGTTCATTAAGTAATTTTTGACAGTTAGTGCACGTTGCAATGCAAGTTGCTGATTATATTGTTCACTGCCTAAACGGTCGGTATGGCCGGTAAGCTTAATCATATCAATACGTGCATATTGGTTATTAAGTTTAGTTGCTAGTTCATTCAAGCTTGATTTACCTGCAGGAAGTAAATCATTTAGTTTGCCACCATTAAATTTAAATAAAGAATCGGCAGCTAAATTTATATTATCTAAACTCGGTTCAATTGGTTTTATCACATTATTTAGAGCATTTTCTCTAATCGGGCAATTATTAATCTTAGTGCCATCATTATTTAATATAACGGGTTTGCCGTTATTATCAACTGTAAGTAATAAGTTATTCAAAAGTGACTTTTCGTTTACACAATAGCTAACTGAATAATTTTCACAATGAGTTGTACAATTTTTCACCTTAAATTGGTATTCGCCTTCTTTTAAATAAAAATCAGCAGAATTATTAATATAAAAATCACCGGCTTTAAAGTCATCTATATAGTGAACCTTACCGGGTTTGTCGGAGATTCAATATTCTGAGAGAATGTTCCGATGAACAAATTAAAATATACCCTCTGAAATCAGAGAAAGAGCGGTTCAATTATTGATTGAATCTGAAAAAGACTATCCATCTAATTGGGCTGCGATCACAGCTATTGCGCCTAAAATTGGTTGTACTATTGAAACACTTCGTGCTTGGTATCAAAAGCATTTAGATGAGCAAAATCCTATCAAAGTACTACAGATCTCTGATCAAGAAAAAATGAAGCAAACGGAACGTGAAATTAAAGAATTAAAGCGTGCCAATGAAATTCTGCGTAAAGCAGCCGCTTTTTTCGCCCAGGCGGAGCTCGACCGCCCACACAAATAATGGTGGATTTCATCCATAACAATAAAGATTTATATGGTGTTGAGACGATTTGTAGGATTTTACCGATCTCGGCTTCTGCCTATTATCGAACACTAGATATTGCTGAAAACCCAGAACATCGAGCAAAGCGAGATCTACATGATTTGCATCATGCTGAAAAAATCAAACGAATTTGGAAAGAAAGTTCAGGCCGATATGGTGTGCGTAAAGTCTGGCAACAACTGAAACGTGAAGGTTATGTTATTGCACGCTGTACAGTGGTTCGCTTGATGAAGAAGCTAGGTATACAGGGTGTTTGGCGTGGGAAGAATAAACACACCACCCGTAGCCGAGATGATCAAAAAAGAGCGGATGATTTAGTGAAACGTAATTTTACTACTGATTATCCAAACCAACTATGTCGGTGACTTTACCTATATTCAAACAAATTCAGGCTGGGTCTATACCGCCTTTATTATTGATGTGTTCTCACGAGCAATTGTTGGATGGAAAGTATCTACACGGATGAATACAGATATGGTACTCGATGCACTTGAGCAAGCATTGCACGATCGAGGCATGCCAAAGAATGTGATTCATCATTCCGATAGAGGTGTTCAATATCTTTCTATTCGCTATACCAATCGTTTAGAAGCTGCAAATTTACGAGCATCAGTCGGTACAACTGGTGATTCATACGATAATGCTCTGGCTGAAACGGTGAATGGCTTATACAAAACAGAGGTGATTGAATATTTAAAAGCAGATTGGCAAGGTTTAGCAGATGTACAACTTGCGACACTAAACTGGGTAGATTGGTTCAATAAAAAGCGTGTACACAGTGTACTGGGTTATGTATCGCCTTTTGAGTTTGAAGCAATGTACTATGATAAGATTAACCCGTTAGGTCAGGTGGCCTAACTTAAATAAAAAAGTCTCCGACAAACCCGGTACGGTTCAGTATCTGATGTTTCAGCAACTTCATTGATGTTAATGTCATGTGATGATTTTGCTGATACAGCAGGAACTGATGAAAATTCTATATTTAAAGTACTTGACCAAGAATATTCATCAACGACTGAAAGTGTGATTGAAGTAAGTGGTTTCACTGTTGGTGATTCATCAGATTTAATCGACATCTCATCATTACTTTCTGACGATGCAACTGAAGCGAATCTCGCAGAGTTTGTAACAGTAGCATATGACGAAGAAACTGATTCAGCTGTGATTTCAATTGACCGTGATGGCACATCAGGTACGGAATATGAATCACAAGATCTTGTAGTCTTGCTCAATCAAACGAGCAAAGTCGAACTAGATGACCTAATCAACAATAATCAAATTATTTACTAATCATTTGATGAACTAAAAAAGCACCCGAAGGTGCTTTTTTTTGCTTCCCAAAAAGTGAATGCAGATTGAAGACTTTGTTTTAATCAACAACTCATCGGAATTAAAACAAATACGCTATATCTACACTTGTATATTGAATAAGCTTTCTTTGCGCTTAAAAAGCGACACTTATCTGATGACGTAACTCAAAAGGTATGCATAAAAACAAATTAATGGACAATAAAAATGAAAAAGAATCTCTGGATCAGGACACTTCTTTGTGTGACGGTCATAGTGTCTCCACTGACTTTCGCAGCGACAACCACTGCACCCGTTCCACCCAATAGCCAGCAAGTCTTTTTTGTCGGCAATAACTGGGATGGTACGGTTACAGTCATCAATCCTGCAAAAAACTATCAGAAAGTTGGTGTCATCAATATGGTGCCCGACAAAAAAGAACGGCTCACTGAAATTTACCTTAACCCAGTAAAATTGATCGCCTATAGCTATATTCGTAATACAGCAGGAGAGGGAAATGATCAATTGGTCGATGACATGTATTCCACACCAGATGGCAAATCGGTAGTTGCATCACGCCCAAGTTATGCAGATGTAGTCTCGATTAACATAGCAACAGGAAAAATCAATTGGCGCACACCAGTTGAAGGTTTCCGAGCAGACCATATGGCGGTTTCACCCGATGGGCAACAAGTTGCTGTTTCAGCATCTTCGGGGAACGTCGTACATGTACTCGATATCAACACAGGCAAGGAGCTCGGGCGCTTTGCCACAGGAGATAAGCCACATGAAAATATCTATTTTGCCAACGGTACTAAAATCTTAAATTCAGCCATTGGTAATGTCGAAACAGCCATGGATGCATCTTGGCAAGACTTTACCAAAGGCAAACGCTACATCACCATTGCCGATGCTAATAATTTTAAAGTCTTGAAGAAAATTGATTTTCGTCCTGCATTGGATGCCTTTGGCCGTAAAGACCTATCAAACGCTGTGCGTCCAATTGTGTTTAGCAAAGATGAATCCAAAATCTATGCACAAGTCTCATTTTTTAATGGCTTGGTCGAATATGATCTCAATCAAGGCAAAGTCACACGCATTGCACAGCTTCCGGGAAGTACAACTATTCCCTCTGATCGCACGAAATGGGTAAATGACTCACGCCATCATGGGCTTTCAATCAGTGGAGATGGTGAAAAACTATGTGTCGCAGGAACCATGGATGATTATGCCACCATCGTCGATCGTAAAACTTTGATCGCAGCAAAATTGATTGCTGCAGGTAAACCGTATTGGGCAACGCAAAGCCCAGATGGAAAACGATGTGTGATTTCTGAAAGTGCGACAGATGCAGTAACCGTGATTGATTTCGCGACAGGTGAAAAAGTCATCACAGTTCCAGTTGGCAATCACCCACAGCGTGTTCGTTTAGGTTATGCGCCAGCAGGATGGGGCAACTAATAATTTAGATAAGATTAAATAAAAAGGTAAATTCAGAGCCAAATCGGCTCTGAATTTTTAATTGAAGAACATTTAGAGATTGAATCATGTATAAGAAATGGATTGTTATCGGGTTAGTGGTTGGCTTGATTTTATTGTTGATGATTCAGTTATTAAAACCAAAGCAGCAGGAGGTTCATGAACAGCTACCGTTAGATCAACAAAAAGTGTCTGAAACACGTTCAGAGCGAACTATAGAAAATGTATTGCAGCATTCAAGTTCTAATTCCAAACAATTAATACTCGACAGTGAAACGCACTCTGAGCTATTACAGCAACGTGAACAGGTATATCAACAATTTCAGCAAATAAACACGCTGATGAGTCAGGGACAGCAGCCGAATCAAAATCAAGTACTCGCTCTACTCGAGCAACAATATAACTTGGTTAAAAAAGGCGTCGTGAAATTGGATGAAGCCATTTCATCAATTCAATATTTACGACAAATACTTCCTGAAATGGACAGAGCTTTGGATAGACAGTTAGCTAAACTGGAACAACTAAAAAAATGAATTAACTTGAATAAATAAACTTTTAAACTAACCAAACTTAAATGAAATAATTATGGTGAAGAACAAAAGTAGAGGGGCACGGAAATAGAATAGTAAATTAAAAAATGTTTTTTTAAATCAAATTCTTGTAATTTAAATAAGGATTTAGAAAATAAACACTCCGAAGATGCCGCTGCAAATGTCGTGACCCTGAACCCGATGAGTTCAAGGTGGACGCGACGTACACTCGCTGGGTTTCCCACTCGAGGAGGGCATACGCTCAGAATATACAGAACACATCCATAAGTTTAAGTATCGGCAGGGGATTAGACCTAGCTGGCGAACACCTCAGAGATGTGCTCAGTATAACGAATTCAGCGTTATTGGCAAATCACCAAACACTGACAAAGTGTTTAAAATGAAGCAATCGGGCAAAGTATAATCACTAAACCACCGATTAATCAGTCAATTCTTCAACTTGTTCCAAAATATTTTGCAACAAAAGTTCGCAGTTTGCATATTCTTGCAAACTCTTATTCATTGACAGGACTTCTTGCATTAATTCAAGTGCGACCATAATGATCAGCTTACTCGGTTCCATACGTGGTGCTTTACGACGAAATTCATCGTATTTGTCATTCAGTAATTGTGCTGCGCGTTCTAAATCGGCTTGTTGGTCAGAAGTCGTTGCTAAACGGAAACTATGACCTAGAACTTTTAAATCAACTGCAATTTGTTCACTCATGATCAAACTTCCTCATTACTTTCAGTCGGATGTGCCAATTGTTGAATTTCTTGCGCATGTTGATCTTGAGCTGTACCTAAAATAGCTAAACGTTGAATAATCGCTTCAACTTTTGCTTTGGCATGTTCATTTTTTTGTAATAAACGTTCACGTTCTTGCTGCAAACCTTGAATTTCTTGTTGAGCATGACGCTGTTCATTTTGCATCTTTTCTTTAACGATACGTAGCTCATTACGTTCTGCCAAAATTTCTTGAAAACGATTTTTTAGATCAGTACAGCTTTTTTCAAGACGGCTATATCGGTCAGCCAAAGCAGTTGCATCAGTATTCAGCTGTTGAAGTTGAGCACGTGAATCAGTTAATTGCTCATTCAGCGCATCAATTTCTTCTTGTTTGGAGGTGATAATACCGTTCTTATGTACAATTTGAGCATGGTGGTGCTCATCAGACGAGTTTTTCTCATCTTGTAGGGCATTATTTTCGCTTTCAAATTGCGCCAGTCGCTTTTTTAAAACGCTAATATGCGCTTGGAGACGCTGTAATTCTTCTAACATAACGTAGTCGCACAGTCTTGCAAACAAAGGTAATATATACGAAGTATAGAGATTGGATAAGCGAATGCAAGACGATATTTCAGGTTGGTCAGATTGGTCCCAGAATTTTTCTAAAATTGAAGAAATTTCAAGCCCAAGTGAGTTACATGGTCTACTCACTGGTATAGTTTGTGTGTCACAACCCCCGAGTCGTGAAGAGTGGCAACAAATTTTAGCAACGCTTGATGTAGCTGAATTAGACGAAGATGCGGTGGCATTGTTGACTGAAGAAGCAGAAGATGTAGCTCATTCACTTTCAGATGATGAACTCGACTATCTTCCTTTATTACCAGATGATGATCACTTGCTAGGTGAGCGTGTGCAAGCCTTGGCAGATTGGTGTGCAGGTGTTGTTCTTGGTTTTGGCTTGGCGGCAGGTCATCTGCGCACCAATGAACAAGAATTGATTGAGCATTTACAGGATGTCGCTTCAGTAGAATTTGAAGATTCAGATGATGATGAAGAAGGTGAAGAAAGCTATCAGGAATTATACGAATTTGTTCGTTTAATCCCAGTGAGCCTGTCTATGGGACGTACCAAAGTTGATGTTTCAGAAACACCGTTGCTACAACTGAGCGCTAAAAATTCATCGGCTCAAGTGGGGAATGTGGTTGAAATGTTCACCCCACATCGTCCAAGCTAAGGCATTAATTTTGCTTATATCTATGTGAGGTATTACGTGTTTTTATACATGCCTCACATAGAATGAGAGATTCATATTCAATTGAATCAAAATTTAAACAATATCAGCCAGCAGGTATAAGAAGTATTTAAATGAAGAAATTAACTCAAGCGGATTTTCAAGAACGTCGAGACATCCTTGCGGGTGAAATGGGACTACGTAGTATTGCAATTATTGCCACGAGCAAAGAAGCCATGCGTAATCGCGACGCAGATTATAAATTTCGAGCTGATAGTAGTTTCTTTTATTTAACAGGTTTTGCTGAACCTGAAGCGGTCGCAGTGATTGAAACCTTTGATAGCGAAGAAGAAGGTTATAGCTATAGTTTGTTCTGCCGTGAACGTGACCGTGAAATGGAAATTTGGAATGGCTACCGTGCGGGTGTAGATGGGGCAGTAGATGATTATGAAGCCGATGAAGCTTATGTCATTGATTTATTAGACGAAGAAATTTTAGAAAAATTACAAAATAAAGATAAATTGTTCTATCGAATAGGTCAGCAAGCTGATTTCGATGCACGTGTTGCTAAGTGGATTGCAACAGCGAGTGGTGAATCACGCAAAGGTGCGAGTGCGCCTGCACAAGTGATTCAGCTTGATCGTATTATTGATGAAATGCGTCTGCACAAATCTGAAGACGAACTTGAATTGATGCAGATTGCTTCGGATATTTCAGCAGAAGCACATACTCGTGCCATGCAAACGGTTAAACCGGGCATGATGGAGTACGCTTTAGAGGCTGAACTGAATTATGTCTTTGGTAAAAATGGCTGTGTGCCTTCCTATAACAGCATTGTCGGCGGCGGTGAAAATGGCTGTATTTTGCACTATGTGGAAAATGACAAAGAACTCAAAGATGGTGATTTGGTACTGATTGATGCAGCATGTGAATATCAGCTGTATGCCTCAGATATTACCCGTACTTTCCCAGTCAACGGTAAATTCAGCCCTGAACAAAAAGCACTTTATAATATCGTACTCGATGCGCAAATTGCGGCGATTGATGCGGTGCGTATCGGCAACTCTTATAAAGAACCACATAACGTTGCAGTGCGTATTTTAGTTCAAGGTTTATTGGATCTTGGCATTATGCAAGGAGATATTGACGAAATCATCGCAAATGAAAGTTACCGCCAATTCTATATGCATGGTACGGGTCATTGGCTTGGTATGGATGTGCATGACGTCGGTTCATACAAACAAGACGGTGAATGGCGTGCCTATGAAGAAGGTATGGTTGTGACTGTTGAGCCTGGTCTTTATATTGCGCCAGATGATGAAACAGTGGATGTAAAATGGCGTGGTATCGGTATTCGTATTGAAGATGATGTGGCTGTAACTAAAGCAGGTCCACGTGTTTTAACAGCTGCAGTGGTCAAGTCGGTGGAAGACATTGAAGCCTTGATGGCGAAGTAATTTACTGTAAGAGAATAAGCCGGTCAGATGATCGGCTTTTTTTATCTACAAGCAGTCTTATAAATACTAGTCATATAGACAAGGGTAATTAACAATGGAGTTGATTTTATGATGTTAAGTTTTTACAAAAATTAGATATAAGTCTTTTTAAATTAATCGTATAAATTTTTTATTTTAATCATAATTATGGGTGTTAGAAAAGCTGGAGTGGTTATTCCCTTTAATGGCAATCAACAGGATATTGAAAGACTGGTAAATGATTGGCTGGTTTATTTTGAAGAAAACTCAAAATCTGCATTAGATATAGAGTGGCTGACGGATCATATTGTTTGTATCAATAGTGCCGGATTAGCACATTTTGCTTTTACTGAACCTGAAAAATGGAGCAGTTTGCTAAGCAGTCAGTTGCCGATGAAATGGATGATCTTCTTTGATTTTGCAGACACAAATTCAAGCTATAGCTATGCGCTTTATAAAGAGGGTGTAGAAATCAGATGTGTCATTCAAGCGGAAGAAGAGGAACTTTACATGGATGGAGAAAGACAAGATTTTGAAAAGGAATGGTTAAACTTTTCAACAAGGTATTTATACGAATATGTTGAAAATGGCAAAGTTCAAAAAAAATGGACGACTGATTTAAACAGTTTAAAAGAAGAAATCAATGAAGATTTGGAAAGCTATTATCAGTATTATTATTTTAGCGAAAAGGATCATTTAATTTATCATACTCAATTGGTTCGGCAGTTATTGATTGAACTCTTTAAAAACTATGTCGGTTTTGAAATCTTTGATAGTGATTATAATCCAGTAAAGAAAATAAAGTTTAAGTATAACAATCAGCCTACTTATGATGATTATTTGAGTTTAGCCTCAAGAGGGGATATTGCAGCCCAAATTAAATTGGGTGAAATGTATGAAACGGGATGCGGCGTCGAAAAAAATGATGTTACAGCACAAGGATGGTATCAAAAAGCGGCTGATCAGGGTGATGATGCAGCGATGCTGAAGTTAGCCGTGCTGTTGTTCAAAAAGCCATTTAAAACAGATATTCATATCGCTTTAGATCTACTGAATCAGTCAGTGGAAAAGGGAAATATAAACGCAAGAACGACTCTTGCTGAAATATATGAAAAGGGCGAAATTCTTGATCAAGATTATAATGTAGCAATGAGCTTGTACAAGCAATCGGCAAAACAAGGCTGTGCAATTGCTCCCTATAAAATTGGCTTAATGTATGAGCTAGGCAATGGCGCAGCTCAAGATTTAAAGATGGCGAAACGCTGGTATCACCAAGCGGCGAATGCTTTTAATCAAGATGCAGAAATTCGATTGAAGAAATTAATCCAGCATTTTAATACTTAAGCCATTCATTTAAATTATTCCGTATTAAGGAGATCGTTTCTGTCTTTTGTGTTCTATATCTTTATCTATAGCTATGAAAATAAATTGAATGCATGAGCGCAATATTTTGACCAAATCATGGAAAATATTAAATAAGTATAAAAAACCGATCATTAGATCGGCTTTTTAACTTCATTCAAACATTAAGTTTTTTGTAAAAACTCAGTCGCTAATTTTAAAAACTCTTCCGGTTTTTCATATACGGCCAAATGTCCGGTTGCCAGTTCAGCATGTGAAATCAGATCTATAGCATATTTGACCAATACACTCGGGGGCATATACTCATAATTACAGCCATTCACTAATGTTTGTTTGTTTGTTGATTTTTTTTCGGTGGCTCAGTCATATCGGTATGAATCTACAACTCAGCTTGGTGGGTAAATCTTTCTCAATTATTGGCTTGCAGCGTATTTTCTAAGGTTTGCGCCCTAGTATTTTTACACCATGCCAAGGTAAAGTTGGCTCTAAAACCTGTTTGAATAATAGTGCTCGACATCGCTTTAGAGTTGCTCTGTACCTAACTCAAATTAAAGCTTGGTACGTGCATCAACTTTAGGATAAGGCGCCAATAACACAACAAAAATTACATCTTCTGGATATTCTGCTGCGGAATATATCCAGAAAATGTTGTGTAATGAAAAGCTCATTAAACCGAATGGTGTAACATAATTGGGTTTTGCAGCTGCAATCACTTATTCAACTAATTGAACAATGGCTAAAGGCTGATCATCAGGTAGTTAGCTTGATATCGTCCTTTTGAATGCATCAAAACATGACATGTTCAAATGACGCTGATTTACGCAAATGATGGCTCATACTGATGGACTCAGCCATTTTTATTGTGATTTTCTCTTTTTTAAAGATCAATATTTACGGCAAGAGATGATTAATTTTGTATTTAATCAGTGCAAATACCTGCAACTAATTTGTATTTCATTATAAAAAATCATGCCCTTGATGTAAGATAAAATTCATTACAGATTATATGTATTTCGAGTGAATGTCCTAAATTCGAATACTTGATAAAAAAGGAAACAAGCATGCAGCAAGAAGTCATCATAGTTGGTGGTGGTATGGTCGGTTTAAGTCTGGCACTCATGTTGGCCAAAGACAAAATTGGCGTAAAACTTTTAGAAGCCATTAAATACCCCAATTATGATGATGCAAACCTTGAGCTTTATCACTCGAGTTTTGATGCACGAAACAGCGCCTTGTCACGCCGTACGGTGCAAATTTATCAAGAACTAGGTCTCTGGGATGCTTTGCAGGAACACGCCACACCTATTTTAGAAGTGAATATTACAGAGCAAGGCAGTTTTGGTAAGGCAAGACTCAAAGCAGAACAAGAAAAAGTCGAAAGCTTTGGGCAGGTGATTGAAAATGCATGGTTAGGTCGTGTGTTGCTCGCAGAAGTCAAAAAAGAATCCCTGATTGAATTGATTGATGGCGTGCAAGTGACCGCTCTGAATCAAGATGCTAATCATGCTTTTATCGAAGCACAGCGTGCTGAAGAACAGCTCAAACTACAATCTAAAATTGTGATTGCAGCAGATGGCCGTGATTCATTCTGCCGTAAAGCCTTAGGTATTGGCGCATCGGTGCATGATTATGACCAAGTGGCGATTGTCACTACAGTACAAACCTCTAAACCGCATGGTCATGTCGGTTTCGAGCGTTTTAGTCCGCTTGGTCCGCTAGCGCTGCTGCCACTTCCAGGTGAATACCGTCGCTCAGTGGTTTGGCCTGTTCCTAAAGGAACTGAAGGCGAGTGGATGGGTGATGAAAATGATCAGCACTTCTTAGATGCTTTACAAGAAACCTATGGCGACCGTGCAGGTAAATTCCAAAAAACTGGTAAACGTTTCAGCTTCCCATTGTCGCAAGTACTTGCAGAGAAACAAGCAGTTGGACGTGTAGTGTTGATGGGTAATGCAGCACATACTATTCATCCAGTGGCAGGTCAGGGCTTCAATCTTTGTATGCGCGATGCCTATGTACTACGCCGTTATTTAAAAGAGCAAGTTGAAAAAAATGCAGATCTGGGTGATGCAGATATGTTGCTTGATTATGAAAAATCGCGCCTGACCGATCAGCAGCGGGTGATTAAATTCTGTGATTCAGTTGTTCGTGGTTTTAGCAACCAGAACCCATTTTTAAAATTGATTCGCAATACTGGATTAGTTGCCTTTGACACCATTCCGGGGATTAAGCCTTTGGTCGCGAATTATGCAATGGGGCTAAAAGCATGAGTTTAAATCAAACAAATGTACTGGATGCCGTGATTGTAGGCGGTGGCTTGGTCGGTGGCTTAACGGCATTGTTATTGGCGCAAGGCGGTGTGCAGGCTACGGTATTGGATGCAGCACCTATTTTGGATGCAGAAAAAACCAAAAGTGTTGCGAATCCTCGAGTTTTGGCGCTCAGTCAAGCCACCATTCATTTACTCAAGACTGTGGGCGTTTGGGAAAAGCTTGCCCGTCAGCAGCCTTATACTGGTATGCAGGTGTGGAATAAAAATGGCTATGGAGAAATCAATTTTGGTCATGTTGCAGATCAAACACCATCAGTTGAGCAAGCTTTAGGTTCAATGGTTGAACCAAGTGTATTGAATTTAGCCATTCAAGAAAAAATGCTAGAACAGCTTGAAGACTACCGAACCCAAGTTAAGGTCAGTCGAGTTGAGCGTGGCGTTGGTGTGTGGATCATTCACCTCGCAGATGGTACCCAGCTCAAAACAAAACTGGTGATAGGTGCAGATGGTGCAAACTCATTTGTTCGTGAGCAAGCTTTCATCGATCTAGATGTGCTGGACTATAGACAAGCCGGTGTAAGCTGTGCAATTAAAACCGCCCAACCGCATCAGCATGTAGCGCGCCAAATTTTCTTAGAAACTGGGCCTTTAGCATTTTTGCCGATGGCGAGTCTGAAAAAAGAAGAAAGCGGTTATTGGCAATCGATTGTGTGGACCTTACCAGATGATTATGCCGATGAATATGTGGCTTTATCCGATGTTGAATTTACTGCGTTGCTCACTCGAGAAAGTCATTACATGCTCGGCGAAGTCTTAGAAGCAACGCCACGTGCTAAATTTCCATTGAAGGCACGAGCTGCACAGCAATATGTTCATGATGGTCTAGCGCTGATTGGAGATGCGGCCCATGTGATTCATCCGCTTGCAGGACAAGGCGTGAATATTGGTTGTTTAGATGCAGCGGTGCTTTGCGATGTGCTTTTGACCGATAAAAAACGAGGTGTGTGGGCACATGAACAAAGTTTGAAGCGCTATGAGCACCGCCGTAAAGGGCAAAACGATGCCATGATGCATAGTATGTCCGCGATTGGTTGGTTAGAAACCACCACTTTTTCACCTGTGGTGTGGGCGCGAAACTTTGGTTTAAAACAAGTGGAAAATCAGACTGTTCTAAAAGATGCGTTTATGGCTCAAGCCAATGGTCTGAGTATTTTAAAAGATACAATCTACGCAGCTTAGGTCAAAGTCAGATATTTTTTAGACAGTCGTATAAACAAGGTTACGATTTTGATTAAAAAAGATACGATTTTTTGATTGTGGGTACTAGTCGAAATGCTCAGAGATTGCTAAATTTCTGTTAATTTAAAACCAGCCATTCGCTGGCAAACAGAAGTCATTCGCGGGGAGAACACAATGACTGATATGAACGATTATGATGATCCAGAAGATTCAGTAGTTGATGAAGATGAAGCACAAGCAGCTGAAAAAGGTGCAGGTGACGCAGCTGATTCTGCCTCTGATGGTGACACCTCTGAAGCTGAAACATTAACAGTGACTGCAAAACTAAAACAACGTCAGGCGCTTGAAGATGAAGTTGCGGCGTTCTTAGCGCGTGGTGGTCGTATTATCGAAGTCCCTCCAGACGAATCGGCAAAAGATTAAAAGTGAAAAAACACCACGTCATGTGGTGTTTTTTTTGCTTCATTCGCTTGTGCGATGATGAACGTCATTCATTTTTTAACTCTGGAGCTTGTTTGCTCAAGAAGTTAAGTCGTTAATAAGATGTGAAGTCGCTTCAAGCCGTCTTTGGCTTCATATATTTACGACTGATCGCGAAAATAGGATAAAACACAAAATGCAGTAAAAGCAAAAACATACAATTGATAATGAATGCAGCAATATACGGCGGTGCATGCATGGCCGCCACAGCAGCGACAAAAGATTGAAAAAGTAATACCGCACTCAAAACGACATAAGCCCAATAGCGATGCCTATCCCCAAATTGGCTCAGTTTCAGTAAATTACCGACTATAAAATAGAGGGAACAATATCCACAGACCATCGCAATCGCGCTATGATCGGCCGTCATTTGCTCGCCACTAATATAGTGCGGATAGGGTTGAATGCCAGTATAAATAATATGTGCAAGGGCCGTGAGCCAAACCAGATTAAAGAGAATGAACACCAGCGGTTTTTTGACAGACAGATTTATGGACATGTTATAAGCAACTTTTTTCATTCTATTTAAATTATTGTATGGGATTGCTTATGGAACCCGTAGGTCCCATAAGCGGTTCAAATTAAAAATAAAAAAAAATTAAGCTTAATCGTTCGCTTGGGTTAACTCTAAAGCACGTTGATAGGCCACTTTCTTTTTAATCCCAGTTAAATCTGCAGCCAACTGAGAGGCAGCTTTAACGGACAAATCTTGAAGTAAACGTGTCAGCAATTTGTCTAACTTTTCTTGCTCTAGGTCTTTTTCTTCGGTCGCACCACCAATAACCAAAACGATTTCGCCTTTTTGCTGATTATGATCAGATTCGACAAAATGAACCAATTCACCCAACGACATTTTTTTAATGGTTTCAAATGTTTTGGTAATTTCACGTGCAAAGCCCACGGGACGATCGGCACCAAAGACATTCGACATATCTTTTAGGCAATCCACAATACGGTGCGGCGCTTCATAAATAATCATGGTTTGAGTTTCGTCTTTCAGTTTTTCGAGTGCTAAAAGACGTTGTGACTGTTTAGAAGGTAAAAAGCCTTCGAAACTAAAACGGTCACTGGGTAGGCCGACAGCACTGAGAGCTGCAATAGCAGCACAGGCACCCGGTACAGGAATGACACGAATATTTTTTTCTTGTGCAGCACGAACCAGTTTAAAGCCAGGGTCACTGATTAATGGCGTGCCTGCATCACTGATCAGCGCCATATTTTCACCCTTTTCTAGGCGTTCAATCAGCTGGTCGATTTTGTTGCTTTCGTTATGGTCGTGGCAGGCAGTTAAAGGCGTATTGATACTAAAATGTTTAAGTAATTGTGCGGAAGTTCGTGTATCCTCGGCGGCAATAATTTTAACCGACTTCAATACCTCAATTGCACGATAACTAATATCATCTAAGTGCCCGATTGGAGTTGCAACAACAAATAACTGAGCACTCATAGGTTTCTCCATGTTGGATAATAAGAACAAAATTTTGGGTCTTTGCCTTTTAAGCAGTCTGTTTACTGCTGCACAGGCAGACGTCTTGGTCATTCTACCTGAATCTGGCCCTATGGCGCGAGCCGCATCCAGTATTAAGCAAGGTTTCAATAGTGCATATCAATCATCAGACTATAAAGTACCCATTAAGTTTGTAGATTCAAATCAAAAGCAAATTGCTGCGATATTGAAGCAACAGGTAAATAAAAAAACTCAATTGGTGATTGGCCCTTTAGCACGCCAAGATGTTGAAGCACTTGTAAAAGCAAAGCCGAAAGTCCGCGTGTTGGCTTTAAATGAAACGACAAGCCAAATTCCAAACGTCTGGCAGTACAGTCTATCAAAACGTGATGATGCTTTAGCACTCCAAAAAGTTTTTGAAAAAGACAAATTAGCGCAAGTGTTAGTGTTACGTCAGCCCGCAACTGAGGCAGAACATGAATTATTGCTCATGTCCTTAATTAGTCAAAGTTCAGTGCCGATACAAGTGGTTGAACAGCTCCCAACGAAGCTGGACAAAAATCAAGGGGTGCTGTTGCTGGGCAATAATGAATGGTTAAACAGTCAAAAAAAACTACCTAAAGCAAAACTATATACCGTTGCCAATGCGATTGAAGCCACAAAGCCCATTCCTGTAGGGCTGAAATTTTGTGATGCACCTGCATTGCATGACGCGCGTTGGCCTGACCTGATCCGAGCTTATGAGCAAAACCCAGTAGATATGCCATATCAACGTCTTTTAGCTTTTGGCGGAGACACATGGCATATCGCAAAACAATATTTGCAAGAACCGAAATTAAAAAGCATTGAGTTTCAGGGGCGAACAGGGCTAATCAAAATTAGTCAAAACAATATTCAGCGTGTTCCTCACTGCTATGAGCGAAGTAAAAAAGGCATCGTAGCGATCTCACTATAGGGATGAAACGATGCAGCTAAACTTAGAGCAGATGAATTTGGGACAGATGAATCTGGGGCAGTGGGCAGAACGGCAAGCGCTGCGTTTGGTTAAGCAGCAAGGCTATGTACAGGTGCAACAGAATTATCATAGTCGTTATGGTGAAATTGATTTGATCGTTGCACGTGGTCAAGAATTGGTGTTTATCGAAGTTAAAGCCCGTTCGAATACCCGCTATGCCCAAGCCATCGAAAGTATCTCAATTCACAAACAACGTAAGATGATGAAGACTGCGTTGCATTTTTTAAATGAACATTCACATTTTCAAAATTATTATTGTCGCTTTGATGCAATTTGTTTTGATTTTTATCAACACTTTGCAAAAACACTACAGCAAGACTTTTCTAAATACCCGTATCATCAGCAATGGATTGAAAATGCTTTTACTTTTGATCAAGAGTTGATTAATCTTTGATAAAACAAACTGTGTAAACGCATAGAAAAATACGTGTGGAAATTTGAGGAGTCGTGCTGAGTGGTTAAGCGTATTGCAATAACGATGCTTTGTGTCGCAAGTTTATCTGGCTGTGCGAGTTTTATTTCGAATGGAACAGGATCAGCACCTGTAGGAACTGTAAGCGGCGCACGCTCATTGGGACAAGTTTTTATTGACTCTTCCATTGTTCGAACAGCAAAAATTAATTTATATAAATTAGATACTCGTTTTAAACAGTCACGTGTCAATATTGAAAGTTTTCATGGCAATGTCTTATTGACTGGGCAAGTGCCGGATAATCATTTAAAAGAATTGGCAGAAGAAAATGTCCGTTCAATGAGTGATGTCAAAACTGTACATAACTATATTACAGTGGGTAATCAGATCAGCTATAGCACCATCATGCAAGATACTGCGGTTACTGCGAATACCCGTGGTTTGATTATGAAAGCGCCTGTGGTATCTGACAGCAAAGTACACATTCATACTGAAGATGCTGTTCTTTATGTGATGGGCCGTTTAAACAGTGCGGAAATCACAGACTTAAATCAAATCTTGCAACAAGTGGGTAATGTAACGCGAATTGTCACTTTAATCGATAATATTGATCAGAACCCAAATCCACAGGCACGTTCAATTAACTCAAGTTACACCACACCTGCTGTAGGCAATGTGCAACCTGAAGTACAAACGCCTGTAGCGATAGATCCGGATGCTGTCGATCCAAATGCTCAATAAAATGTCGGAAATGATGCTGTAAAATATGAATCAATGGTCTCTGCGGCTTCAGCAAAAAATGGATTTGGCTAAATCTTTATACCGAAATTTTCGGTTATATGATTTTGGCAGTTATGCATTAAATCGACTGACACCCAAACAAGGATATCATGTTCAAAACAATATCCCTTATGGTCTAAAAGCGCGCCATCGCCTAGATTTGTATCGCACGTCAGCACCTCGTCAGCAACGTCCACTCATCGTGTTTGTACATGGTGGGGCGTGGATGCATGGTGACAAAAAGGACTATGGATTCATTGGTGAAGCTTTTGCAAAAGAAGGCTTCGATGTTGCTGTCATCAATTACCATCTCGCACCTGAGTATATTTTTCCGGCTTCAATTGATGATCTTAGCCTTGCATTAAACTATTTGACGCAGTCTCAGCATAAGTTGCAGATTGAAGTGGAAAATGTAGTGTTAATGGGACATTCGGCAGGGGCATTTAATGTCATGTCTGCACTGTATCATCCGACGCCTTATCAGCTACAAGTGAAAGAGAATATTCGTGCAATTGTGGGATTGGCAGGGCCATATCATTTTGATTATAAAGGTGATCCGATTTGTGCAGATGCCTTTGATCAAAATGTACCGTATCAACAAGTGATGCCATATTATTTTGTTGAGCACAATCAAGTGAAGCATTATCTATTCACTGCGGATAAAGACAATATCGTTGGCCATAGCAATAGTGAAGATTTTGATCGTCGATTAAAAGCCTCAGGCAACCATAGTCAATTGATTCAAATCCCTCGTGTTGGGCACATCACGATGATTGGTTCAGTTTCGAGTCTATTTAGTCGTTTCTTTAAAACCAAAGCTGAAATCATGCGTGTACTCGATGAAATTAGTCCACCTTAATGTCTTTGGTTAAATGATTGAAAATAAAAAACCGCCAAGTATGGCGGTTTTTTTATTGCATGATTTATTTACTAAAAATAGCTACTTATAACCATGCTTCGGTGTCATCTGCAACAGCAGACCCATGGATGACATGCATAATCATCGAATGGGCGATACTTCCTTTGAACGGAATTTCAGGTAATGCATCAAATTTAAAGAAAGCCGCATCACTTATTTCTTCTTCTTGTAATTGAAGCTCACCTGAAGCATATTCTGCTTTAAAGGCGATCATTAAATTACTTGGGAAAGGCCAAGGTTGGCTTGCCAAATATTGAATATTTTTGACCTTCAGCCCAACTTCTTCTTCAGTTTCACGACGAACTGCTTCTTCTAGAGTTTCACCCACTTCAACAAAACCTGCGATCAGTCCATACATTGCCCGGACATTTTTTGCATTTTTTGCCAATAAAATTTCATCTTCGCCACGGGTAATGACGGTAATGACACAAGGATTGACACGAGGGTATTGGTGATAACCGCAAGCAGGGCAAACCATAGCATATTCTGTGGCGTGGACTTGAGTTGCAGTACCGCAGTGGCTACAAAATTTATGATTACGGCGCCATTCTAAGAGTTGAATAGCACGGCTGGCTTGTTCAAATTGCTGAACATTCCAAAGTTGTAGAAGCTGACGAATAGGGATGAGTTGTAAGCCCTCAGGAATTGGCTCATTTTCAAGTAGATCACGGGCAATCACTTGATCACCCGTGCCAATATTTAAATCACTTGCGAGTTGCTCAACTTCGGGAAGTTGAAAGTTTTCATCGACCAGCAATTGCTGTTGTTTGAAGATATACGCAAGTGACAATTTAGACATTAGGCTGCTGCTGATTTCAGTTTTTCGCTACTGTCCAATGCTACCTTAAACATGCCCTGTAAAACAGGTTGTTTGTTCTTTAAATTGTCAATCAACATATCTGCGCTTGCCAATGAATCTAATGCTTGATTCACTTCGTTTGCTTCAATCGCTGTTGAAGATTCAACTCGTTTCAAAATGAATTGAGCTGTTGAATTCAGCGCATTTTGAGCTGCATCTGCATTGAGGAACAACATCGCACCACCAATTTCACGGAATTGAGTTGCAGTCGCTTCAAGTTGTGTCAAATCTTGGTTTTGTAAATACTGAACCAAAGATTGGCTAGCAGCATCAATTAAAACCTTGGTCTCATTTAACAGAGCAGCGTGTGCTTCATCTAAACGGTCGAGTGAAATATTCATATTATTCACACGAAGTTGTAAGCGGCTAGAAGTGTGATGACGCTCAAGCACACCAATCGAGTTCATGGCAGACAAGATATTGTTCATCAACTGCTGGGCAAAGCTTTCATCTTGTAAAATCTCAGCATTACCTAATGACGCAGCTTGACGCGACAGGTCGTTATACGCTTCATTTAAGTTCAAGACTTTGAAAATATTTGCCAATTCGTTTAATTTCGCTTGAAGTTCTTGGGTTTTTTCAGGCGTCATATTTTGATAGTTAAATTCAATATCATTACGAATTTGCGTCATTTCAGTCGTAACCAATTCACCAATGGTATGCATGGTGTCGAAGTCAGGACCATATAAATGACGACTGAAAACTTGCAATTGGGTGTCGGTAAGAAGGTCTTCACCGATATTTAATTTGCCACGAATATGATAAGAAATGTCATCTTCTTGGCTAATGTTTAGACTTAAGACATTGGCTAAATCAGAAATGGATGCTTTAAAGCGCTCAGTTCCTGCAAAATATTGAGCCATATTGCGTTCAATGCTTACCAAGGTACGTAAACGAGCATCGGTAATTAAGATTTGATCAATTTGATTAAACGCAACAAAAACCAAGTTCCAATATTGTTTACTTGGATGTTTGTCTGAAAGGCCTGCTAAATACGCACCGACCAATTTAATCGCTTGCAAATCCAGCTCAGTTTCTTCTTGTTTAATCAATTTATTCAACGCCAACTTATACAGACGGTGAACGTATTTTGATTTTTCAAGTGCAGGAGCTTGAGGTAAGTCAAAGTCAGGAGTAATACAATCGAGTAGGGACTCAATGTGTTGGCCTTCCGACGTTAGAGGTTTACCTAAAGATAGTTCTAGACGATTAAGACTGTCCAGCAGGAATTGTGGAATTTTAACTTCACGTAGGCAGATAAATTCGATGTAGCGTTTCAGCATGGTCATGCCTTCGCTCAGTGCGATGACCTCTTGAGTGTTAATTTGCGCAGGATTCCCCATGATCTTGCGCATTAACTCTGCTGAATATTGAGCGATTTTTGCCAAACTTGGCATATCAACTAAAGCTAGTACTTGAGCACATTGTTCAAATTGAATCAGTGCATCATCAATCCCGAAAGGTAAAGTTTGATCTTCAACTAAGGTGCTGACTGCTGATTCGACTAACTTGATTGAGTTATCAACCTCATTTTTTATTATCAGCAAAGCCGTTGGATCAAAATGGATAGAGGTTTGGTAAGACATGTATCTGCACCTTTCCTAGATGTTTTATCTTGTTTATTAACCGCCCCTTAAGGCGGTCCATGTTTATGGTTTTACTATAGCGTATGTAAGAATTGTTTATATACAAAAAGTAACACGAAATTTAGATTTTATTTCGCAAAAAGGCAAGGTGTACCATGTTTTTCTTCAAATTGTTTGACCCATGTCTCATGGGCTTCAAGTTCATCTGCTGAAGGTAAAATCACAGGTAATTCTATTTCAACAGCGGCGCGGGTTTGCGAACCATCTTCATTTTGCGAGTGGGTCAGGGCATCGATATCAAAGGAAACCTGACCGCCCGTCATTGCTAGGTATACGTCAGACAGAATTTCCGCATCGAGTAACGCACCATGGAAGGTACGGTCACGTTGTGGAATTTCGTAACGACGCACTAATGCATCGAGTGAGTTTTTCTGGCCTGGATGCTTGGCTTTGGCCATAGCCAAGGTATCGGTGACTTCACATACCTCCGATAAGGCAACAAAACCTGCACGTTTAAACTCCATATCTAGGAAGTTCATATCGAAGGTTGCGTTATGCGCAATGATTTCTGCGCCTTTTAGATAGTCAAATAATACATCAGCAATTTCAGCATACAGTGGTTTGTCTTTTAGAAAGTCATCACTGATTCCGTGAATATTTTCAGATTCACCGACAGGTTTTTGCGGGTTGATATAAATATGAATTGAGCTACCGGTCAGTTTGCGGTTAATCATTTCCACTGCACCGACTTCAATAATACGGTCGCCATCTTGGAAATAGAAACCTGTGGTTTCCGTATCCAAAATTAATTGTCGTGGGCCAGATACATCGACGGTTGCTGGTGTAATGACAATCATTGGATGGATTTCAGCAGCTTGCTTAGACTGTATAGGGGCAGCTTCATTCAACGTTGATGCCGTGTTTGTTGCTTGTTGTTCTATCGTAATGTCATCAATCTGCTCTGCGTCAATAGCTGACTCGGCTGAGATTTCTTCTGCTTCATCCTCGCTATCAGCAAATTCAAGTCCAAATGGATCATTTAATAGCCAGTCAGGTTCAGCTTTTTTTTTAGGTACTTCAGCTGTAGATGATGCCGCTTGTTTGATGTGTTCGAGGGTTTTTTCTGCGCCTAGATTGGCCAATTGATCGGCCATTTCATTTCCCGGATGGCCTGCATGCCCTTTAATCCAGTTCCATTCAATTTCCCGACCCTGACAAGTTGCATCCAGTAATTTCCACAGATCAGGATTTTTAACATCTTTCCAGTTTTTCTTTTTCCAACCATGTATCCACTCGGTAATGCCTTGTTTGACATAATTAGAGTCTGTCCAAATGATCAGTTTTGCATCGGTCGGACAGTGTTGAATGCCTTCAATTGCCGCAGTCAATTCCATACGGTTATTGGTGGTTTCAGCTTCGCCGCCGCAGAGTTTTTCTTCTCCAGTTTCACGGATGATATAGGCCCCCCAACCCCCTAAGCCAGGGTTGCCTTTACATGCACCATCAACATAAAGCGTGATTGTTTGAGACATAAATCAAATCCGGAGAAAAACAAGCATTCAGAACCGTATATTGTATAACGCAAATGACAGAGAGAAATCCATTTCTGGCGATTTTTTTAATTTCTTGTAACATTTATACTGAAATAGCGTTAAATTAACGCCTTGTGTCTGTGTTCTGCTTCACTACAATGGCATATCTAAAAAATAAATTTTATATGAGTTGTCTGGATTTTTTTATGTATAAATCAACTGCGACTGTCTGGCAGCCTACGTTACCACAAATTTTTAAATTTACAGTCTTGGGTTCTGCGCTCGCAGCTCTTGGTCTGACGGGCTGTTCTTCATCGCAAACGACTAAGCAGAACTCAGCAAGTAAACAAGTTGGCTCAAACTTTCTCGATGCCAATAGTTTAGATTCACTCGAAGATTTACTTTCTGCAACAGACATGCGTGCCGTAGAAGGCGATCGCCTTTTAGTACTGAAGCATGGTGATGTCTGGAAGCGTATGACTGTGGGTTTCAAAATGGATTTGAACCACTGGGATACGCGAATTGAAGCGCAGCGTGGTTGGTTTATTTCACGTCAACCATATATTGATCGTTTAAGTGCGCGTGCGTCCCGTTATTTATATCACACGGTTAAAGAAGCAGAACGTCGTGGTTTGCCGACTGAGTTGGCGTTATTACCAGTGATTGAAAGTTCTTATGACCCAGCAGCAACCTCAAGTGCAGCCGCAGCAGGCTTATGGCAATTTATTCCAAGTACTGGACGTATTTACGGCTTAAAACAAACCTCAATGTATGATGGTCGTCGTGACGTAGTGGAATCAACGCGTGCAGCTTATGAGTTTTTAGGTGCGCTACATAACCAGTTCGGTTCGTGGGAATTGGCTTTGGCTGCATATAATGCAGGGCCGGGCCGCATTCAACAGGCGATTAACCGTAACCGTGCGGCAGGTTTGCCAACGGATTATTGGTCACTAAAACTGCCCCAAGAAACCATGAACTATGTCCCACGTTTCTTGGCTGTTGCTCAAATTATTAAAAATCCAAGTGCTTATGGCGTAAGTTTACCGCCAATTGCCAACCGTCCACACTTTCGTGAAGTGGCTGTAGGGCCTGCAAATTTAAATGAAATTGCATCTATTACCGGTTTAAGCCGTGCAGAACTCTATGCACTAAACCCTGGTCATCGTGGCGATGTGATTGATAGCAGCAGCCCAATGCGGATTTTAATTCCTGCGGATGTGAGTCCATCAGTCGATGCACGTTTGAAGAAATTACAATCAGGTGGTTCATCAGGTTATTGGGCAAGTAATTCAACTTATAACTTACCAAAAAATAATGTTGAAATAACACCGTCACGTGTTACTCCGCCGGAATTAAATAGTAAAACTATTCAGCCCGCTAAAGTGACGCCACCTACGCTTAAAACACAGCCGACAGTGACAGCTTCTGCCAAACCACCTGTAGTCGCTGCAACGGTAACGCCGAGTGTTCCATCAGGAACGAAAGGCAAAACGCCAATAGGATCATCTGCTTTGGCTGCTTTTGCATCGAATAGTGATATTCCAAGTGCGCCGCGTATTCCAGTCGCTGTAACACCTTCGACGCCTGTGAAAGCCGTGTCTGTCGAGCCACCACTCAGCGCAAATGAGCGTGAGCAAATCATGGCGGCTATTAAAGCTGAAGGTGAGACCAAAACAATAGATGAGGTATTAAAACCAGTAGCGACTAAAGCAGAACAAGAAGAAGTCGTTCAGGAAATTAAAGCTATTGCGCCGAAGGGCACTGAAATTGTCGATCCTTACGATGGCAAAATTAAGTTAACTGCGATTCAGACTAGCCAGTCGATTGCGGATCAACAAGGTAAAGAACTGACGAAAGGGTTCTCTTACCCGAAAAGCGTGGCTGAAAATACAGGTGCAGATTCCGAAGAAGCCAAACGCAACCAAGGTAAAAATGTCATTCGTACAGATTCTGAAATTGTAGTTGTACCACCTAAAGGTAAACGCAGTACTTATACAGTTTTGGCGGGCGACACATTAGCGTTGATTGCGATGAAAAATGGCGTGAATTGGCGTGATATTGCAGCTTGGAACCAAATTTCGCCAGATTCGACCTTGTATGTCGGTACGACCATCTATTTATATGATGCGAAACCGGTTGTGCAAAATAATGAAGAATCGAAAGCTAAGCCTATCGCAGATAGCTATGTGGTGAAAGCAAATGACAGTCTTACAGCTGTTGCGAGTCAATTTGGTTTAAGTACGAAGCAACTCGCCGACTACAATGGTTTAACCACCACGAGTGGTTTATATGTTGGACAGAAATTATCCCTAAAAGAAACGCCTGCATCGAAAGCAAAATTGGAAGCTGACAAGAAAGCCGCTCAAGTTGTCGAAAAACCTGCAAAAGTTCAAACCAAATCCTACACGGTAAAACGTGGTGAATATCTAAAACTCATTGCAGATCGTTATGCGCTGTCAAATCAAGAGTTGGCAGATTTAACAACTGGCTTAACGGCTGGCAGTAGCTTGATGGTGGGGCAAAAAATTAATGTGCCATTACAAGCTGTAGCAGAAGTTGAGAAGCTCGAAAGCAAAGTCGTGAATCGCATTGAAAATGTCAAAGTTGATCCTGCGTATAAAGTTGAAAGCTACAAAGTGCAGCGTGGTGATACGCTTTACAGTATTGCGACGCGGTCAAAAATCAGTTTGTCAGAATTGGCGAGTCTAAATGATATGTCGGTAAATAGTGGGCTGATGGCTGGGCAAAGCATTAAAGTTCCTGCTAGTTCAACTGTTCCGGATACATATGTGGTGCAGTCTGGCGATACACTGACAGGCATTGCTAGTCGCTATGATTTAGGCATGGACTATGTCGCAAATTTAAATGGTATAGAGCGTAGTTCTGGTCTACGCGTTGGGCAGAAATTAAAATTAACAGGTGATGTCGCACCGGTTAAAGTAGAAACCAAAGCTGAGGCGACCAAAATTGAAAGCAAAACCAATACACGAACGAATTCTGTTGATGCGACCGATATTCATGTGGTGAAATCAGGTGAAACATTGGGTGTGATTGCGAAGAAATATCATCTTCAATTACGTTATTTAGCTGAATTAAATGGCCTAAATACCAATAGTGCGATTCGTGTAGGACAGCGTTTAAAAGTGGATGGTGAACTCCCTGCTGATGTAGCTAGTAAAGCAACTGAAACCAAAAAAACGGAAGCTAAATCCTCTACGAGCAATGTGAAACCAGCAAATACTGAAATCTATACTGTGAAATCAGGCGAGTCTTTAAATTCGATTGCTAGTCGGACAGGTTTAACTGTGGCAGCATTGGCTGAATTAAATAACTTGAACCCGCGTGCAGGACTGCGTGTCGGTCAAAATTTACAAGTCCCTAAAACTATCAGTGAATACCGTATTAAACGCGGCGATACATTGATTGGTTTAGCAAGCCGTTATGGACTTGATACATCAAAACTTGCTGAAATGAATGATATACAACCGTCTGCTCAGTTACGTATTGGTGAAGTCATTAAAGTACCAAACTGAGTCCAAACATTAAGGAGTTAAGTTGAATGTATTCTGCTTCAACTTCGCGTTACGTGTTTGGTGTGACTTTGAGCATACTTTCAACAGGGGCGTGGGCTGCGTTGCAGACCACGCCTTTTCTTGCCATACATAGTAGCCCTCAATATCATCAATTACAGGCAATGCCCTATGCCAATCCTCTTGCCAATAAAGGGGGATATATCACGACCTCGAGTATTGGGAGTTTTGATAATTTAAACAGCATGAATGGAAAAGGGCGTTCTGTTGAAGGTATCAATTATCTTTTTGATAGCTTGATGAGTTCATCTTTAGATGAACCGGGTGTGATGTATCCATTGCTTGCCGAAAAGGTGACATTTGACCCGAAAAAAACTAATTTTGTTATTTTTCATTTAAACCCAAAAGCACGGTTTAGTGATGGTTCTGAACTCACTGCTGAAGACGTTAAATTTAGTTTTGATACTTTTCAGACCAAGTCAAATCCAGGTTTGCAAATGTATTTAGCGGATTTGGACAAAACAGATGTTTTATCTAAATATCAGGTAAGGATGAATTTTAAATCTGGACACAACACTGATATGCCCATGATTTTGGCGCAAATGCCGATTTATTCCAAACGAGATTGGGAAAAAAAAGATTTTACTCAAATTACATTGCAGCCCATATTAGGCTCAGGCCCTTACACGATTGAGACGATCGATGCAGGTAGGAGTATTCGCTACAAGCGCAATCCTGAGTATTGGGGGCAGAACTTAGCCGTCAATCGTGGTCGCTATAATTTTAACCATCTGAAATATGTATATTATCGCAGCCCAGACATAGCCTTTGAAGGCTTTAAAGCAGGTCAATTTACGTTATATGAGGAAAAGACCGCACGTAATTGGGTGGGAGCGTACAATTTTCCTGCTTTTAAAGACGGTAAAATTGTCAAATATCGCTTTAAACATGAACGACCGATTCCCACAAAAAGTCTCGTATTTAATACCCGTCGTGCGCCATTTAGTGATATTCGTTTTCGACAAGCGTTAACCTATGCTTATGATTTTGAATGGCAAAATAAAGCATTATTTTATGGGCAGTATCAGCGTTTGCAGAGTTATTTTAGTAATAGTGTGCTAGAAGCGAAGGGGAAACCCTCTATCCAAGAGTTGGATATTTTAAAACCGATGTTATCGCAACTTGATCCTATTCAAAGACAGGGGGTCTTATCCAATTGGCAATATCCCGTTTCTGATGGCAGTGGATTTAATCGAAAAAATCTGCTGCATGCACGCCAACTGTTATTGAATGCGGGTTATCTTTATCAAGACGGCCGATTGGTGGATGCAAAATCTCGGCCTGTGAAATTCGAAATCTTGATTCAGCAACAAGATTTGCAGCGAACCTTAATGCCATTTATACGAAATTTGAAACGTTTAGGTATTCAGGTGCTATTGCGACAAGTAGATGGACCGCAATACACCGAGCGGATGCGAAATATTGACTTTGATATGATCGTGGATGAAATGCCTCAATCGCTCACTCCAGCGGGTGAGCAAGCTCAACTTTGGGGCAGTCAAGCAGCTGACCAAGTGGGTAATTATAATTACGCAGGGATTAAAAATCCTGTAATAGATCAGCTCATTCAACAGGTGATCAATGCTCCAAATCGGGAAGAATTGATTATTCGTACGCGTGTTTTAGACCGCCTGCTCAGAGCGGGTTATTATCAAATTCCAATGTTTGGGCAAAGTGAAAACTGGTTTGCCTATTGGCATATGTATAAGCAACCTTATGTCAAACCTAAACTTTCTGTAGGGATTGACTATTGGTGGAGTGATGCAGCTAAAGCCAAGCAAATAACACAATATCTACGGCAGCAATAAATACACCTGAATGACTAGGAATGTGAAAGCAACATGGGCACATATATTTTAAAAAGATTGCTCCTGATTATTCCAACATTGTTTTTCATTTTACTGATTAACTTTGTCGTGATTCAGATTGCACCGGGAGGACCTGTTGAACAAGCCATACAGCAAGCTGAGTCCTTTCAAGGTATGGGAAACACAGGTGGTGGTGAAACTGCGACGACAGGCAGTAAATACCAAGGTGCTAAAGGCCTCAGTGAAGAAATGGTGGCAAAAATCGAAGCGCAATATGGTTTCGATAAACCATTATTCGAACGTTTTTGGCTCATGTTAAAGGGCTATGTAACGCTAGATTTTGGTACCAGTTTTTTTAAAGATAAGCCTGTGACTCAGCTGCTTTGGGAAAAGCTGCCTGTATCCTTATCCCTTGGCTTGTGGAGTATCTTGCTGATCTATATGGTGTCTATTCCATTAGGCATTAAAAAAGCCCGTCAACATGGTCTGTTATTTGATAAAAGTACGTCTATTTTATTGGCTATCGGCTACGCCATTCCTGCTTTTGCCTTTGCCATTTTACTTATTGTATTTTTTGCAGGTGGTTCATATTTTCAGTGGTTTCCTCTACAAGGTTTAGTTTCAGAGAATTTTGCTGAGTTAAGTGTATTTGGCAAAATTGCAGATTATTTTTGGCATATGGTGTTGCCTTTGTTTGCTATGGTAATTGGTGGTTTCGCTGGCTTAACTTATCTGACCAAATACTCTTTTATGGAAGAATTAAATAAGCAATATGTTCTTGCTGCTCGTTCTAAAGGTTTGACCGAATCACGTGTGCTGTATGGGCATGTATTTCGTAATGCAATGCTCATTGTCATTGCTGGTCTGCCAGAAGCCTTGATCGGCATCTTCTTTGTGGGAAATCTATTTATTGAAATTATTTTCAATTTAGATGGTCTGGGATTGTTGGGGTTTGAAGCCATCGTACAGCGCGATTATCCAGTGATTTTTGGCACCTTGTTTATTTTTACCTTGATGGGGCTGATCTTAAGATTAATCAGCGATGTCATGTATCAAATGATTGATCCACGAATTAATTTTGATTCGCAGGGGGCAAAATAATGTCTCCGATCATGCAAGCGCGTTTTCAACGTTTTAAAGAAAATAAATTAGGCTTTACATGCTTTATCAGCTTTGCCCTGATTTTTATATTGTCCCTAGCTGTCGAGTTTATTGCCAATGATAAACCGCTCTTGGTCAAATACGATGATTCTTTATATGTGCCCGTATTGAAAAGTTATCCAGAAACCGCTTTCGGTGGGGTATTTGAAACTGAGGCAGATTATAAAGATCCTGTTGTTCAGCAACTGATAGAAGATAAAGGCTGGGCGGTTTGGCCACTGATTAAATTTTCCTATCAAACACCGAATTTAGAACTGGCTGTGCCCGTACCATCTGCACCAACTGCACAAAATTGGCTCGGTACCGATGACCAAGGGCGTGATGTGCTCGCGCGTATTTTATATGGACTACGTGTGTCGCTCCTGTTTGGCTTTGCATTAACCTTCGCTTCAGCCATATTGGGCATCATCGTTGGGGCGATACAGGGCTATTATGGTGGCTGGGTAGACCTCATTGGTCAACGGATTTTAGAAGTCTGGGGTGGACTACCGATGCTATTCATGGTGATGATTTTGGTCAGCATGTTTACGCCGAGTGTGTATTGGCTCTTTGTCATTATGCTGTTGTTTGGTTGGCCCACTTTAGTTGGCTTGGTTCGTGCAGAGTTTTTACGGGCGCGTAATTTTGACTATGTACGTGCAGCACGGAGTCTTGGTGTTATAGATAGTACGATTATGTTTCGGCATATCTTACCAAATGCGATGAGTTCTAGTTTGTCACAGCTACCTTTCATGCTTACGGCAAATATTACGGCACTCACAGCCTTAGATTTCTTAGGTTATGGCTTACCGCCTGATGCAGCGTCATTAGGTGAGTTATTGCTTCAAGGGAAAAACAACCTGAATGCACCTTGGCTTGCCTTATCGGGGTTTTTTACCTTAGCGATCGTGCTGTCTTTATTGATTTACATTGGGGAGGCGACACGTGATGCATTCGATCCTAGACGTCAATAATCATCAAGTTAATGTACCTCCCATCGTATTAGCGGTTGAACATTTACATATTTCACATGCAGCACAGGTCTTGGTTGAAGACCTGAATTTTAAATTGCATGCAGGTGAAACGTTAGCCATTGTTGGAGAAAGCGGTTCAGGTAAATCGATTAGCAGCCTAGCTATACTCGGTTTGTTGCCAAGTGATCTGCAGGTCACAGGCAGCGTCAGCCTGAATGGACAAAATATTCTTGGACTGAGTCCTGAGCAGCACCGAAACATTCGTGGACAGAAAATTGCCATGATTTTTCAAGAGCCGATGACGGCCTTAAATCCCTTACATCGGGTTGAAAAGATTGTTGGTGAGTCACTGTTGTTACAGGGTTGGTCGAAGGCAAAAACACGACAGCGGGTTATAGAATTATTAAATGATGTGGGTATTCCGGATGCTGAAGATAAATTAAGACGCTATCCACATGAGTTATCAGGCGGGCAGCGTCAACGTGTCATGATTGCCATGGCATTGGCCTTAGATCCTGATATTTTAATCGCTGATGAGCCAACCACGGCTTTAGATGTCACCTTGCAAGCGCAAATCTTAAATTTATTAAAGTCGCTACAACAGCAGCGCAATATGGCGATGATATTAATTAGCCATGACCTGAATTTGGTTAAGCGCTATGCAGAACATGTGATTGTGATGAATCGTGGGCAAGTGGTGGAGCAAGGTGGTGTTCAGGAAATTTTTGAGCAACCGAAGCAGGCGTATACCCAAAATTTATTAGACCATGATTTTGGTAAAGCAATACAGGTTTCGCAAACGCAGACACTTTTAGAATTACGCCAGTTAGGAGTGAAGTTCCCAGTCAAACAAGGCTTATTGAACCGCATCAAAAATTATGTCGTTGCTGTAGAAGCTTTGGATTTAACAGTGGCTGAAGGTGAGTCGATCGGTATTGTTGGTGAGAGTGGTTCAGGGAAAAGCTCTTTAGCACTGGCTATTGCTCGGCTCATAGAAAGTGATGGTGAAATTATGTTAAATCAACACGCCATCAATCAACTTTCAGAAAAACAGCTCAGACCTTTACGTCGTGAATTTCAAATCGTCTTTCAAGATCCATTCAGTAGTTTAAATCCACGGCTCAATGTAGAGCAAACCATTGGCGAAGGTCTGGCCTTACAGCATTTATCTGCAAATGAAATTGTACAGCGTATAGATGAAGCTTTGCAGAAAGTCGAATTAGCCAGCTCATTTAAGCAGCGTTATCCACATGAGTTATCCGGTGGGCAACGGCAGAGAGTCGCCTTAGCACGTGCGTTGGTATTACGTCCTAAATTATTGATACTCGATGAACCCACATCTGCACTAGATCGGACGACACAAAAAGCCATCGTGAAGCTACTACGGCGTTTGCAGCAAGAATTTAATATGAGTTATTTATTTATTAGTCACGATTTACACGTGGTCAAAGCCTTGTGTCAAAAAGTGTTGGTACTGCGTCATGCCAAAGTCATGGAATTTCAAGACACCGCAGATCTATTTGCGCGACCACAAACGGACTATACCCGTAAATTAATTGAAGCCAGCCAATACTAAAATCAAACTTATGGATATTTTGACAAGTGTCATTGTCAAAATATCCTTGACCTTTAGAAAATAATAATTAGAGTAAATACTCAGGACTTGTTATTTCATTTTGGACATTGCCATGAGCCATTTAGCTGAAAGCTTTAAAATTCGTAATACCACATTTAAAAATCGCATCATCAAAGGTGCAATGAGTGAAGCATTGGCCAATACCGCAGGCCAACCCAATCACTTACATTTTGGATTATATGAAGCTTGGGCGAAGGGTGGTTTAGGCTGTGCCATTACCGGTAATGTCATGGTGGATTTTCGTGCTAAAAATGAGCCGGGGGTTGTTGTCGCTGAAACAGAGCGAGATTTAGCGCAATTAACACAGTGGGCTGAGCTAGGGAAAAAGCACGGCATGGTGCAATTGGTTCAACTTTCACATCCGGGCCGTCAATGTCCTAAAGGTTTAAATAAGGAAACGGTTGCTCCGTCCGCTGTACCATTTAGTCCCATGCTAGCCACAACGTTTGGAACACCGCGCGAACTTCGTGAAGATGAAATTTTGGATATCATTCAGCGTTTTGCACGTGCCGCACACATTTGTGAAAAGGCAGGCTTTGAAGGCGTGCAATTGCATGGTGCGCATGGTTATTTAATTAGTCAGTTTTTGTCGCCATTGACCAATAAACGTCAAGATCAGTGGGGTGGTTCAAATGAAAATCGCATGCGCTTTTTGCTTGAAATCTATAAGGCAGTTCGTGCAGCGACGACCGATGATTTTATCATTTCGGTCAAACTCAACTCTGCTGATTTCCAACGCGGCGGAATTAGCGAAGCAGATGTGATCGAGGTCTTTAAAGCAATAGATGCCGCAGGGATTGATATGATTGAAATCTCGGGCGGTTCCTATGAAGCGCCAGCGATGGCGGGTGCTAAAGAAGAAAAACGTAAAGCCAGTACCATTGCTCGTGAAGCTTATTTCCTCGATTTTGCGGACAATATCCGTAAAGAAGTGAAATGCGCGTTAATGGTTACCGGCGGGTTTAGAACCGTGCAAGGCATGAATGCTGCACTAGACAGTGGAGCTTGTGATTTTATTGGTATTGCACGTCCTTTCGCTGTAGAAGTCGATTTGGCTGATCGTTTATTGGCGGGGCAGGATGTTCGTTACGGTGTGGACAAAATTAAAACTGGCATACCAATGATTGATAAAATGGCGATTATGGAAATTATTTGGTATGCCGCTCAGTTTAAATCGATTGGTGAAGGCAAACAGCCAAATCCTAAACTTTCACCGTTAAAAGTGTTTTTTAAATATCTTAAAGGAAATTTAACAGCGGTCATTAAAGGGCAAGTCAATTCACGTAAGTCGGCTTAATCAATCATTGAATTATTAGAATCAGGGCAATCGGCATACATCCATGTTATGGTTGCCTTCATTCATATCAATATTGCTTACAATAAAAATGTCTAAAATTTTAATATTAATAGTCATTCTTTCGGGGCTCAGTTCTGCCCTCTATGCCCAGTCCGTATTTCAGACGGGAGATATTATTTTTCATATCTCAAAGTCAAAGCAAAGTTTAAGCATTCAAAAGGCCACACATTCGCCCTATAGTCACATGGGCATGATCGTAAATAAAAATAACCAAACCTGGGTGCTTGAAGCTATTCAACCTGTGCAATATACCGCTTTAAATCAATGGATCGCACGTGGGGAGAATGCTCACTATGTGGTGAAAAGGCTCAAACAACCCTTAAATGTGCAGCAGAAAACGAAGCTGGTGCAACATGCGGAAAAGTACTTGGGCAAACCCTATGATATTTATTTTGAATGGGATGATCGTGCAATTTACTGTTCTGAAATTGTTTGGAAAGCTTATCAGCATGCTTTAGGAATCGAACTTTCTCCATTACAACAACTGAAACAATTTGATTTAAAACAATATGAAGTGCAGCGCCTAATGCGGCAGCGCTATGGTCAAAATATTCCGCTAAATGAGCAGGTGATTGCCCCTAAGGCCATTTATGATTCAAAACTTTTAAAAGAAATATTTAGAAATTAAGGCAATAAAAAAGCCCAAGTCGCAATGCTTGAGCTTTTTAATGAGTGGTTAAAACCAACTCGAATATGGCGTCCCTACGGGGATTCGAACCCCGGTTACCGCCGTGAAAGGGCGATGTCCTAGGCCTCTAGACGATAGGGACAGTACAGAAAGCAAATTTTAAAACCGTTTATTTCAGTCTAAGTTTTTAGACTAAATAATGGCGTCCCTACGGGGATTCGAACCCCGGTTACCGCCGTGAAAGGGCGATGTCCTAGGCCTCTAGACGATAGGGACTTAATAAAATGTACTTCTGAAAATTGGCGTCCCTACGGGGATTCGAACCCCGGTTACCGCCGTGAAAGGGCGATGTCCTAGGCCTCTAGACGATAGGGACGTTTCAGAGGTGGGCGTATATTAGGGTGAAAATCGGGGGGTGTCAAACGCTTTTCTATAAATAAATTCAGTTTTTGTTGTTGAGTGCATAAAATTAAAACAATTTGCTAAAAATGTTTGAAAAATACATTATTTATGTCGGTTTTTTCAACACTTGTAAGATTGTAGCAATAACTTCTGGATGCGTTAAATATCCAGCAATATCGTGTGGGTGTTCAATCGATGTCTGAATTTGCTGGTTAATAATGGCGGGTTGAAAATCAAATGGTGCCTGACTCAGTGGAAAAGCGCTGAGAAAATCATCATGTGAATAAAAGTTTAACCAATCGCCTGAAATTGCATCAGGCCGCTGTAAAGGCTGAGGTAAGTGGGCTTGGATGACACGAAAAGCCAAAGGTGAGCCCAAGGTGATAAAGCGCTGTATATTGAGTTCAGGATGTAACAGTAAAAAATGATACGCAATCACGCTACCTAATGAATGTGCAATCAAAAGGGTGGGTTTCGTTTGATGTAATTGCTCATGCAGACGAGTGTGAACTGCCTGAATAAAGTGTGGATTGGATAAATAGAGATAAGTTTCGACCAAAAATTTATGCAAAAGTGTGGCATGTAATTTTGGGAAATAATTCATTAAAACTGCAAAATCGCGTAGGGCAAGATCTTTGCCGAGTGCGGTGATCGATTTGAATGACTGGCTCAATCCAATAGCATCATTGAGGGTGATGTCAGGTAGATTGTTTTGTACGGCATGATGCTCAAGTACTTTTGGTGATTTTTCTGGGAGTTCAGTGCGATGGATAAACGGAAAATGTGGCCACGTTTGAGGTGTCAAGGTGCTGGCTTGAAGCATATTCTGCAAATGATAACGCGTGAGTAAGTCTCCATAAAAAGGCATGCGCATATGGTGCTGTATATACGATAAAAAAGTCTCTTGATGGCTTTGCTTTAAGCCTTGAGACAACAGTGCAAGCCAATGCTGTTCAAGCGAACGTGCAGTTTGTTGCTGTTGATTCATGCCATGGATAAAGATGATCTGCATATTGCACCTCATCGACGGACCAGTTTTTATTCTACTTTTATTAAAATATAGCCATAAAAAAAGAGCAACCGAAGTTACTCTTTTATCGTGTTTTGTATGACAACGCAGATCAATCTTTGTTGTGATACAAGGTGTAGTAGCTGATATAACACGCCACAATGAAGATCATACAGCAGATAAAGCCAGTCAACATTTCTGGGTCAAATACCATACTAATACAGGTAATCAGACAGAATACAAAACCGAGTATCGGCACGATTGGGAAGAGTGGTGCAGCAAAAGCTAAATCTTTTGCAGTTTTGCCTTCTTTATACCACTGACGACGGAAGTTAAATTGGCTTAAACAAATACTCATCCACACCACCACCATGGTAAATGCCGCAACACCTAACAAGTTTTTGAAGATGGTTTCTGGTGCAAATTGCTCAGAAAGTAAGCCCGGCATACCACCGATCATGGTCACAATTACTGCAACATAAGGAGTACCACGTGAGTTCACTTTAGAGAACACTGCAGGTAATTGCTTACTATAGGACAATGACCACATCATTCGAGATGCAGCAAATAAACCAGAGTTTGCAGCAGAAAGTAGCGCTGTGATAATCACAAAGCGGATGATGTCTTCTGCATAAGGAATACCAATGTGCTGGAATACCGTTACGAAAGGTGAACTACTTACACCTTCGGCAGATAAGCCGGCCTCTTGGTGTGGTAATAGTGCAGTAATAACAACAATGGTACCCACAAAGAAAATCAATAAGCGGAAAATCGCCGTGTTAATGGCTTTAGGCACATTTTTCGCTGGATCTTTGGTTTCACCCGCAGCAACACCAATCAGTTCAGTACCTGAGAATGCAAAGTTAACAATCAACATTGTAGCGAAGATTGGGAACAAACCTTCAGGGAACCAGCCTTGTGCAGTGAGGTTGCTAAACAGCGGTGCAGCTTCATAGCCTTGATAGCCTAAAACACCAAAAATGGCCAATAGACCTAAAATAATAAAGGCTACAACGGTAATCACTTTGACTAAGGCTAGCCAAAATTCAGATTCAGCAAACCATTTAGTTGAAATCATATTCAAGCAGAATACAAAAGCACCAAAGATTAAGGTCCACATCCACATAGAGCTGTCTGGGAACCATTCCTGCATTAAAAGTGCAGCAGCAGTAAATTCAGTTCCTAGCGTTACTGACCATGTCAGCCAATACAGCCAAGTGATGGTATAACCCGTACCCGGTCCGATATAGCGTTTAGCATAAGCGCCAAATGAACCAGATTCTGGCATATGTACCGCGAGCTCGCCTAAGCAAAGCATCACCATATAGGCGATAATACCGCCTAAAAAATACGAAATAATGGCACCTACAGGCCCCGTTTGTGCAATGACTTCACCCGAACCAAGAAATAAACCAGTACCGATTGCGCCGCCAAGCGAAATCATCACCAGATGTCGAGTACTCATAGCGCGTTTTAACGGCGCAGAATTGCCCTGATGCGAAGCATCATTCGGAGAATGTGATGACTGCATAGAGAAAAAGGAGAATCAAATAATGAAGCGAGTAATTGTAGAGAAGAATGCAATGATGATGCAATCAATTAATATAAATTATAGATAAATAAACTTTAAGTTTGTCAGAGCTGACAGAAGAATTGGCGTCCCTACGGGGATTCGAACCCCGGTTACCGCCGTGAAAGGGCGATGTCCTAGGCCTCTAGACGATAGGGACGTTTTGAGGTGGGTGTATAGTACATAGCCCATCTATATTTGTCAAAATAGAGTTTCATTGTTATATTCTAAATGTATATAAATGAAACAAAAACAGAATTTTTTTAATGAAAAATAATTTTAATGAGTTTATTTCTGGAATTTTATTTGAAATCAATCAATTTAATGTGGGCAAAGTCCATGAAAGATTCTATATAGTTTTATTGAATTATTTGCATTGGTTTGAAGTTTATCCAAATAATTTTTCTTCGTATATCAGTAAATCAGAGTTTGAAAGAATTATTGATGAACTTTTATTTAGGGATTTAGATGGGGAAAGTAGAATTACGTATAATCACCTCAAATCTTTAGATGATTCTCATTATTTTTTAGATATACAGAGCTTTTTTAAATTATATTTAATCTTAAAGGTTCGAAGATATCAGTTGTCTAGTGATGATGTAGAACTTGAAAAATTAGAAAAAAAATTGGATGTATGTTTTGAGCCAATGTTGTGGAGTAAAGACAAACAAAATTTATTGGTTATTAATCGTGATTTTCCTGAATTTAAAAAACAGATGAATTCAAGTCGGGTGCTTTTGCCACTTTCATTAATAGTTTTTAACTTTACTTTTGTTGAATTAATATCTAATACAAGTTTGAGAGTATCTATCCAAATATTTCTAGCAATAGTAGCTGCGTGTCTTTTAGCTAATGTTTCTAAGGGGGCAAAATCCGAAAAGGACTCATTAGAGTTGAAAGTATGGGATTATATCTTGGTGTTGAGCGAGGATAAAAACTCATTGACGAAAAGCAGTTGAACTATTTCCTTAAATTATAATTTGTACAGTGGTTTTTGTGGATTAAACTGCTCCCACAAATCATTTTTGAATTTATATGGGAACCCTAATTTTTCTCTCATAGGGAAGAGAAATAGTTTCATAAAAAAAGGTGGCTAATGAGCCACCTTAACTATTTTATTTATCGTGATATAACCAATAATAACCTGCATAACACGCTGCCATAAAGATCAGACAGCCAATAAAGCCAGAAAGCATTTCAGGATCTGCAGCCATACTTAAACCTGTTGCGGTACAGCAGACAAAGCCAAGGATTGGAACCAGTGGGAACCATGGTGTACGGAATTTAAGTTCTGACACGCTATGACCTTGTTTCAGCCATTGGCGACGGAAGTTAAATTGACTCCAACAAATACTCATCCACACGATCACCATGGTGAAGGCAGCAACCCCCATCAAGTTTTTGAAGATGACATCTGCGCCAAATTGTTCTGATAATAGACCCGGTAAACCACCGATCATAGTGACCAATACAGCAATATAAGGCACACCAGTTTTGCTTAATTTGCCGAAAGCACGTGGTAATTGTTTTTGTGCGGACAGCGCCCACATCATACGTGATGCAGCATATAAACCAGAGTTAGCTGTAGACAGTAAAGCCGTAATAATGACGAAACGAATTAAGTCTTCTGCATAGGGAATGCCCATCAGGTTAAATACGGAAACGAATGGGCTACTACTTAAGCCGCCATGTCCGCCGACATTTAAACCTGCATCGGTATAGGTCAACAGTGAACTGATGACGATAATAGTGCCGACAAAGAAAATGATTAAGCGCCATACCGCAGCATGAATGGCTTTAGGCACATTCTTTTCAGGGTTTTCAGTTTCACCTGCAGCGATACCAATCATCTCCGTACCATTAAAGGCAAAGTTCACGATCAATAGCGTGGCAAACAGAGGGAACAAACCATTTGGCAGCCAACCATGTTCTGTCAAATTGTGGAACATTGGAGCTGATTCATAGCCTTGGAAAGGTACGAAACCAAAGATGCAGGCAAAACCAAGGATGATGAAAATCAACACTGTTGCAACTTTCACCATTGATAACCAAAATTCTGACTCTGCAAACGCACGTGTAGAACTTAAATTAGAGATCAGTACGCCAGCTGCAAAGATCAGTGTCCATAACCAAATAGAGGTTTGTGGAAACCATTCCTGCATCAAAATAGCCGCCGCAGTAAATTCTGTACCTAAGGTGGCAGACCAGCCCAACCAGTACATCCAAGACACCATATAACCGGTACCAGGGCCAATATAATTTGTCGCAAAAGCACCAAAAGAGCCAGAAACAGGTAAATGTACGGCAAGCTCACCCAAACAGAGCATAACCATGTAGGCAATTAGACCGCCAATAATGTAGGCAAGTACAGCGCCCAAAGGCCCAGCTTGTGAAATAACTTCACCTGAACCCATAAACAAACCAGTACCAATTGCACCACCAAGTGAGAGCATCACAAGGTGTCGAGTCGTCATCGCACGTTTAAGCGATGGACTTTTACCTTCAGCAGACGAGTGTTGCGAAGGTTCAGAGGGAGATTGCATAGTGAAAAGAAAATTGAACGAAAGGTATATTTTATGATTGAATGCAGTGAAATGATTGATAAATCGAATTTTTCTTATAATGTAATAATACTGATCTAAAATTTAAATCTTTAGCACTGACCATTGGATTAATGGTCAGGAGTTTGATACTCAGCTTCAGAAGTTGCAGGTACTTGAGTTTGTTCAGCTACAGGGGCTTTGTTGTCATCGCGGCTCACAATATACAGATAGAGTGCAGATGGAAATAAGATGGCTAAAACCAAGAGCAACTTTTTAAACATAGGGTATTCTTACATCAAAATAGATCAAGCTGAAGTATAAACAAAACCAGTCAGGCTGTAATTAATTAAAGTTTACGGTTTTTCTGTTCTAGATTGGACAGGATGACTTGGTAGATGTCAGGGTAGTGTTGTTTAAAGTTCCGTTGTTGCATGATCGTAATGGTTGAGGCATTTGGCTCGACACCCAGTTTTAAAATTTTTTGGGTTAAAGCGAGTTGAGGGGAGCGACCATCAAAATGTGTATTCACTAAGTTACCATCGGTATATTTTACTGTGAGTCCGATATTCAGGAGATAATCAAAAACATCAGGCAAACCAAAACCGGCAGCTTTGTAGAGTAAATTATATGTTTCTGCACGATAGCCACGGCCGTATGTTTGATGTGTTTTTAATAATCCTAATGCATTATAAAATTCTAATTTAGCAATAATTTCTTGTTCATTAATAGAACCATCACCATTTTTTAAAATCCTATTGATGGTGTTAAAAGTCACATCGTTTGAGCTGGGTTTGCAATCAGCAGCAATCAGTCGCTTGATATCTTGAAGTGGAAGTATAAGATGTGCTGTGTCACACATTTTTTTAATTTCTTTATTTTTCATTTTACTGCTTTGAATATTTTTATTTTCAAATTCCTGCACTATGGCTGACCAACCATATATGTTTATAAATTTATAATAACGAGATGCATCACTTGTCATCCCTTTGATCTTTTTAAAGTCGTGAATGTTTTTCACTGATGGTGCATTGGTAGCGTGATTTTGTGGCACTGGAGCATTTGCAAAGCAATGCATACTCATTAGCAGGCAGCTGGTAATAACGATGTTTTTCATGGTTTATATGTTTTTAATAAATTGTAAACGTCAGGATGTTTGGTGGAAAAGTCATTCTGTTCTATTTGTTTATAGACGCTACTATTGGGCTCGATTCCTGCATTCAGTAGTTTTTGAACCAAACTCACAGAAGGGTTCCGGCCTTTGATATTGTTTAAAATTAAATTACCATCCACGCCCGTGTAATCGACACCAATACTCAGCAAATAATCAGAAACGTCTTCAAGCCCCCAACCAATTGCTTTAGATTGCAAAGAGCTTTTTTCTTCATACGGGCCAATTTTATAAGTAACCTTTGTTTGTAATACATTTTCGGATTTGTAGAATTTTAATTTTTCAATGATTTCATTTTGATCAATTTCACCTTCAGCATTTGTTAATTTTGCATTAATGATCATTAAAGATGATTGAGCATTCAGCGGTTTGCAATTTGATTTGAACAAGCGTTTAGTTTGATCTACTTTAGAAGAACTCAGTGCAATTTCACAAAGTTTTTCTTTTTCCTCTTTAGGCATTTTGCTTTTTAGAATGGTTCCATTTTCAAAATCACGAACGATTGACTCCCAACCGTATTTGGTTGCTGTTCGATAATACTGTATTGCTTCTTCGCTCAATTTTTTTGGTTTTTTCGCTTGTATTTAAGTGTCACGATCGTTGGTTTTGGGAATAAAAGATTCTTGGTCATCATTCAATGCTGTTTGATTTGTCTGATTGGCATCGTGCTCAACAGTATTTGAAGGATTTGTCGGTAGGCTGGCTTCGGGTCTAAAAATGTAGATGAAGATACCGAGACATACTATGCACAGGCCAAAGAGTAAGATTATTTTTTTCATGTTTTATTCTATTTGAAAATGAATCAAGAGCGTTTTTAGGCGCTCTTGATAGGGGAAGTTTAAAATTTAAATGTGACATCAGCAATGAACTGTCGCCCAATTTCAGATCTAAGTCTGTTGGTCGACTCACTAATACCTGGGGTGGTATAGATATTATGTCGATTGGTAATATTGTTAATGGTTAAACCGAATATTGCTTTGTAGTCTTTAGCGAAATTGAAATCATAAGTGGTACGCATATCCCAACTAAATCGAGGTCTAATCGTATCTGTAGCATAGGCTTCCAACAGGACACCATCATGTTCAACTTTGTTTTTTAGTTTATACGTATCTTTATATTCAGATTTGTAGCTTAAAAAGTTATTAATCTTTAATGGTAAATTTGAAAACTCAATGTCCCAACCAAAACGAGCAGTCCACGGCTGATTGAAATTTTCAACAGGACGTTCATTAAATTGGATGAGGCTGCCGTTAAAGATAATATCGCGATCTTCAGCAGCCGTATTACTGTTAACGTTATATGACTCAGAATAGTCTAAATAATTTTTTTCTGATTCAGTGTAATCAAAGCCAAAGTTAAACCCGTGCAGAGAGTTTTTATATACGACTGGCAGCGTATTTCTGAGTGTGAGTGTGTAAATGTCAGCTTTTGCTTTACCACTATTACTATATTCAAAATGATCGATGGTATTGCTGGTGGTTGGATCAATAAAACGATTTTTTGTGATTTCATCTTTGCTATCGCGATTCACCCATTTCAGACCAAGGTTCCAGTTTTTAACTTGGCTATTAATGGCAAACACAATTTCGTCAGCATAAGGGGTCTTTAAATTGGCACGTTGAACATTGGAATTAGCTAATATTAAATCTGATAACCCAGTTTGAATCCAATAATCTTCAGTTTGATTTTTTGTGCGTTTTAAATTGTATTCCAAAAATGCAAGTTGATCTTGCAGTTCAGTGGCTAAGGTATAGTTTGCATAATATCGATTCCATCCCGTAGTGAAGGACAGAAGATCATTTTTTAGCGGTTTATAGTTAAAGGCAGTACGAGGTGCAATATTTAAATTTTTCGATAAGCTATCATAATCTGCACGTAAACCTAAACGCGCTGAAAAATTATCCCAAGTCGATGTGTTTTCAATGAAGGTATGCACACGTTGTTGGTCAATATTAACTTTACCTTTTTGATAATACTTGCCATTTGTTTGATATTGGCCTTGATAGTTATTTTCATCCGTTGCTTCATCACAAAGAATATCACCTGCCGTACAGCTAATGCCTGAACTAGATGTAAAAGTCTTAGGCTGATTATACATATAGGCATCGTTAGGCCGTTCCCATGCAACTTTAGAATAGTCATAGCCCATACCAAAGCTTAATTGTTGCATGCTGTTGCCAATCTGAATGGTATCAAACGCATTTTTTAGACTATACGAAAATGTATCTTGGTGTAATTCAATATCACTACTTGTGGCACCTTCACCAGGATTGGAACTCCAGTTTTTAGTTGGTGTTTGCTTCCAAAGAATGCCGGTAGTTGAATCATTTTCACGTGCTTGGCTTAGCGTTTGATAGCTAATATTTTGTTTTAATGTTGAATTATTGAGTTTACTTTCTAATTCACCAAAAAATGTCAGCGTTTCTGTATTGCTAATACTTTTTGAATTTATTCGCTTATCAACGAAATTTAGACTGTCCAAATCCCCTAAATCAAAGCCAAACTTCGCTTTGGTTGTGTCCGAAGGTGTGTAAAAAAGGGTAGTCCCTAAGTTGATATTATTACGCTCGCTTTTGACTTTACTGAGATCTTCTAAACCACTCATTACTGGAACGATGGATTCACGTTTAGAGGCATAACTATTGATGCCCCATTGTTCAGAGAGTTTGCTGTATAGATTCAGGCTTAGGCCGTGTTTTTTATATTCTTTATTATTTGATGATGTTGGATCTTCAAACTCTGCAGCTTCTTCTTCATCGGTAAAATGATAACGTGACCAATCACTTTCCGTGTAGTCGTAAGTAAGGGAGCCGTGGATTTTGCCAATTTCAGTATTTGGGGTACAAGTTTCAGCATTAACTACACCACCTGTAAATTCGCCGTATGCTGCAGAAACATTACTATCGATCAATTCTAATTTACAAATTAAATCGGTATTTAGGGCAATCCCTTGTGAGCCACCATCAAGCTTGCCTGAATAGGAGTTGCCGCTTGCCAGAGGGTCAAGGTTATTGGTGGTATTGACGCCGTTAATTACAAATTTATTTCGGTAAGTTTGCGCGCCATTAATAGAAATCTCGGATGGTCGTAGCTCAGCCTGTGAATCTGCAGAACGTTGTTCACGGCTAAACTGCACATTTGGATTAACTTTTAAAAAGTCTGTGATATTTTTTGAGCTATTCGGCGTTTTTTCTAAATCTTCTTTGGTGTAGATGGTTTTACCTACTTCTTGCTTGACTTTGACTTCAACCTCAATAGGTGTCATCGACACCGTATTGGTTTTGATTTCTTCGGAGATCTGGCTTTCATTTGCATAAGCTTGAGATGCTAAAGCAGTCAAAATTGCGATATTGAGGGGAGAATAGGCAAAGCGCATGGCTGTCAAAAATTATGCAGATAAAAACGATAGCGATTATCATTAACTTTACAAGAATAATCAATAGAAATGAGAATTATTTGCAATAAGTGATTTTTTAATACACAACAAATTCAATGAAAATTTTGAATAATTAGGAGAAATGGTGATGTGTATTCAATAGACTTGAATATTCAGCTTGGAGAAAGTCTGAATAAGAATTGGCGTCCCTACGGGGATTCGAACCCCGGTTACCGCCGTGAAAGGGCGATGTCCTAGGCCTCTAGACGATAGGGACGTTTAGAAGATGGCGGTATCTTATTGATCCGCCATCATAGTGTCAAGTAGGTGAGGGCCGAGTTTGTTCAAAATATAACAGAACAGTTCAGCGGTCTTCTGAGTATCGTAAAGTGCAGAGTGTGCTTCTTTACCATCAAACTCAATACCAGCTTGAATACATGATTTTGCCAGCACAGTTTGTCCAAACATTACAGCGCTCAAAGTCACTGTATCGAATACGGAAAAACTATGGAAAGGATTTTGATTTTTTGTTCCTGTACGTGCAATAGCTGCCTGTACAAACCCTAAATCAAAATGGGCATTGTGACCAACTAAAACAGCATGAGTGCAGTTTTGTTGACGACGTACTTCATTCACTGACTTAAAAATACGTTTTAATGCTGATTTTTCATCTTCAGCCATGGCCATACGCATCGGATTAAATGGATCTACACCAATAAAATCCAGTGAACGACGGTCAAGGTTGGCACCTTCAAATGGATTGATATGTGCATGGTGGGCTTCACCCGGTACAAAGTTACCTTCTGCATCATACACAATAGGAATAGCTGCAATTTCCAGTAAGGCATCGGTCTGTGAATTAAAACCTGCTGTTTCGACATCGACAACAACAGGTAGGAATCCACGGAAACGTTGACCAATGACTGGTCGAGTTTCATCTGTCACACTTTTCTCCATTGGATGGTCTTACCCGCATACAACGGAATAATTTTTTCGCCATCCAAGTAGTCTAAACTTTCAGGGATCACTTGATCTTCTTTTACCAAAGTAATGGTATTGGTATTTCGAGGGAGTCCGTAGAAGTCTGCACCAAAGTGGCTTGCAAAACCTTCTAAACGGTCGATTTTACCGACTTGATCAAATGCTTGAGCGTATAGCTCAATTGCTGTTGGTGCACTATAACATCCTGCACAGCCACATGCATTTTCTTTAGCATTTTTTGAGTGCGGCGCACTGTCTGTACCTAAGAAAAATTTAGGGTTCGCACTGGTCGCAACTTCGAGCAAAGTTTGCTGATGGGTTTGACGTTTTAATATCGGTAGGCAATAGAAATGCGGTTTAATGCCACCCACCAACATGTCATTACGGTTAAACAATAAATGTTGCGGTGTGATTGTCGCAGCCACATTACGGTCTTGTTCTAATACAAAATGCGCAGCTTCACTAGTAGTGATGTGTTCTAGCACCAATTTTAATTTAGGGAACTGTTTTAACAGTGGAGAAAGCACTTCATCAAGGAAACGTTTTTCACGGTCAAAAATATCGACATGGTTATGCGTCACTTCACCATGTAACAGTAACGGCACTTGGTGTTCTTCGAGTTGCTCAATCACACCATAGACTTTACTAATATCACTGACACCACTGTCTGAGTTCGTGGTTGCACCCGCTGGATAGAGCTTAATGGCATTAACATGCTCAGACTCTTTAATTTTTTTAACTTCACTTGCAGGGGTGTTGTCTGTGAAATAGAGCACCATACGCGGGTCAAAGTGAACGCCTTCAGGAACATGTGCCATGATACGTTCACGGTATGCATTTGCTTCTTCAACGGTTTTTACCGGTGGTACGGTGTTTGGCATACAAATCGCACGAGAGAATTGTTGTGCTAAATCAGGAACTGTACGCTTTAGGGCTAGACCGTCACGTAAATGTGCATGCCAATCATCTGGCTGAAGAAGAGTAATCGTATTCACAGCGATTCCAAGCTTGGAAATAAAACAAATGATAATGCAAATAATGTGAAAATGGTAACGAGATTTATGTACAAATGACTGAACAGATATAAATAAAGAATAAAACTGTGGTATTTTTAAATGACTAAAAGAATTAGATAAATGCTTGGAAATGGAATACAAGTATAACCTTGCAAAGTTGCAATACGATAAAGAAAAAATAGAGGAACTGATTACACGGCAAACCCGTCGTGTAGGGGAAATGTTTCCTAAAAAACTGGAAACACAATTTTGGACTTTAAACCTCGATCGTGCGCAAACCAACATACGTCATTTTTTCTGGATGGGAGTGTTGATCTACTTTGTGCTCACGATGCTGATCATTCCCGGCGATTACTGGATTATTGATCAACAGCATTTTGTGCATGATTTTATTCGTTGTTTGGTTGGTCAGCTCAATGGTGCGCTGTGTCTTTTGGCTTTATATACCTTTGCCCGTTATGACCGTCTGAAGCCTTATTTTTCACATGCCAGTATGTTTGTAGTGTTTTGGGCTGTTATTTCAATGTCTTGGCTCACCATGACCGTGTATACCGAAGCACTTAAACATCAGGCCATGATGATCCTTTGTATGATTTACATCTTGAGCTATATTTTGACGGGGGTTAAACCAGTCCAAATGTTGATGTCTGGCTTGTTGGCTGCTGTGGTCACCATGTTGATGCTTTTTTCATTAGAAGTGAAATTTGATGTGATGGTGTTGGGGCGTGTACTGATTGGAAGCTGTGTATTGGGTTTTGCAATCAGTAAGATGCTTTGTGCACGTGAACGGATGATATTTTTGAATATGCTGCGCGCGGATATTAGTGAAAAAATCCATCGTATTCATACCACAGAGCTTTTACATTTAAGTCAGCATGATGAATTAACCAAGATTTCAAACCGACGTACTTTTGATGAAATGCTTGATACCTTTTATGAGCAATCTCGACGTAATAACACCTCGCTTGCTGTGCTATTTATCGATGTTGATCATTTTAAAAACTATAACGATTTCTACGGTCATCAAAAAGGCGATGATGTAATTTCAACCATTGCCAAAACCATTAAAAATGCCATTCGACATATGGATTTTGTAGCGCGATATGGTGGTGAAGAATTTGTGGTTTTATTGCCTGAAACCGATGCGCATGGTGCTTATGCGGTAGCGTCAAATATTTATAAAGCAATCGATCGTTTAGAAATTCCACATGCCAAATCACAGGTTTCAAATCACGTCACTATTAGTTTGGGTATTACGGTATATCGTGCTGAAAATATGACGAAGGATGAACTGTTAAATATTGCCGATCAGGCGTTGTATCGTGCGAAACAATTAGGCCGGAATCAAATTTACTATCAATCGATTCGTTCAGCGCATGTGGCTTAATGTTTAATAAAATTGAGAAATTCTTTGAAATCGGCAATAAAAAAACCGCGCAAGCTACGCGGTTTTTTTATGACTCAACAAATCTTATTTGTTTTTGTCTTTTAATTGAGGCACTGCAGAACCTGTACCTACTGCAAGTAAGCCAGAGTTTGTGTAGATGCCTAATTTAGCGCGAGTATCTGTGATATCCAAGTTACGCATAGTCAATTGACCGATACGGTCAGCAGGACTAAACATAGAGTCACCTTTCTCCATAGTTAAACGCTCAGCTTCATAAGTGAGGTTAGGAGATTCAGTGTTTAGAATAGTGTAGTCATTACCACGACGAAGTTCTAAAGTCACAGTACCAGTGATTGCTTTAGCAACCCAACGCTGCGCAGTTTCACGAAGCATTAATGATTGAGAATCGAACCAACGACCTTGGTAAAGAAGACGACCTAAACGCAGACCGTTAATGCGGTATTGTTCGATGGTGTCTTCGTTATGAATACCAGTCACAAGACGCTCATAAGCGATGTGAAGAAGCGCCATACCCGGAGCTTCGTAAATACCACGAGATTTTGCTTCGATAATACGGTTTTCGATTTGGTCTGACATACCTAGACCGTGACGACCACCGATACGGTTGGCTTCAAGAATGAATTCAACAGGGTTTTCGATACGTTTGCCATTTAATGCAACAGGGAAGCCTTCTTCGAAAGTTACAGAAACTTCTTCAGCTTTAACTTCTACGTCATCTTTCCAGAAAGCAACGCCCATGATTGGGTCTACGATTTTGATACCCGCATTAAGGTATTCAAGATCTTTTGCTTCGTGAGTCGCACCTAACATGTTTGAGTCAGTTGAGTACGCTTTCTCTTTTGACATTTTGTAGTCAAAACCATTGTCGATTAGGAACTGTGACATTTCTGCACGGCCACCTAATTCGTCAATAAAGGTTTGGTCTAACCACGGTTTGTAAATTTTAAGTGCTGGGTTAGTCAATAGACCATAACGGTAGAAACGTTCAATGTCGTTACCTTTATAAGTCGAACCGTCACCCCAGATGTTTACGTCATCTTCTTTCATTGCGGTTACAAGCATCGTACCTGTAACTGCACGACCAAGAGGAGTCGTGTTGAAATAAGGCATACCACCAGTTGAAATGTGGAAAGCGCCACATTGAATAGCCGCAATACCTTCTAAAGCAAGTTGTAAACGACAATCAACTAAGCGAGCTTTAACTGCGCCATACGCTTCCGCTTTTTTTGGAATCGCATCGTAGTCATCTTCATCAGGTTGACCTAAGTTTGCTGTGTAAGCATAAGGTTCCGCACCTTTTTGTTTCATCCACAAAAGCGCAGCTGAAGTATCTAGACCACCAGAGAAGGCAATACCAACTTTTTTGCCAACTGGGACATTCTGCAAGATAGTTGCATTATCAGTCATTGTTAATCCTAACGATATAAATATAGGCACCGAGAATGGGTGGCCTGAAAGAATACATATATGTGCGCGATTGTAGCACTTTTCTGCACGGTTTTTCTAAAAAATCATGAGATACAAGCGATGAGGTGGAAAAAAATGATCGTTGAAATCTATTGTTGAATACTTCATCTAGTTTTTGCGGGCAGAAAATGCGTTTTCTGAATGGAATAGAATACAAATATAAAGAAATCTATTTGATTTAAATAAATGGTCATACCAATATTGGGTTGATTTGGTTTTTATACTTTTCATTGAAATGAGACTGATGTCAAACAAAGCTTGGTTATTAGACTAAAGTATATTTTATAGAATTTATTCATAAATAATAATTATAAAACAGATATTTAAAAAATTGTTGTTAAAAATTCAAACTGGAAAATAATGTTTTCGCATTGATTATTGGTCATACCAAAAACAAGAAAAGCTTGAATGATTGAGTTGAAATATTTAAAAATTGCGGAGTATTTCAGCAATAGTATGAGTTTTTATGTCTTTGATTCTTATATTGGTCATACCAATGAGAAAAGACCACATGCTGATATTGCTCAATAATTAAATCTTAGTAAGCATTTCAAGGAGATGACAATGCTTCAATGGCAGCAAATATATGACCCAATGGGGAATATATGGATATCAAGTTTAATTGCGCTCATTCCGATTATCTTTTTTTTCTTGGCGCTTGCTGTATTTCGTTTAAAAGGCAGTGTGGCAGGTACGATCACCGTTGTACTGGCACTTTTGGTGTCTTTATTTGCCTATGACATGCCTGCGCTTATGGCATTGGCTTCGATGGTCTACGGTTTCTTCTATGGTTTATGGCCGATTGCATGGATCATTATTGGTGCGGTGTTCCTGTATAAAATTTCAGTCAAAACAGGGCAGTTTGACATCATCCGTTCTTCGATTCTTTCCATTACTGAAGATCAACGATTACAGATGCTGTTAGTTGGCTTTGCTTTCGGTACTTTCCTCGAAGGTGCGGCGGGCTTTGGTGCCCCTGTGGCGATTACTGCAGCACTATTGGTAGGTTTAGGCTTTAAGCCTTTATATGCGGCAGGTCTTTGTCTGATCGTCAATACTGCGCCAGTGGCTTTTGGTGCGATGGGTATTCCAATTATCGTTGCTGGGCAAGTGTCTGGTGTTGATACGATGGAAATCAGTCAGATGGTTGGTCGACAGCTGCCATTTATGGTACCGATTGTACTGTTTTGGATTATGGCGATTATGGATGGCTGGCGCGGTGTGAAGGAAACTTGGCCTGCAGTTGTGGTTGGCGCGAGTAGCTTTGCGATTGCACAGTACCTAACCTCGAACTTTGTCGGTCCTGAATTACCCGATATTACCGCGGCGATTGCCTCTTTAGTGTCATTAACGATTTTATTTAAATATTGGCAGCCTAAACATATTTTCCGCTTTGCAGATCAAGATGCGACGATGAGTGAAGATGTTGCTTCACAAAAACAGCAAAAATATAGCTTAGGTCAAATTGCAAAAGCGTGGTCGCCATTTGCGATCTTAACGGTGATGGTTACGATCTGGAGTATTAAACCGTTTAAGGATTTATTTACCAAAGATGGCGCGCTGCATGACATGGTTATTTCGATCAAAGTGCCATTTTTACATCAATTGGTTCAAAAGATGCCACCTGTCGTACCTGAAATGAAGGACTACGATGCCATCTATAAATTTGATTGGTTTTCGGCAACAGGTACGGCAATTGTCATTGCTGCGATCATTACCATTATTTTCTTAAAAATGAAGCCGAAAGACGCGATAGTGACCTTTGGTGAAACCATTAATGAATTAAAAATTCCAATTTATTCGATTGGGATGGTCTTGGCTTTTGCATTTATAGCCAACTATTCAGGGATGTCGGCAACATTGGCATTGGCACTTGCGCATACAGGTCAAGCCTTTACCTTCTTCTCACCATTTTTAGGATGGCTTGGTGTCTTCCTTACGGGTTCAGATACGTCAGCCAATGCGCTATTTGCTGCATTACAGGCAACTACTGCACAGCAAATTGGTGTGCCAGAAGTATTACTCGTTGCTGCCAATACCAGTGGTGGTGTGACTGGAAAAATGATTTCACCCCAATCCATTGCAATTGCATGTGCGGCAGTTGGCTTAGTAGGTAAAGAGTCTGATTTATTCCGTTTTACCGTAAAACACAGTATAACGTTCACAATCATGATGGGGATTTTAATCACCCTACAAGCTTATGTGTTCCCTTGGATGATTCCATAACACGCATTGTGTAACAACGTTAAGGAAAGCAGATGAAAGTCTCTGATAAAACTGTTCAAAGTCTTCGTGTATTGATTGAAGAAAGCAATATGCAAGTTGGAGATCGTCTGCCTGCTGAACGGAAACTGTGTGAACAACTTGGCGTCTCACGCACCTCTTTACGCGAAGCGATTTCTCAATTGACCAGCATGGGCGTGTTGGTCAGTAAAGTCGGTGCGGGGACTTTTTTAAAGCAATTACCTGCGACTTGGTCGAGTTATCAAATTGTGCAGCCCATTAGCAGTTTGATTAGTGAAGACCCTGCCTACCGTTTTGATGTGCAAGAGGCGCGCATTATTTTAGAAGGTGGTACTGCATGGTATGCGGCACAACGTGCTACAGCAGAGGACTTGGCACATATCCGACATTATTATGATCAGATCAATCATTTTCAGGCTTTAGGCAATGACGATGAAGCAGCGCGTGCAGATGCCAAATTTCATTTAGCAATTGCTGAAGCATCACATAATTTAGTGTTGATTCAGATGATGCGTGGTCTATTTGATCTGTTGCAATTTAATGTCGTTTTAGGTCGTCGAAAAGTTTATAGCGAAGCACACCGATTTGATCAATTGCATGATCAGCACTTCCAAGTCATGAATGCAATTGAACGTCGTGATCCTGAAGCTGCACGTAAAGCAGTCTGTGGACACATTGAGTTTGTAGTACAACAGGTGCGTATGATTGATGAAGAAGAAGCTCGACGTCAGCGTGCCAGTCGATTAAACAGGATATAAGCATGATTATTTCTTCTGCCAATGACTACCGTGAAGCGGCACGTCGTCGTTTACCGCCATTTTTATTTCATTACATCGATGGCGGGGCGTATGCCGAATATACCTTAAAGCGTAATGTAGAAGATTTATCAAAAATAGCGTTGCGTCAACGTGTGCTGAATGACATGTCACAGCTGAGTCTAGAAACCCAACTGTTTAATGAAACCTTATCGATGCCTGTGGCTTTATCACCTGTGGGTTTAACAGGGATGTATGCACGCCGCGGCGAAGTTCAAGCAGCCGTTGCTGCAGATAAAAAGGGCATTCCATTTACGCTGTCTACCGTTTCAGTTTGTCCAATTGAAGAAGTGGCGCCAGCGATTCAGCGTCCCATGTGGTTTCAGTTATATGTGCTACGTGACCGTGGCTTTATGAAAAATGCCTTAGAACGTGCCAAAGCAGCAGGCTGTTCAACTCTGGTGTTTACCGTGGATATGCCTGTTCCGGGCGCACGTTACCGTGATGCACACTCGGGGATGAGCGGCCCAAATGCTGCCATGCGCCGTTATATGCAGTCGTGTTTCCACCCACACTGGGCGTGGAATGTGGGTTTATTAGGTCGTCCGCATGACTTAGGGAATATTTCTAAATACTTGGGCAAACCAACAGGTTTGGAAGATTATATCGGCTGGTTGGGCAATAACTTTGACCCATCAATTTCATGGAAAGACCTTGAGTGGATTCGTGAATTTTGGGATGGCCCGATGGTCATTAAAGGCATACTTGACCCTGAAGATGCCAAAGATGCAGTGCGTTTTGGTGCAGATGGCATTGTGGTGTCAAACCATGGTGGCCGTCAGCTCGATGGGGTTTTATCATCAGCGCGTGCATTGCCGCCAATTGCAGATGCAGTAAAAGGCGATATTAAAATCCTTGCGGACTCTGGTATTCGAAATGGTTTAGATGTGGTGCGTATGCTGGCTTTGGGTGCGGATACCTGTATGCTCGGTCGCGCCTTTGTTTATGCGCTCGGTGCAGCGGGTGGTGAAGGTGTTTCTAATCTTCTAGAACTGATTGATAAAGAAATGCGTGTTGCGATGACCTTAACAGGTGCAAAAACCATTGCGGATATTACATCTGATTGTTTGGTGAAGTTAGAGAAAGAGTTGGCTGGGTGATTTTTTGAATCGATCTCTCGGGAAAGTTATTCGTCATCAAAAAAATTAGCAATGAAAGTTCCCTCTCTTTGCAGGAGAGGGTTAGGGAGAGGTGTTTATTGAATAATTCTCCTAACCCTCTTGCTTAGCGTTGCTACTCATCCCAAAGGGAGAAGGGATATTCATTATAGATTTTAATAACAATGACTAAAAACTTTTGATATGTGCAAATAAACCTACGTTGTTTAAAATTATTTAAATCAATATTTTTTTTATTGCATAACAATGCAATTCCTCTTTAGCGAGGAGAGAAAATAATGAAAATGGAAAATTCTACGAGCATGCAAACTCAATCATTACAAACCATTCAAAACCTTATCAACATCGTCGGTAAGCAACACGTTTTAACTGAAGATAAAGACACACGTTTATACCGCCAAGGTCGCCGTTACGGTGCAGGAAAAGTATTGGCTGTGGTTACACCGGGCTCTTTGCTTGAGCAATGGCAAGTGCTGCAAGCGGCTGTGGATGCAAATTGTATTGTGATTATGCAAGCCGCCAATACAGGTCTGACAGGTGGTTCAACGCCGTTTGGTGATGACTATGACCGTCCTGTGGTGCTGATAAGTACACGTCGTTTGGTTGGCATCCAAGTGATTAATGAAGGCAAGCAAGTCATTTGCCTACCGGGGGCGACATTAGACAAACTTGAAAAAGATTTGCTGCCATTTAATCGTGAACCTCATTCGGTGATTGGTTCTTCTTGTATTGGGGCATCGGTTTTGGGCGGCGTATGCAATAACTCAGGGGGTGCTTTGGTACGCCGCGGTCCTGCCTATACAGAGCTTGCACTGTATGCACAAGTGAATGAGTCAGGTGAGTTAGAGTTGGTCAATCATCTAGGTGTCAATCTTGGCAATACGCCTGAAGAAATCCTCACAGCGCTGGAAAATAAAAATTATCAAATCAATGATATTGTGAATAATTCAAGTTGCTGTGCATCAGATCAACGCTACTCACATGATGTTAAACAAGTCGATGAAAATACACCTGCACGTTTTAATGCAGATCCGAGTCGACTATTTGAAGCATCAGGTTCAGCGGGTAAGGTCTGCGTCTTTGCAGTACGTTTAGATACCTTTGAAAAAATTCCTAGTCAGGTGTTTTATGTGGGAACCAATTCGCAAGATGATTTAACAGAAATTCGTCGTTTTCTATTAAAAGATCTTGCACGCCTCCCGATTGCAGGTGAGTACATTCATCGCAAGGCATACGATATTGGGGCTGAATATGGCAAAGATTCTTTTGTATTTATTGAAAAATTCGGCACCGCAAAAGTTCCTGCTGCTTTTGCCATGAAAGATAAAGTCGATGGCTATTTAGAAAAACTGGGCTTTCGAGGTTTGTCAGATAAAATTTTACAACTCGTTACTAAATTTATGCCGAATCATCTGCCAAAACGGATGAATGAATTCCGTGATTTATATGAACATCATTTGATGATTCGTATTGAAAATCAGGATGTTGATCAAGTTGATGCGTATTTGAAAACGTATTTTTTAGACAAAACCTCAGGCAATTATTTTAAATGTACGGATGAAGAAGGACGTAAGGCTTTTTTACATCGCTTTGCGGTGGCAGGTGCTGCCATTCGATATCGTGACACGCATCGTTCAGAAGTGGAAGACATTGTTGCACTGGATATTGCATTACGTCGCAATGATCGAGAATGGGTGGAAACTTTACCGAAAGCCATGGATGAGCAAATTATCCATAAACTCTATTATGGTCATTTCCTCTGCCATGTGTTTCATCAAGATTATATTGTGAAAAAAGGTGTAGATCCTTTGGCAATGGAACATGCAATGTGGCATTTACTCGATGATCGTGGCGCTGAATATCCTGCGGAACACAATGTTGGGCATTTGTATGTGGCGAAGCCTGCATTAAAAAATCATTATCAAAAACTGGATCCGACTAATAGTTTTAATGTCGGAATTGGACAAACCAGCAAGCTGAAAAACTGGAAATAATGCTTTAAAAAACAACATGCCGTGATGTGAAACTTCACGGCTTTTTTTATGGTTCGAGAATTTATATATCAGGAGGTATTGACCGTAAAGGCGAAGAATATTTTCTAAATTGTCATCCCAAAATATAAAAAAACCGCTAAAGTGTTATGCAACAAGTTGCAAAGCCAAAATAAGGATTCAGCATGACAACGACTAGCTATGCAAATATTTTAAAGCCTTTACATTTGGGTTTTACCACGATTAAAAACCGTGTCGTGATGGGGTCCATGCATAGTGGGCTGGAAGATCGTTTTTATAATTATCCTAAGCTTGCGGCTTATTTTGGTGAGCGTGCGAAAGGTGGTGTCGGCCTGATTATTACAGGCGGTATTTCGCCAAACCGTCAAGGTTGGCTGTTACCTGCTGGCGGTACCATGAATACTTTAGGTGATATTGCTCCGCATCGCTTGGTGACCCATGCAGTACATAAACATGGTGCCAAAATTTTAATGCAAATCTTGCATGCTGGGCGTTATGGCTATCAGCCTTTTGCAGTGTCAGCAAGTCCGATTAAATCTCCGATTTCACCTTTTAAACCACGTCAATTAACGGACAAACAAATTCTTTCAACCATTGATGATTATGTCAAAACGGCAAGCCTTGCACATAAGGCCGGCTATGATGGTGTTGAAATCATGGGTTCAGAAGGCTACTTGCTGAATCAGTTTTTAAGCCGTCATGTCAACCAACGGACAGACCGTTGGGGCGGTGAAATTGAAAATCGTATGCGCCTTGCGGTTGATATTGTGAAATCGATACGTGCTGAAGTGGGTGAGAAATTTATTATCTGCTTCCGTTTGTCATTGCTCGATTTGGTTCATGATGGGAACACTATGGCAGAAGTCATTACTGTTGCTAAAGCATTGGAAGCTGCAGGTGTGACGTTATTGAACACGGGGATTGGTTGGCATGAAGCACGTATTCCGACAATTGTGACCTCAGTGCCTCGCGCAGCGTTTGTGGACTATACCGCTGAAGTCAAAAAACATGTTGCGATCCCTGTCATTGCGTCCAACCGTATCAATATGCCAGATACAGCTGAAGAAATTTTGGCTTCAGGCAAGGCAGATATGGTGCAAATGGCGCGTCCATTCTTGGCAGACCCATTTTGGGTAAATAAAACGGCGACCAACCGTGTCGATGAAATTAATACCTGTATTGCCTGTAACCAAGCCTGCTTAGATCATACTTTTAAAAATCAGCGTGCGACGTGTTTGGTCAACCCACGAGCGGCATATGAAACTGAATTGGTTTATTTAAAGACCAAAAAACCGAAGCGTATTGCAGTCGTCGGTGGTGGCGTGGCAGGCATGTCTGCAGCTACGGTTGCGGCAAGCCGAGGCCATGCGGTGACATTATTTGAAGCTGGTGCAGAGGTGGGTGGTCAATTTAATTTGGCGAAAGTCGTTCCCGGCAAAGAAGAATTTCACGAAACGATTCGCTACTTTAAAGTTCAAATCGAAAAAACAGGGGTGGATTTGCGTTTAAATACACGCGTTAACCGTGAACAGCTTGAACGTGAAGGGTTTGAGGAAGTGGTTATTGCAACAGGTGTAGTTCCTCGCAGCTTGAAAATCGAAGGTAGTGATGCACCGAATGTTTTGTCTTATGCAGAAGTGCTGAAAGGCGCAGCTGTGGGGGGTAAAGTTGCTGTAATTGGTGCAGGCGGCATTGGCTTTGATGTATCTGAATTTTTACTCAAACCACCACATCAGCCACAACCAATGCCTTTAGCGGATTGGCAGCGGGAGTGGGGTGTTGATCCAAATCCAAACTACATAACAGAAGGTGGTATGCAGGCTGCTGAGCTCGAACCTCCTTTTCGTGAAATCTATTTATTACAACGTAAAACAACTGCACTTGGTGCTGGGTTAGGTAAAACATCAGGCTGGGTACACCGTGCACAATTAAAGAAAAATGCGGTTCGTATGCTGCGTGGTGTTCAATACAAAGCCATTACTGATGAAGGTCTTTGGGTTGAATATGAAGGGCATGATCAATTATTACGTGTAGATACGATTGTCGTTTGTGCAGGTCAGGAATCGGTAAAGCATTTGATGCCAGAACAGGGTGAGAAAACCCTTGCCAATTACCATATTATTGGTGGTGCAAAACTAGCAGCAGAGTTAGATGCGAAACGCGCAATACGTGAAGGTGCGGAGCTTGCGGCTAAACTTTAAGGATTTGGCGAAACAATATTCATTTGAATGGTTTAGTTGTAATTTTTACTTGTCAGATGAATAAAACCTCCGTATTATGGCGCACATGGAAGCGTGGCAGAGCGGTTTAATGCACCGGTCTTGAAAACCGACGAGGGCGCGAGTCCTCCGTGAGTTCGAATCTCACCGCTTCCGCCATATTCAAAAAAGCCTCTGTAGTGATACAGAGGCTTTTTTTTGTTTTAGATTTTAATTTGAGACGGCAATCTTATTCATTAGTATTTTTAAGCAATGCTAAAAATGGATATCAGACTTAAAATTCAAGTCAGAAATTAATACAAGGGTTGTCAAAGGTAGAATTAAAAGTAAGAGAAAAGAATGTTTATAGATTGATAGTGTAGAATTTATTTTTAATGGCCTATTTATTTAAATCTTTCACAAGCATTGGGCAGAGCTATGATCGCTTATTTTGAAAAAATATCAATTGTATTTTATTTGATCAATTGTTTTGAAGTGTTAGCAAGGCTTGGCAAGAGAATTGAAAGTGCTATATTTAAATCACGGTAGGTCATAAAACGACGCTACCAATAAGTTGGACGGATCAATGACAGCTCGTTGAGTTTCGTAATATTTTAGTCTTAAGATATTGCAGACAATAAATCAGCACTAGCCTTCCAACATAGAGCCCGCAGCGATGCGGGCATTTTTAATGCCATTTTAGATTTGAAAATATAGTGCTTTTGTCAAACAATAATTAAATAGTCAACCTATGTTATTGATATATAATTACTAAAGTAAAATAAGTTTACATTGCCATGAAATCTAACATTTACAAAGCAGGTTGTTGCGTAAAGGTGTGATATAAAAAATGCAATTATTAAAACAAGTAGAGACGTTACCATGACACAGATGATTGACATAAAGGTAAAGGACCAATTTAGTCAGGTTTATGAAGCACAAGCTTTGGTGCGTAATCCTTCAGAAGAAGATTCAAGAGGGCTGTTTCATCGCATTGAACATATCATTATTGCTGGTGAAATCATCCTACCCAGTATCGAACTACTTTTTGAAAGTCAAAAATCGGACAGTATTTACAAGCTTTTAGAAGCTTAAATTGAATGAATAAAAAAACTCACCTTAATGGTGAGTTTTTTATTTTTAGAGATAGAACTTTAAGCTGTTTGATCTGCTTTAAATTGATTCAAGATATAAGACAGTAACTGATAGCGTGTCATCGGGTTGCTAGAAGACAGTTCAACATCTTGTTTACGCACTTGAATTTCTTGAATTAAAACTCCAGCTTGAAAACGTTGCACGATCATATGATCTTTCGATACATCATGGTCGGCCAGCACTAGTTTTGGTCCAAGGTGCAGATGTCCAATCGCATCTAGACATTGTTCAAGGCTGCCATATAGGTTGAAAAGGATGAGTGCCTGATCATTAGAATAATTGGCTAAATTCATTTTTATTATCCATGGTCAAAAATTATTGAGCAGGAATAGTGTATACGAATTGAGCAACAATAATCTGTATGGATTATTTATCATTTAATGTCTATCTAGGTGACTTTGGTTAAATCATTGAGACAGCTTAAATCTTTATGAAAAATAAGTTGGAATTCGCTTTAAATTAAAGCGGCTTGAATACCAATGGGACATCATAACGGGCAAATTCTTCAATGATACTGTTTAAAACCAATTGAGCTTGAGGTTCCGCTGCTGTAAAAGTGAGTTCTTGGTTCGTTTGGCTGTTGAAGCATTCAATTTGTTCTATACGCCAAACTGTTTCAATGGCTGTATTTTGAATGACCACACGTCTAGGCTGTAATTCATCACTAATTTTTCGTGGCATGACATAGGTAATGGCCAATTGAACATTAGGCAATTCGTCTTGTGAGGTTAAGAAGGTAAATACCCAATTGCCAATTTTGCTGAGTTGCATAGGATTATCGAAAGAATCAAATTCTAGACAAAACTGTTGTGACATTGACATGCTCAAACGCTAGGAGATCGGTTTTATTCTTGCGATTTTTTACTGTTGATTGACATTAGGGGAAGGTCGTATAAAACAGCAGTTAAAACTATAAAAGAAATAAGTGAATCGATAAAGTTAATAAAATTCAATTTCTTATATTGATATGTGTGAGGAATAACTCACCTCATTAAGTTGTTTTTTGAATGAGAAGTGAGGAAAAGTCTCTAAGTCAAACCAGTTGTTGCAGATTTTTTATACTGTAATTAATTTGCTGTAATGCATGTTGTAAGAGTTTAGGTTGAATATTGGATTCATTTAGACAGGTGATCCATTGCATCTGACAGGCTTTTAATTCTGCAATGTCCGTGGCCTGTTGAATATTAAGCATTAATTTTTTTGCCATCAGTCCACAATAACGCTGTAAGTAACTGCACATAAAATTCTGTAACTCATCAAAATCATGCTCGATGAAATCAATGATTTGTTCTGCTAATACAGGGTCGTTCGTTGTCGTAGTTTCAGGTGTGGCTTGTGGGAGTTGATGGGGTATAAAGCCAATTGCATCCATTGGCAGGGAGTCAGTTATTTCGTGCTGTGAATGAATCTGAGGAACTTCCATCGTTGGCATTGAAACTTCATTAAAAGTCACATGTTCTTGCGCTGTGAGATCAGATGCAGGGCTAAGGTTATTGAGATCGGGCGTTTTGCTAGGCGCTATTTTAGGAGTATTAAAAGCAGAAAAATCGGAGTTTTGAAGGCGTTGATGATCATGTGCTGTAATTGGCTGAATCAGCCCAAGTTCCATTAGTTGCTCGAGCAATGTCTCTTCAGCAATCCGCTGCTGATAATGCAATGGCATTTGGTTAAAGTCATCACTACCAATTAAGAGTAGCAGACGACGTTGTCTTGCATTTAATGCGAGCTGTCGGTCTTTTAAAGTTTGAAAACCCAGCTCAGTTTTTTGATAGTTGAACATGCCTTAATTCCATAGCTCAAAAGAATTAAGGCAATCCTATGCAGTGATAATGACAGTAATATTAAGAAAATATTCTCTGTACACGACAAATTTCACAGAACCCTTATCCTATCAGGATTCTGCTTTCTTAAAATTGCCAAAATTTCCTTAAACTCTTCTTTTTTCCCAAAACCAATTAAACGCTGAATCGCCATTTGA
>NZ_VPDZ01000015.1:0-126099 GCF_013417465.1 Acinetobacter sp. YH12251 | reverse complement strand
CTCAGCAAATTATGAGTTTATGCACTGATCGTGGTGCTGTACATGATTTCGAACTCTTCAAACGAAACTTACATCAGATTCCGGCAGGTGCCTTTATCCTTGCAGATAAAGGCTATCAAGGGATTTACGCAGTGTATCCAAATAGCTTGTTGCCATTAAAAGCAAAAAAGCGCTGTAAATTGGATCCTGAACTAAAAATCTATAATCAAGAAATCAACAAAAGAAGAATTGGGGTTGAGCATGTATTTGGTAGTTTAAAAACTTTCAAAATCCTTGCCGAGCGATATCGTAATCGAGGAAAAAGACTGGGCTTAAGATTCAATTTAATTGCGGGAATCTATAATTTAGAGCTGAGCAAAAAATGAATTATGAAAGAAGTCTATTATAGAATATTTTAAGAATATTCAACCACATTCATTCTTTGTTTTTTGATCAAAACCCACTTTAAAAGTATTAAATATTTTTTTTAATTCAATTTCATCAATAGGCAACAATGGATTTGAGTAATTTAGTTTATCTACTTTATTAGATCCCTCTCCATTATAAAAACTATAACTGTAATTATATCTATACCCATATAAAATCTTAGATTTAGAAAAATATAATATTGACTCTGTTCCATAAACACCAGAATCACCCTCAATTTTCGATACAATTACACACTGATCACGATCAATAGTATAAATTTTAATCACATTATCAAGTATAGGGCCACCTTCTTCAACCTCATAATTAGTAATATATTTTTGTATTTTTTTAAATTTAACATCAATTTCATCACCGGTATATTCTAATTTTTTATTATTTACAGCTGTGCAGGCACTAGCTATAAACATACATAAGAATAAGAAAAAAATTTGTTTCACTAACTAATCCTTATTTTAAAATTTTAATTTTTTATATTTTCCAACACCAACTTCTAAAAGTTTAGGTTTTAAATCATGCCATGTTTGACCATTTGGATGTAGTTCATAATGAGGATTATCAACTATACTTTTCCATCGTCCACCCCATACCAAGCCTAATTTTTCACCAATAGGCCCTAACTTTCTATGATCATCTAATGCTTGATCACCTCTTTGTTTTGTAGTTAATTTATTACTATAAAGGACTATTTGCCCATCTCGTACAGAATATAAATCAATAGCTAAACCATATTGATGATAGCTACTTAACCCTTTAGCATTTGTATTTGAACTTGGCAACGCATCTTGCGCTGACGGGCTTCTATAACCATCTGTAACCACCCAGCAGATATTTAACTTTTTATATCCTTCATTTATCAATTTAACAACATAAGGCTGATAAACTGAATGTAGTTCTGCTATACGTGCCAAAGTCCTCTTGTAATGTCTTTCACCACCACATGCCTCTGGCAACAAACCTGTTACATTAATTGGCGTTAAAGCTTCAACTTTTGCAACAGGCGTCTGTTCCTGACTCTTCGATGATTCCTGTTTTACTGTGGGTATAGATTTCTGACTTGCATTCTGTTTATTATTTAATTTTTCTTCTTTATTTGAAGTAAAAGATATTTTACGGTCATAAACCTTTAGCTTTTGATTTTTGACCAGTTTGACATCGCTTAATCCATTTAGTTTCTTGATTTCATCAACTGTATTTCCAGTGAGTTTTGCAATCAATGCTAAGGTATCTGTTTGTTGTACCACGATAATCTTAATCGTTTCTTTTTGAGCCGTAGCTTTTGGTAAAGCTTTTGCTTTACTCTTATCGATAGATATCGACACTTCCTGTTTCTTTGTAGGAATTTTAAGGACTTGTCCTGGATGAATATCTGTACCACTTTTAAGTTTATTTATTTCTATCAGTTCTGCTGTAGTAGTATGATTATCATCAGCAATTCTAGATAAGTAATCACCTTCAGCAACAATATATGTCGATCTAACATAAGTACCTGTTGCTACATCTTTTGCCGAAAGATTTACACCTTTTAATAAAATTTTAGGACTACGAATAATAAATATTGTTTTTTCACCTATAAGCTCGAATTTAACTTTAGATATATATTCCCCAGAAACTATACTTTTTATATGAACATCAATAATTGTTCCTACTGGGCGTCTAATCCATACTGACTCTCCATTATCACTCGTAACATGATCAGAAATCAAAATCGAACCAACCCACAGTTGATGAAATAAACTATTAATCGGCTGATCTAAAGCATCTAAAAATTTAATATTCGCTAAACAATCCATGGTTAAATTTCATCTCCATGTTCTTCATATGAATCACAACTACATTTAATTTCAAAATCTACATCAACACTTCCATCATCTAATGAAACTGTCCATTCACCCTCAGTGCCAATAAGGATATCGTGGTTTTCATTATTAGATTTACTCAGCCTTTTTGTACGCCCGTGTTCATCTAAAGTGCCAGAAATGTAAGTATTATTTTTATTATTTATTAACTTATATTTAATATCTGAAAAATCAGCTTTATAAAATAAGTCATAAAAGTCCCATTTATTCGTAAATATCTTTTGGTTATTCCTCGGTAATGCAATAATTTCTCCTTTGACCTCATTCCCTCCCACAAAACTATGCTGCCCCGCCTTACTCTCAAACTTGCCGCCTGTTGTTGTAAATATTCCACTGCTATTAATTTTCAGCTGTGAACCGCCTGCGGTCAGCACGATTTCTTTAGGACTTGTAATTTCAATTTTATCTTCCGTTGAAATGAGCTTAATCACCTTTCGTGCAATTGCTTCAATAGCATCATCTTGGGCTTGTAATTCAACTTTCCCTTTTGCGGCGTAAGCACTCAGGCCCTTTTGAGCCGCAAACAGACTGATTTTGTTTTGTGCATGACTGACAATATTCTTTTGAGCACTGAAATTAATCGAACCTTGCGCACTTTCTGCAATATCCTGCGAGGCTTGTAAAACAATATCTTCCGGTGTAGTGAGTGCAATACCATTAGGTGATGCAAGCAACATCAACGCTTGGCGGAATAATTTGCCTTGTTCTTGTTTTGCCGCTGTATTGGATTTTTCTAAACCTTGCGCATAGCCTTCCATAAAGCCTTGTACTTTTTCTAATGCTTTTATGGGTGTCATCGCTGGTGGTAAACCAAAACCACCATTATTCAACAAATCATCGGGATTAAATTTGATGTCTTCGATCAATTTACCCACATCTTTTAATGCTTTTAATGGATCCTCTTTTAGGTTGCTTTTCAGACTTGCGACCCGCCCTTGAATCACATCCTTACCATTTTCTTCAATATGATCTATGACAGACTTTAAGTTATCAAAGGCATCTTCGGCATCATTAAAAAATGCTTTAAATTCTTTTACTGTACTTTTGACATCATGTGCGATTGAGCCCATTTCTGTGACAAAACTTTTACAATTCTTTAACGCTGCCAATGGGTCTCGACTTAAATCCTCCTTGAACAAATTTAAAGTCGCTTTGACAGCTTCGGCAGTACTTTTGATTTCTAAAGAGTTTATTAACTTCGGCAAACGATTAATCACATTTAATGCATCGGTCTGTTGCTTTACGGCTAAACCGCTCAGCATATTCATGCTCTGATGCCCTTGATTTAAAAGAGACTGAGCTTCAGCAGCAGCAAGATGATCGGCAACTGCTTTATCCTGCGCATAGGTACTAATAAGTAAACCTTTACCTGCACGCATTGCCCCCCAAGCATCCGTTCGCAGCTCAAAACCCTCTCCTCGACCATGGCTACTGTCTTGTTCTTTAGGATGGCTGAGATTACCTAAATTCAGCTGTGTCGCTGCATGACTACTTTGTAATTGGGTACTGATCTGCCCCGTCGTGTCATCAAAGCGCAGTTGGTTAAAGCCTGCTCCCGCAACTTCTTGCGAGCGGATACCACTGAGTTTTTTGGTTTCAGGAAGCTGACCTTTGAGGTCAAACATGGTCTGAGATCGTTCAGCTTCATGTATTCGTCCTACTACAAAGGGACGATCGACATCTCCCTCAAAAAAGTCGATAACCACAATCTCGCCAATACGAGGATGAAAACGTGCGCCATAACCTTCACCTGCCCATGGGGTCAGCACATCAACCCAAGCCGAGTCACTGTCATTATCATTACTCCCTGCTCCACCATCATGACTGTGGTCATCACTGCGGGTGAACGTAAACCGAACTTTGATACGCCCCCAAGCATCGACATAAATACTTTCACCTTCTGGACCGACCACTTTAGCCCGCTGTGGAAACGCAGGTGGCCGGTGTAATAAAGGATCATATTCAGGCACCACGGAAATTTGCCGACGGACCACATATAGGTCATTGGCCTGCCGTTCATCCCCTAAAGATAGCCAACGGCTCGCCGCAAGTAACTTTTCTAATTGAACCAAAATATCTTTGGGTAAATTATTCTGGTTATAAAATGCTTTGCCCAATATGAGAAATTCACGATCTGTCGTTTGATGTTGATCAATTTCAGGATGATTTTCTAATTCAAACCAATACCCAACTTGTGCATCCCTTACGCTACTGCTGGCGGTAAAATTTTTGGCTTGTAATTCCTGATATTGATTGAGTTGCCGATTCAACTGATCCAATTGCTGTGTATTTGAAGTGGTCGCCTGATCTGCACCTTTAAGGTCAGTTGTCCAAGCCGAACTTACGGTCCAAGCCTGCTCTAAACTTAAGGTTTCATTGTGCTGTTGCTCACTCTGTGCATGGGCGCTTAAGAGCGGATTACTTTGGTCTTGTTCCAAATATTGAGCTTGCCAACGCTGCGTTTGAATCGTGGTCGATTGTAAAAAGCGTTCTGCCACAAAACTGGTGATTGTGTCCAAACGTTCCGAGGCATGACTACGATGAAAGCGAATCTTTTTCCGTTCCAAAGCACTATAAGCTTGATTGGTATCAATTAAACGCAGCTGCTGTGCTTGCATTGGTGCAGCCGAAAATGCAACAAATAACTCAGCTTCATCAATTAACCAATTGATCCCTTCACTGCGCCAAAGGCGGGTTAAAAATGCATAATCACTTTCATTCGCCTGCATGGTAAATGGACGCACATCATAAGTACGTGCCAGCCCCTCTAAGTTCAAGCTTAAACTGGCAGCAAACAGCGCACTTTTTTTCTGCCATTCACTAAAAATAATCTCGGTCATCTCCCGTACCGATTTATTCATAAAGACACGGCTGTTACGACGCTTATGCCAGAGTGCTGTGGCATCCTCAATCACCAGCTTATAAACGGTCAATGCACCATCACTTTGACCTTGGCTTGCACCTGTAATCACACCAGTCAGGCGACTGAGTTGTCCCAAATCTGTCACTTGATCGACAGCCACTCGGCCGCCTATAAACTGCTTTAAAGCCAAATGAGCATTGGTCGAGAGACAAATAATTTCCGCACGAAAGCCTTGATTGATACGGTGTTGACCTTCAATCCGTTGAATAAAAACTTCGGTGTTTAATGGTTCATTTGAGAAATGAATGTGTAGCGCACGTTTCTGTACGCTAAAGCCAAAGTTTTCCACCATGGCGTGAATATTTTTAAGCATTGTTATTATGTATTTAATTTTTTTAATGACGGCATTTTAGGAAATGTTTATTTTTTCGTCTACCCTATTTTGCAAATAATTTGTTGAATTCTTCTTTTTGGCTTTCACATCACTTTAGGATTCAAGTGAATAGGAACATCAATACTGGATCATTTTTGCTGAGCTAACTTTTCGCAGCCGCTGAGATGCTGCTACACTCAAAATGCAATCTATAAAAAATTTTAAGCTCCATGATTACAATTGAATCCAAACTGCCTGCCCAAGGTGTGACTATTTTTAGCGTTATGAGTGCAATGGCGCAGCGTCTAAATGCACTGAACTTATCTCAAGGTTTTCCTGATTTTCCTGCACCTCCAGCACTGTTAAATGCGCTAAGTGATGCGACGCAACAGGGTTTTAACCAATATGCACCCGGCGATGGACTGATGCATTTGCGTGAGCAATTGATTCAACTGTTTGCCCATCGCGACCAATTAAATATTGACCCTCACACCGAAGTCACCATTACCCCGGGTGCAACCATTGGTATTTTTAGTGCCATTCAAGCCGTGGTTCATGCGGATGATGAAGTGATTATTTTTGATCCGAGCTATGACAGTTATGCGCCCAGTGTAAAATTGGTTGGGGCTCAACCCATTCATATTGCCTTAGAGACGCCCCATTTTACTGTGGATTGGAATCGTGTTGCCGCTGCGATTAACGATAAAACCCGAATGATTATTGTCAATACACCGCATAATCCAACAGGTGCTGTTTGGGGGCGTGAGGACTGGCTCAACTTGATCGAACTGATTCGAGATAAAAATATTATTGTGCTGTCGGATGAGGTCTATGAGCATTTAATTTTTGATGGTCGTCAGCATCTATCTGCTTTGTCATTTCCTGAGCTGCGTGAACGTAGTTTTGTCGTGGGTTCATTTGGTAAAACTTTTCACGTTACAGGGTGGAAAACTGGTTATTGCATTGCAGCGCCAGCCTTGATGCAAGTGTTTCGCCAAATCTATCAATTTGCCAATTTCTGTGGAGTTACGCCCGTACAAATGGCATTGGCTAACTTTATGGCAGAACATCCTGAGCACATTGCTGAATTGGCCGATTTTTACCAAGCCAAGCGTGACCGTTTCAATGCGGGCTTAAGCCACTCTAGATTTGAGTTGATTCCATCGGCAGGTACCTATTTCCAAAACCTTGATTACAGTGCCATACGCCCAGATTTAAGCGATGTGGAAATGTGTCAGTTGTTGGCAGAACAACATAAAATCGTGGCGATTCCTGTCTCGGTATTCTATCAAAAACCGCCGGAAAATTTACGATTATTACGTTTCTGTTTTGCCAAACAAGATGCCACCTTAGATCGAGCTGCAGAGATTCTCTCCGCGGTTTAAAGCCGTATCTGCCCAAACGTTTTTTTAAAACAGACATGTAGAAATAATGAAGCCTTGGTTACTCAAAAACTAAGGCTTTTTTGAATGCCAACATGATAGTGTTATCAGTAACTTAAAATCATAAAAAGCCGCGTCTAGGACCTGAGCATGTCAAAACAACAGTCCCTCGTTACTCAGCAAAATTTATGGAAAACGTTTTTAGTTTTTCTGGTGCCTTTGATCGCCACCAATATTTTGCAGAATTTATCTGGGACTATTAACACCGTTTTTGTCGGTCAGATGCTTGGGGTGCATGCCATTGCAGCCGTTGCGGTATTTTTCCCGATCTTGTTCTGTTTAATGGCTTTTGTGATTGGACTCTCGGCAGGTGCAACCGTGTTGGTGGGTCAAGCTTGGGGCGCGCAAAACCTTGAAAAAGTTCGTACTGTGGTGGGTTCCACCCTTTTTATGACCTTGATTGGTGGCAGCATCATTGCCTTTTTAGGGGTGATATTTGCCAAGCCCATTTTATTGGCCTTAGGCACAGCCCCTGACGTGATGCATTTATCTTTGCCTTATGTGCAATGGATGCTTGCGGGTAGTCCACTACTCTTTATTTATATTATTTACACCTCGATTTTGCGTGGGGTCGGTGACAGTACAACACCGCTGATTGCATCGGGTATGACCATTGGTTCAGGGCTGATCATTACACCAGTACTAATTGCAGGAAAATTTGGATTTCCAAGTTTAGGTATTATTGCCCCTGCCATTGCCAGTCATATCGGCTTTTTAATTGCCTTGGTGTTTTTATATTTCTACTTAAAAAAGAAAGATCATCCGCTCAAACTCGACTTCGAGTTGATTCGTCATATTCGCCATCAACATGATCTCAGCAAAATTATCTTAAAACTAGGCATTCCTACAGGTATTCAGATGGTCACGACCTCTGTGGCCGGTCTCGTGATTGTCGGTTTAGTTAACCGCCATGGTGCTGATGCTACTGCTGCATATGGCGCGGTCAATCAGGTTTTGAACTATATCCAATTCCCGGCCTTGTCCATCGCGATTGCAGCTTCTATTTTTGCCGCGCAAGCCATCGGTTCGGGTCAATCTGAATTAATTAATCGCGTGAAACGTACGGCCATCGGGATGAATTTCATTATTACTGGCATCTTGGTGGCATTGGGCTATTTGTTCTCTAAATATTTAATGGCGCTATTTATTACAGATCCTGAAGTTGTGGTTCTCGGTCAAGAATTACTGTTCATTGTGCTTTGGTCGATTTTATTTTTTGGTGCCAGTGCGATTTTTGCTTCCATTATGCGGGCTAGCGGAACGGTGACCGTGCCGATGATTATTAATATTATGGCGATTATTTGCATTGAAGTGCCGTGTGCCTACCTATTCAGTGAATGGTGGGGCTTAAAAGGCATTTGGTATGCCTATGCCTTGGCCTTTGTCAGCTTATGTATTTTACAAGGGCTGTATTACCAACTGGTATGGAGACGAAAAGCCATCAAAGTATTGCTATAAGGCTCGCTAATAGCGTTCAATGCCAATCCGCAGCTTTGCATCTCAATATGGAAAATCTTGTACGGATCCATGCATAAAGTTTGCCGTTAAACTGCTGTTTATTTTTCAACATTTGGTTTTATATCCTGTTGATTTATCTACACCTAGAACCAATTAAAATTAAAAATTGCATATTTTCAAACAATTACGGTTTGGCATAGATTTTGTTCTTATCCCTTTTATCTTTTAAGAATAATTGGGATGAGAAATTTTTTATGTCTAAACGTCAAATAAAGCTTGGGGCTTTTATTCCAACCACCTCACAGCATGTCGCGGGTTGGCGTCATCCTGAATCTCGCCCACAAGATCATCTCAATATTGATTATGCAATTGAACTGGCAAAAACCGCAGAACGCGGTCTATTCGATGCCTACTTTCTTGCCGATGGTCTGTCTGTCCGTTGGAGTTCTGCTGTCGAAGGTGAGAAAGGTTTGGGCGATAAAGGCGTCGGCTTTGAACCCGTCACATTGTTTGCAGCCCTGTCTGCTGTGACGCAAAATATTGGCTTTATTGCCACAGCGTCCACGACTTATGAAGACCCCTACATTTTGGCGCGAAAATTCGCTTCTTTAGATCATATTTCTAAAGGTCGTGCTGCGTGGAATGTAGTAACGACAGCCTCTGCCGATGCCGCAAAAAACTTTAACATTCAGCAGCACCCTGAACCCAAAGAGCGTTACGAACGTGCCGATGAATTTATTGAGGTGACTCAAAAACTTTGGGACTCATGGGAGGATGATACCTTCCATTACAACAAAGAAACTGGGCAATTTTTTGATGCCCGAAAACAACATCAGCCCAATCATCAGGGCCAATACTATCAGGTACTGGGTGCTCTCAACGTCTCTCGGCCACCGCAAGGCTATCCGGTGATTGTTCAAGCTGGGCAATCTGAAGATGGTCGTGAACTAGCCGGTAAATATGCCGAAGTGATTTTTACAGCACAGCAGAACTTAGCAGATGCGCAAGCCTTTTATCGTGATGTCAAAAACCGCTTAGTGAAATATGGCCGCCATGCAGATGACCTGAAAATTATGCCGGGGGTTTCGATTTTTGTTGCCAAGACAGCACAAGAAGCCCAAGAAAAATATGACTTTTTAAATAGTTTAATTCACCCAGAAGTGGGTTTAAGTTTATTGTCTGCTTTGGCAGGTGGCATTAATCTGGCCAAATTTGATCTAGATGCCCCTTTCCCGAAAATAGAAGATGCAGACATTAATTTCTCCAGTCGTCAGCAGATGATGATTGATATTGCCCGGAAGCACAATTTTAGTATTCGTCAGCTCTATCAATATATCGCTTCAGCCCGTGGACATTGGACCTTGATCGGCACGCCTGAACAAGTCGTAGACCAACTGCAGGAATGGTTTGAGAATGACGCTGCCGATGGTTTTAATGTACTGCCGCCAACAACACCTGCGGGGTTAAATGACTTTGTCGATCTCATCGTTCCTGAACTACAACGTCGCGGTCTATTCCGAACGGCATACGAAGGCACGACTTTACGTGAAAACTTAGGTCTAAAACGCCCTGAAAACCAATATGTTTTAGAAAAAAGACATACCTCCCAAGCCTCATAAACCAACGTTTAATAAAACTGAAAAACAAATGCCCCAACTGGGGCATTTTTATGGACTGATATTAATCCAACTTAAGCGATGATCATACTGACCTATATTTGATAAGCCTAAAAAAAGCCCTGAATTCAGGGCTTTTACATTGTCTAGGTGATGGTCAATTCAGACTTACCATGCAAATTTATAATCGGCAAATCGGTGAGATAAAGGTTCAAGCAACTGATCTTTTACTGGATCACTAAAGTCAGTCAAAATGTCATTTTTAATATTGGTCAGACGGACATCTTCGCGTTTACGCGGATGGGCTAAATGAATATCTACAATACGTTTAATTCGTCCCGGATGCGGCTGCATGACCACTACCCGATCGCTCAAAAATACCGCTTCTTCGACATCATGGGTGACAATAATCATGGTGATTTTTTCACTTTGCCAGATTCGCTGTAATTCATCCTGTAAATTTTGCCGCGTCAATGCATCGAGTGCGCCAAAGGGTTCATCGAGTAATAAAATCTGTGGTCGATTCACCAAACTCCGGGCAATCGCCACACGTTGATTCATCCCACCAGACAACTGCGAAGGATAAGCATCTTTAAATTGGGTTAATTTGACCAACTCTAAATGTTCATCAATCAATACGTCTTCTTCTGCACGGCTAAACTGGCTTTTATGCAGTGCAATCCGTACATTTTCCCGTACCGTCAACCATGGAAACAGGCGATGATCTTGAAACACGATACCACGTTCCAAACTCGTGCCCTGTATAGGCTGACCATCAACCAAAATCTGGCCCTGAAACTGACGCTCTAGACCAACCAACAACCGTAATAATGTGGATTTTCCGCAGCCACTACTTCCCACAATACTAATGAACTCACCCGGCTGAATATTCAGGTTAATGTCCTTAAGTACGGTTAAGTCTTCTTGCTTTTGTGTGGGATAATGTTTCGTTAGCTGCTGAATAGAAACCGAACCAGCTTGTTCTACGCTCATATCATTATTCTCTATTTGTGCTGACAAACTTTGCTGGACTAAACCTTAGAGTTTAGCCAGCGACACTTCCGTCGATTTAATTAACACCACCACCTCTGAACCTACTTTTAAATCTAAATCCTTCACCGAACGCGTCGTGATCACGGACGTAAAAAAGCCTGCTTTGGTTTCCACATCAATTTCTGAAACCACAGGACCCTCTACGATTTCATTAATCACGCCTTTGAATTGGTTTCGCACATTTACTGAAGTAATCGCCATTTTAATTATGCCTTTTGTTATTAAGAGAGCTTTACTATAAAACAGTTCAATCACTTGCTATATCTTGATTTATCCTTTAGTTATCCCGATTTTATTTATCTTAAAATCAGATAAATAATCCACGCATGAATTTATAGGTGAAACTGATATTTAAATATCGAATTATTATTTATCTTTTATTTTTAAATCTTTCATCATGATCTGCATTTTCAACAACTATAAGAAACGATATGTCTATTTTGACCCACCCTGCAGTGCCCTCTGCACTGAAACATAAACGGGCAACAGCGACAGTCTTTGCAGACCCGTTATCGCAAGCGTTGTTGTCTCGAATTGAACAAATTGCACCAAGTGAGGCCAATGCACTCATCATTGGTGATACAGGCACAGGAAAAGAATTGGTTGCACGCCAAATCCACCAATTAAGCCATCGTGCCAGAGGTCCATTTATCGCAGTGAACTGTGGTGCCTTTACCGAGTCATTAGTCGAAAGCGAATTATTTGGACATGAAAAAGGAGCCTTTACAGGGGCAATTAATAGCCGTGTCGGTTGGTTTGAAGCAGCCCATAATGGCACCTTATTTTTAGATGAAATTGGTGACCTGTCCTTGCCTATGCAAGTCAAATTACTCCGTGTTTTACAAGAAAGAGAGATCGTTCGAGTCGGCTCACTAAAATCCATTCCGATTAATGTTCGGATCATTGCCGCAACCAATGTCGATTTAGAGCATGCAGTACAAGAAGGACGTTTCAGGGAAGATTTATTCTACCGCTTACATGTGGCGTTGCTACGCATTCCACGTCTCTCAGAGCGTCGTGGTGACATTTTGCCTTTGGTTAAACACTTCATTCAGGTCTATCAAACCAACCCACATGACACACCATTACGCCTCAGCCCATTGGCGCTCAAGAAACTCCATTTACATAGCTGGCCGGGAAATATTCGCGAATTAGAAAATACCATTCAACATGCGATTTTAGTCAGTGAAAAAGGTGTGATTGAACCAGAAGATATTAGTTTTTCGAGTATTCAAAGTGCATCGTCGTTTTCGCGTGCAGAACCTTTTAACTTACAAAATGCCACCTCTGCTGTAGCCAACATCAAAGATATTCAAGATGCTGGACAGTTACTTGAGCAGACCTTTTTACAAATTTTTCAAGCCGCAAATCAACTGAAACAAGACAATATTAATGAGCTGATTGAAGAAAAATTTATCCGAAGTGCGTATCAGCACTGTCAATACAATCAAGTGCATACGGCTCGTTTGCTTGGAGTGACAAGGAACGTGATTCGCACTCGCCTAATTAAATATGGCTTATTATAAATAAGTCATATTTTTATTTATTCCACATTAAAATAATAATCCCAATAACTGATACATAAATATTCATCTACATTATTCTTTATTCATTGCATTATTTTAAATATAAAAAATCAGCAATAAAAAACCTCGGTATATCCCGAGGTTTTTATTTATTTTTCCATTTTGTCTAGATTATTCCACGGGGTTTCGTTTCCACGCTGTAAAGTATTTTTCTAGTCCAATCAAGAAATAGTTAAAGGATAAACCCACGAGGGTAATGACTAATATGCCTACAAACATTTGTGGAATTTCAAAGCTAAATTGCGAATAAATAATCAGATATCCCAGACCTGCTTTGGCACCAAACATTTCTACTGCAACTAAGGCCAAAATAGAAATTGCCCCTGCTAGACGGATACCGACAAAAATCGTCGGAACCGACGCAGGCAGAATCACTTTTCGGAACAATTGATAGGGTTTTAGGCCCATGGTTCGTGCCGATTTAATCAGTAAGGGATCGACCGTTTGTACGCCTGTAATAGTGTTCAATAAAATCGGCCATGTGCACGCATACACCAACAGGCTGATTTTTGAGGTTTCACCAATGCCTAAAAATAAGATAAACAGCGGCATCAACGCCAATGCTGTGGTATTTCGAAACAGTTCTAACAATGGATTTAAAGTTTCAGCCACGAGCTTGTACCAACCAATGATGAGACCCAATGGAATGGCGATCGCTAGGGCCAAAATGAAACCAATAATGGAACGCTTTATACTGGCCAAGAAATGGATGCCTAATTGACCGCTTTGATATAGCTGCCATGTAGTTTCCAATACCACAGATAACGGCGGTAAAAAAGCCGGATTGACCACACCACTCCGCGGCAGAATCTCCCACAGCAAGAAAAAAGCTACAATGGCAATGGTGCGTTTAAAGACCGTGTTTAACCAAGTGAATTGTAGTCTGGGTTTAATGTCGTTATACGATTGTGTATAACTGATGGCTTGTTTAGTCGATGACATAAATAAATCCTCTGAATATTTTAGTTATGTGCAAGCTGTTTATGTTTTTCGAGGGCTTGCGCTTTAATCACTTCTTCACTGAGCAATGACCAAATTTTATGGCGAATTCGGCCATATTCAGGCAATGAACGGACATCTTCACTGGAGCTGCGCAGGCTTTGAGGAATTTCAATCACTTCCTTAATTCGCCCCGGTCTTGAGGTCATAATCGCCACACGCTGACTCAGATAAATTGCTTCATCAATACTGTGAGTAATAAAAACAATGGTTTTTTTCGAGCTTTTCCAGATATTGATCAGCTCGGCTTGTAAGGTTTCTCGGGTTTGCGCATCTAGGGCAGCAAAGGGCTCATCCATTAATAAAATTTCTGGTTCATAAGCCAAACTACGGGCAATCGCAACCCGCTGCTTCATCCCACCTGAAAGCTCATTTGGATAATGCTTTTCAAAGCCACTTAAGCCTACAAGCTGCAAATAGTATTCGGCTTTTTCACGGCGTTCTTTTTTTGCTACGCCTTTGGCTTCTAGACCAAATTCAATATTTTCCAGTGCGGTTAACCATGGATAGAGCGCATATTGCTGGAACACAATGCCACGGTCTAAACCCGGTTGAGTAATCTGCTTACCACTCAGTAAAATCTGCCCTGCCGACGGTTTGGTTAAACCCGCAATTAAGTCTAATAATGTAGATTTTCCACAGCCACTTGGCCCCACGATTGAAACAAATTCACCCGGTTGAATATCCAAAGTGACATTTTCTACAGCAATAAATTCAGGCTTATAGTTTTTACTGCCGACATGGTTCTGTGCAGGAAAAACCTTACGCACGTGATCTAAATGTAATGCACTGGTCATTGTTATATTCCTTTTGATTTTTGGTCTTTCGCATAGGGATTAAATTCATTGCTATAGATGCGACTGACCTCAATTTGATTCGGTTTTAATTTGTGTTCTTTTTCTAAGGCACTCACCCATGGGGCAAAATCCTGATCTTTTTGCACGCCACCGACTTCGTGAACACCTGTACCTGTGTAATATGGAATCAGTGCTGTGTTTTCATTGCGTTGGCGTTTTTCGATAATACTTTCCATACGAGCAATGATTTGCTCTTTCGGCGTGTTGTGTAACCATTCCTGAGCTTTGGCCACGCCACTGACAAAGGTGCGAGCCAACTCGGGATGCGCTTGAATAAAATCTCCGCGCATCGAAAAACTGCCTGCGGTAAAGGGGCCGTATAAGTCAATATCTTTAAAGATGCTACGTACACCGCCATGTTTTAAGGCCCGTTTTTCCAAAATGCCTGAGAACACCGCAATATCAATTTGCCCATTCCGTAGAGCTTGTTCTGAGCTCACGGGTGGCAACATAATCAGTTCGACCTGACGGATTTCATCATCAGTTAAGCCATGACGGGCCAAATAATCTTTCACCACAAAGTCATAATGTGCCCCATAGGCATTCACTGCGACTTTCTTGCCGATAAAGTCTCGTGGGCCACGAATAGGACTATTTTCTAGCACGTAGAAACCCACGTTTTGTTCAGCATCACTGCCATAAGATGCGACGACTGGGACCACATCTAGACCCGCGGCAATAACTTTCACCACAGCGCCATTAAAGGCGCCAGCGAAATCAACATCTCCTGCCACCAAGGTGAGTAAATCTTGTGGCCCACCTTGTACCGTGCCGACATAACTGAGTTTAACGTCGCCTAAATAGCCCAAGTCTTGTGCCAACTCAGGCAAAGATACCAGTCCCGGATAGCTTTGATAGCGTAATTCTTTTAAAGCCACTTGCTGAGGTTCATCCACTCGCTGCGTGCTGCAACCAACCAAGGCTGTGCCAGCGACCAATGCTGCAAGGAACATATTGCGCCAGAGTTGAGGAATGTTATGGATTGTCATTTTTTTCATTGTTATGTTCTCCTATCCAACCTGCTGCCAAGCTAAAACTTTACGCTCAACCCAAGTCAGTACCGTATTGAGCAACACGCCCACAATTCCTATCAGCAACATGCCAAAAATAATCAGTTCGAAATCAAAAGCCTGACGCCCTTGAATCACGATATTGCCCAGACCATTGCCATAGTTCGCCAATAAAAATTCAGAGCCGATGGTGGCAAGCCATGCGAAAATCAGCCCAAGTTGTAAACCGACAAAAATCTGCGCAGAAGCACCGGGTAATATCAATTTACGAAACGCGTATGTCTTGGGAAATTGGTAGACTTCGGCCACTTCACGATATTTATGCGAAATACTGCTCACACCTTCAAAGGTGTGTAGCGCCACGGGATAAAACACCGATAAGGTAATAAACAGCACTTTGGCGCCATGTCCCGCACCTAAAAAGGTCGAAATGAGTGGCAACCATGCAAACAGTGAAATTTGACGCAATACATGAAAGCTCGGTGCAAATAACCAATTCGAAAGGCGTGAACTCGCGATTAAGATGCCAAACAACACACCCGCTATCGCACCTATGCCATAGCCGATAAAATTTCGCGCCAAACTTTCGCCAAAGCCTGTCAAAAAGCTCGGTTGTTGGAGCACGGTTACTGCTTTTTGCAGCACGAGCCATGGACTAGGAATCAACTTTGGATCGACCCAATTTTGCTGTGAGGCTACTGCCCACAGTGCGATAAATGTCACAGGTAGAACGAGTGCTTTTGCTGCTTTAACTAAGACTTGGCGCGCTGCCCCGTGTAATGAAAGAATGCTCATGAGTTCCCTCCTACTCGGGTTGCGTGAAAGCGCGCAGTTTTTTCTAACCAAGCCAGCAAGGTATCTAAGACATAGCCCGTAATACCAATCAGAATGATCGCCATGAAGATCAAGTCCATCTGCATTAGCTGACGTCCCCACACCATGAGATAACCAATTCCTTCACTACTCGCTAATAACTCGACAAAAACCAATGCCAACCACGCCTGCATAATGCCTTGACGTAAACCACTGATCACACTGGGTAGTGCAGCTGGGAAAATCACTTCTTTGAGTTTCTGCCAATTGCTGTATTGGTAAACCTCTGCCACTTCCATCAAACTATTCGGCACATGAGTAATGCCCTTATAGGTTGCAATCAACACCGGTGGTAAAACAGCCAATGAAATAGCGGCAATCTTCAAAGCCTCATCGATGCCTAAGAAAATCATCAATAATGGAATCCAGCCAACTATGGGAAATTGCGCAACAAGATTCACCGTCGGAAAAATAAAGTCCCGACTACGCTTTGCTAATCCCAACACAGTACCAAGCAAAATCCCGACACTGGCACCAAGCAAGACACTCCATAAAATACGTTTGGCACTGATGGCAAAATGAAAACTCAATTCACCGCTTTGCCATAATTCGACTGTGCTTTGCCACACCAGACTCGGTGCAGGTAAAATCTGCTCAGGCAACCACTGTTTAAGTGTTGCCACATACCATAGACCCAACAACAAAACTGGCATCAGGAGTCCACACGCCACTTGCAAAGTTAGTTTTAAATAGGTCTTAAAAAAATCCAACGCACTTCGGTCACTTTGCAAGGGAACCGAATGTGCAGATACATCCGTAAGGCTCATAATTCTTGTCCTTTTACGCTCTGTTCTGAGACATCAGGTTTTAAAAATTGAATAAATTCCTGATCTTTGCTGATCAAAATAATCAGACCAATAAACACCAGCCCGATCGGTAAAAATAAATTTTGTAGTCCAACCTGTGCGCCAAATACGGCGCCTATCAAGCCACCCAACAGTCCACCCGAAGGTCCGACGAGGGCTAAAATTGGAGAAATCTTAGCCATCGCGGTTTGCTCACCCACTCGGGCGAAAGACATAAAATTGGCGATATGCAACATACCGAGCCCTAGTCCAAACATGACCGAAGCAGGCCACATCAACAGCGTGATTTTGGTTAAGGCTAAAATCAGTAATGCCGTTGCCATCAGGCTTAGGCCAATCAAATAAAACTTTTGATAACCCATCAACTCAGCCAAACCACCCATGCTGAATAGCGATCCCACAAAGACGATGCCTTGTACGGTCAACAGCATCACCGCCATTGGCTCTGAAAGTGCAAAACTTTGGATAGCAATCACGACAATGAAAAAGCCAAAGTAGTTATTTGCCACGCTGCTCAAAAATTCCAATATGCAAACAATCCGTAATGAGGCATGAGTTTTGATCAGTGCCAATGGCGCCACAATATCTCGCCATTGAAAATGCGGGTGATTCGTCGCTTGCGGAGTGCTACGTTGAAAGCACCACGGAGCCAACAGCAAGGTGCCTAAAAAAAGCAAAGACACCACATAAAAACTTCCGCCATAGCCGAAATGCTCGATCAACAACACGCTCAATGCAGGCGCAATCAGGAAATATCCCATCATGTGCGAACCGCGAAACCAACCCGCACGGGCTGGACCTAAACGTTTTAAGTTGCTCAAAAAAACGGTATTGATCGAAACAAACCGCATGGGTAAGACAAAACTTACTAAGGCTGTGACTGCAAAGAGATACCATGCACCGGCTTTGAGTGGCGTTAAGCTATACACCACGGCGCCCAACACACTGCCGATGCAGAATATTTTCAAAGATCCAGAGCGCTGTACCAACACACCAATCGGCAATGCCATGATCAAAATGCCAAAATTTTGCGCTGCAGAAATTAGCCCCAATTGCAATTCGGTGGCTTCTAAATGCACGGCATACAAGGAAATTAATACCCGTGCGACACCCACACCCAGTCCAGCCAAAATCGTGAGCAGCACAAAACTGCTCATAAATTTGGTGGTTAATGGACTGGCAATTACATTGCTTTCAATCGGACGACTCATGGCTGCGACTTACTTCGGTTGACCTTGAGCATTAAATTGGCGCCAGTAACCCTCTAACTTCAGCTCTTTCAAGGCATTATTTAGATACTTCGGCTCATACCATGTTTTGGTATCTACATCACGACGGATTAAGCGAGCGTCTTTGGCAATTTTTAAAGCACTATCAATTTGTGAACGATGGAACTCGTCTAGTAGCGGTGTAGTACGGTCCTTTAAATTCCAGCCATCCCACGTTTTTTGATAATCCACCAACGGAATGCCACTTTGTGCCCAAAGTTTATATTGCGCACTACGATTAGCTTCTTGAGAACTCCACTGCGCTTGTTTAATCAGTGTCGTCACGACACGTTGCACCACCTCTGGATATTGTTTTTCAAAACTTTCTGTCACCCAAAAGTGCGCAATCGGTGCAACTTTGGGATCTTTAATTTCTAGTAATGTTTTCGCCACACCACGCGCTTGCAAACTAAACGGTGAAGTAATCGTGGCATCAATATCACCTGTCGCTAACGCAGTACGCGCCGAATAGGCATCTTGCGAAATCACTCGTAAATCGCGCTCAGTTAAATTGTATTTTGCTAATACACGGTTAAAGACGATCTGACCATTGGTGCCTTTGAAGACGGAGAATTTTTTGCCTTTGAGATCTGCAAAGGATTTGGCATTAGAGCCGGCAGGCACCACCACATAAGTTGGGCCAAAACGCCCTGTTGAAAACAACACTTTGGTTTTTAATCCCGTCGAACGTCCAACCAATGAGGGCAAATCGCCATGCAATGCAAAGTCAACTTTGCCATTGGCTAAAGCTTCATTGGTTGCAGGGCCTGCTCCTGGGAAGAACAGCCAATTCACCTTAATGCCATCTTTTTTAAATTCTTGTTCGAGCACACCTCGTAAATGTGCTGTAGCTACAAAACTACCGCCCACTTTGGGTTTACCCCCCTCACCCGCGCCTGATACAGAAATACGAATTTCTTTGGGATTGGCAGCATGCAATTGAACACTTAAACCCAGTGCTGAAAGTGCCAAGAATGTAGCTGCGATTTTTTTAGAGATAATTTTCATTTTAAATGTTCCTTAATGGTTTAAACATTTGAATTAAAAGGTGTACTGAACCTGAGCTTGCAGCTCATTGGTGTCTTTTTGATTTGCCGTTTCGACATCAAACAGGTAGTGATTCAGCTGTAATTGGAATTTTGTGGTTTGCGCAAAAAACAGATTTAAGCCCAAAGAGTGAATGTCATATTCACCAATACGACCGCTCGCGGTGTCGAGATAGCTTGCGTTGTTTTTATTCGGGTTATAGCGGTCAAAACGGTAATAGCCTTGGACTGACTTTGGCCAGAAATCATCAAATTTGGCATTGGATTTAATACTGTTGTAGAACTGATCGCCCAAGGTGTAGAAAGCGGTAAAAGTATGCCCTTCCGCTTTGGCTTCTTTGATGTCTTGGGCTACAGTGTCGACATAATCGGTCTTGCCTTGCAGATATTCATAGGTCACACCAAATGGAGCGTGGTTATAATAAATATCGAAACCCAAACGATCACGTTTTGCAGCATCATCACTGATTCCGCCGGCTGAAATTTTCGATTCGCCTTTGATATAAGAGGCACCGAACTTCAACTCACGGAAAATGCTGGCGTAGTCCACTGGCAAGGTAAAAGCCACACGACCGATATAATCTTTGCCATTGTTGTCATCTGCCTTATTGCTGGCGTTCCCATTGGTTACCCCTAAGGCATACTCAAATAGCGGCGCACGGTAGTTCGATGCAAAGTCGACAAAAGGTTTGGCATCACCACGGACGATAAATCCATTTTGACGGTTAAACAGTCCTAAAAGGGTCGAAGCTGCAGCGGTACTAATGGTTGGACGCAAATCTTCAGGAGACTGCACATCTAAACCAAAGGGTAATAACTGCTGACCGAGCGTAAAGTTCAGTTTGGCTGTTTCGGGGCCCGCATTGGTGGCAAAAGCGTTATAGCGAACAAAGGCATCTAGTAAGTTAAAGTTACTGTTATTAGTGCCATCATTGCGTTTGCCATAACCAAAGGACAATTGATAATCGAGGTTTTTGCCTTCGTTATAATCACGGAATAAATTCCCGCGTACACCGATCAGCGCAGTCCCAATATCAAATGTCGATTTGGTTGAACCCAACACACCCGTTTCATCGAGCGCACTGGCACGTAGTTGAACCGTGCCATACAGGGTTGTGTCACGGGTCGATTTGGTGGTTTGACGTTCATATTGACGTGACTGATCGTACTTATAGTTTTCAATATCTGCACGTAAGCCGTCGATATCTTCGGATGTTGCTGTGGTTACTTCTGCAACCTGCGTTTCACCTTCAACATCAGCGGCGTTGGTCGTATCTTCTGTCGTCACAGCGGCCGTTTCGACGACTTGGCTTTTCGTCGCACCAGATTCCACGGCATTTAAGCGTTTTTGCAAACTCTCAATTTGTTGTTTTAAGCTGCTCAGTTCTTGCTGAAGTGCTTCATCGGATGCAAAACTCAGCTGACTGGTTGCGGATAAAATCAGTCCGACCGCAACGGTTAATGTGGTTTTTTTCATGATTTGGTTTCACTAACATTTTTCCCAAAGCGCAAAATCCCCCAACCCCATGCAAGGTGCATGAAGTGAATGTACTGCGTGGGTTTTTTAAAAATTAATCTGAGTGGTCGTAGGTTTTATTCAACTTATGCACGACCGAAACTCGAAGACAGCTTTTAGAATTTAAGCGCGCATCATCGCGAGTGTCATAGCACAACAACATGCCTGTTGTAGGACACGAAAAGCAGAAAGATATCGATGCGTAAAAGTACTCATAAATGTTCCATACAGTGGTGAGTTTTGTTCACTCTAATATGGCAACAACTGTGCCAACATTTTAAGTATTTATTTTTTAAAGTTTTATTATTTAAATCTGATAAATTCTGTTGATTTTAACGCCAAAAAACTGTTGGTTATTCAACAGTTGCTTATTTCAAATCATCAGTTATTTCCATTTTTATATCTCATTTTATGAAATAAGAAATACGCTTTGGGCTTTTAATAACTGATGTTACGCCTGTAAAAGTAATTTCGGATTTTTAAAATGATTTTTAAATCTATTCGATGGAGTCTTACATCTAGGGATTGAATAACGGGATTAGCCTTCGGCTGGAGGTACTCTTACGAAACGTTGTTTCTCATTCGACAAAATGAGAAGCGTGCTTCGCAAGGAAACCATCTTGCGGTGCAATACACCTCACCGACAAAACTCGATCAATACCATCAAATGATTCAAAGGATCGCAAAAACATTTGTGATTAAAAGTCGTCTTGTCTCAAACAATTGCGGATGACACTACCGCGTATCGTTCTTTTATTTGGATCAAATTGCGCTTCTAATATTACTAGAGCATAAAAAAACCCACTGACGTGGGCTCTTTTCAATTGATTTTAATTACCGCTTATTGACCAAATTTAGTCGCCATGGCAGTTAATTTTTGATAACCCGTCGGTAGCAAACGTTGAATTAAATCAATCGCTTTTGCATCATTACCAATCAATAAACGGCGCTTATCTTTTTGTACTGCTGCAATGATTTGACGAGCCGCTTCTTCAGGTGGACAACGCAAGAATTTATTAAAGGACTGTGCCGATTTTTGTGGGTTCATGCCTAAACTTTTCAAGCTGTCATTCATTTTTGCGGCATTGGCAATATTGGTACGAATACCGCCCGGATGTACACATAACGCACTCACGCCACAGTTTTCAATATCCAATTCTTGGCGTAAAGATTCGGTAAAACCACGTACTGCAAATTTAGTGGCATTATATGCAGACTGTGTTGGCTGTGCTGTTAAGCCAAACAAGCTGGAAATATTGATGATATGACCTTCACCACTTTGCTTGATATACGGTAAAAATTCTTTGGTGCCATAAACCACGCCCCAAAAGTTAATATTGACAATCCACTCCAGTTCTTCATAGCTTGCCCCTTCAACGGTCGTGCCCAATGCCACACCCGCATTGTTAAAAATCATATTCACCGAACCATGATCTTTAACGGTCTGTGCTGCCCATGCTTTCATTGCTGCAAGGTCTGACACATCGAGTTTTTGCGTCGTTACACGTACATTGCTGGCTTTAACCAATTCAACGGTTGCCGCTAGTCCCTGTTCATTCACATCGCTTAAAGACAGATGGCAGCCTTGTTTAGCCAAAAGCACAGCCAATTGCTGACCAATACCTGAACCTGCACCTGTAATGGCAGCCACTTTATTTTTGAAGTTTTTCATTGTGATTCCTTATTCCTTTATGCTGCCGCTTGGCTTTATCACAGCGTGATCTCATTTGCCAATGTGTGCAGTTCGTCGACTTAATATAGGTTTGACAATACATATTGTCAATGTCATCTTAGGACGTGCTAAGCTGTTGAAATCGCCAATACTTAAACATAGGTTTAAACTGAAATTATTGCTAAAATAAGACAAAATTCTGCTTTAGTTCAGCGTATATTTTCATGACAGATGCAACAAATCACACAGAACAACAACAGGCAAAAAATGTGAAGGAACGTCAATTTAAAGGGCTTTCTCTCAGTGAACGTAAGCAAGCGCGACGTGAAAAACTGATTGAAGCCGGTATAGAAGCCTATGGTACACATGGCTTTTTTTCCGTGACTGTGAAAGATATTTGTTTGGAAGCCAAGCTGACCGAACGCTATTTTTATGAATCATTTAAGAAAAGTGAGCAACTGTTCCAGACCATCTTTTTAAAATTAATCGATGAACTGCAACAAAACGTGATGCAAGCCATCATGCAAGCATCCACCGATTCTAAAAAAATGATTGAAGCGGGTTTAACCGCCCTATTGTTAACTTTAAAAAATAATCCCCGTATGGCGCGCATCATTTATATCGATGCCATGTTGGTACAAGAGCTACATAACCAAGCCACAATTCATGAAACCATGATGCGCTTTGACCGTATGATTCATGCCTTTGTCATGCTCATGATGCCGAATATTGATCGTTCAGAACGCGAAATTTCAATGGTCGCAACAGGTCTCAATGGTTATGTCACCCAAATCGCGATTCGCTGGGTCATGAGTGGTTATAAACAACCGATTGACGAAGTTTTATCGTCATGTAGCGTGGTCTTTTTGGCCTTGTTGGATGCTTTTTCTGAAAAACCCAGGAAATAAATTCTGAGCTCAACACTGATCTTTACAATTTTTTGAATGATTTTTTTGTGACAGCAGCATGATGCAAAGCCCATGTTGTTGAATATTTCAGGATTTAAATTGTCACAATTTCTTTCTAAACCCCAATGAAAGATCATTTTTGCAATGATACTGTCATAATTAATCTTTGTAATAAGCCTGTCATAAATATAAAACGGTCTACCGTTTACATAAAATAGGGTATTGCGCTGTGAAAGATGACTATATTTTAATCGTCGACGACGAACTCCCGATTCGGGAAATGATCCATACTTCACTGGATATGGCTGGTTTTCAATGTCAGCAAGCTGAAGATGCCAAACAAGCGCACCAAATGATTGTGGATCAGCGTCCTGCACTGATTTTATTAGATTGGATGATGCCTGGTGGCGTGAGTGGTGTAGACCTGTGTCGTCGTTTAAAACGCGATGAAAATTTGTCAGAAATTCCAGTCATCATGCTCACTGCGCGCGGTGAAGAAGACCATAAAGTCCAAGGTCTAGACGCGGGTGCAGATGACTACATGACCAAACCTTTTTCCACCCGTGAGTTAGTGTCACGCATTAAAGCGGTGCTGCGTCGCTCAAATGCATTGGGTGGTGAAAAAACCATTGATGCCAATGGCTTAATCCTCGATCCAGTCAGCCAACGTGTCAGCTTTGGTAACACCATTTTAGATATGGGACCGACTGAATATCGTCTATTAGCCTTTTTCATGACTCATCCTGAACGTGCCTATACCCGTGCTCAATTATTAGATCAGGTTTGGGGTGGAAACGTGTATATTGAGGACCGTACCATTGACGTTCATATTCGTCGTTTGCGTAAAGTTCTTGAACCTTTCCAAGCCGATCGTTATGTGCAAACTGTTCGTGGTACAGGTTACCGTTTCTCTACCCGTGCAGACGCTGTGATGGGTTAGTCATTTTAGGTCTTTAATTTTCTATGTACGAACCGTATCCCGTCCCTGAACTTGCCAGTGAACATAAAAAATTCCGTTACAGCAGTTTATGGACTTTTGCCAAGCAGGATTTAAGACTGCTGGCATTTTTCCTGCTCATTGCTGCACTCATCGGCTTTGGTATCGGGTACTTATGGATCTGCATCTTAATTGCCTTTGCAGTGTTCTTTGCATTGCAAATGCGTTCGCTGTACTTGGTTAACGAATGGATTTCAAACCGTCCCTATGATGTCCCGCCGAATTTAGACGGCATTTGGGGGGCTTTGCTCTTTAATGTATACCGTGCGCAGCGCCAAGAACGCATCGTACAAGCTGAAATGGTCGGCCTAATCGACCGCGCTCAATCTTCCTTGGTGGCACTTGCTGAAGCGGTGGTATTGATTGATGAATTACACCAAATCGAATGGTGGAACCCTGCCGCAGAAAAGCTTTTGGGGATTCAACAGCTCGATCAAGGGCGCAATATTTTAAGTATTTTAAGACAGCCTAGTTTTATCGAATACTTTACCAATATCGATTTAGCCCCCGATGGTTTAAAAATGAAATCATCGGTATTTGAAGACCATTATGTGCAAGTGAAATTGACCCGTTTTGGTCGTGAAAGTCGATTACTGGTGGCCTATGACGTCACGCGTATGCATAACCTTGAGCAGATGCGTAAAGACTTTGTCGATAATATTTCACATGAGTTACGCACACCGCTTACGGTTTTAAGTGGTTATATCGAAACCTTTACCGATCAGGAAGATTTAAATCCACGCTGGAAACGTGCTTTCGATCAAATGCAGTCTCAAACCCGCCGTATGAATGCTTTGGTTAATGACTTGTTATTATTATCTCGTCTGGAAAATGATAAAAAAGTTGCTAAAAATCAAATCATTGAAATGCCCAGCCTAATGAACCAACTATATGACGATGCACATGCTTACAATGTGGATTATGGACATACACTGAATCTCGAGATTGATAGTCACTGTGACCTGATCGGATCAGATATGGAATTGGCGAGTGCCTTTAGTAACCTCATCACCAATGCAATTAAATACACCCCCAAAGGCGGTACTGTGACCATTGGTTGGCATGATGATGGTACGCATGGTTATTTTACCGTTGAAGATACGGGTATCGGGATTGACCCGAAACACTTACCCCGTTTAACGGAACGGTTTTACCGTGTGGACAGCGCACGTAGTCGCCAAACGGGAGGAACAGGTTTAGGTCTTGCCATCGTGAAACACGTTTTGATGCAACATCAGGCACACCTTGAAATTGAGTCCAAAGAAAACCGTGGTTCGCTGTTTAAAGTCGTCTTCCCTAAAGAACGCTTGTATCATGTGAGCTAAGCGGAATCATGCTGCCGGTCTTGCTGTGCTTCCAACTGTTGTTCTTGTTGTTTGGCACGGCGATATGCAGGACGCTGTTGCATCCGTTGTAAGAAAGCCTGAATTTGTGGATATCGCCCTTGAGTTCTGGTCATGACGGCTTCTAATGGAAACGTCATCTGAATATCCGCAAAGCTAAACGGTCCCGCAAAATATTCATTTTCCGCTAAATGGTTTTCTAAAAACTCGATATGTTCTTTTAAGCGAGGTCGTACAAAACCTTTTTTGACCCCATCACAAATGCGATTAGCTACGGGTTTGATGACCCAAGGTACATGGCGCGGCACATTGCTCATGACCAACTGCATCACCAACAACGGCATTAGAGAACCTTCGGCATAATGCATCCAAAAGCGATATTGTTGTTTTGAATGTTCCGCCTTGGCTGCAAAAAAATCATGCCGATCATACTTCTCTTGTAAATACTCCAAGATCGCTGCAGATTCTACCAAGACCAGTCCATCATCCTGCAATATGGGCGACTTCCCTAAAGGATGGATGGCTTTAAGCTCAGGAGGAGCAGACAAATTTGGCTGGCGCAGATAAAACTGAACCTGATAATCCAGTCCTAATTCCTGCATTGCCCATAAAATACGAAATGAACGAGATTTTTCTAGATGATGTAGCACCCGCATGGGTTCATCTCCTATATGAAGTCTAAAATTTTCTTATTTCTGGCAAGCCATTATTATTTTGAAGTAGTTAAATCATAAAAAGTGTCAGATCACTGCTTGGATCTGTATCAAAACTAAATTTTGCACAGTACAGCAGCGACCTGCATTTAAATTAAACTAGAGTGGTTTTAATGTCTACACTGCGCAATAAAGTTTTTGTCACTGGAGTTTTTTCACAAATGGACAAGATCTTTTGCTCTAATTCTGCATCCAAGGATGTTTGAAAATGCAGACGTCGCTCAACCCATTCAGCACCTTCACGGTTCGCACAAAAGTCTGCCTCAACACTAAACTCCCCCAATTGGATTTGTTTATGTGCTGCATACATGCGCAAGGTAATCATTGTGCATGAGATTAAAGATGCACACAGTAAATCATACGGTGCTAAACCTAAATCCCCGCCACCAAATGATTCGGGCTTATCGGTAATAAGTTGATGTTTTCCACTCTGAATTTCACCTGACCACGGTGCTTGTAAGGTGTTTACTGTTGCCGTTGCGACGATACCCATAATGACTCCCTCATGGTTATGCCGCACCATTTTCACCACAGGTACGGCTGTTCATTTTTATTTTTAAGTTAACGTGATGGACGCATTTTATCAGGGAAAGCCGGTGCTTCTAGTCGTGGACCATCATAGTCTGGAATAGAGCCAAAGCGTTCGTCCTGATTAATCCACTGCTCACGGGCAATATTCAATTCTTCTTGTGTGCGCCCCACAAAATTCCACCACAGCAAAATCGGTGATTCAAAAGGTTCACCTCCTAATAATAAAACACGGCCACCTGCATGTAGGTCAATTTTGACTTGGGTTAAGCCCGGCTCAAGAACCACCATATTGTCTTCATTTAGCTCGTGACCATTGATACTGGCAGTCCCTTCGAGGGCCATAAAGCCATATTCAAATTTTGGATTGAGCGGCAGGACGGTACTTTGACTTTCCGAACTACGCAGATCGACACCCAATAATTCACTATGTACTTTTACCGGCGATTTAGTCTGTAAAAATTCACCCACCAATACCGTCAATTCAATCCCGTCTTGCGTCACCACAGGCAATTCTGGGTAATGGTCAAATTGGGGCGCCATATTGATTTTGTCATCTGGCAATGCAATCCAAAGCTGCGCAGCATGCATTTGTGTTTCAGACTCTGGAGCAACCTCAGTATGCGAAATACCATAACCCGCTGTCATGAGATTGACTTGTTTGGGCTGAATTAACTGATGTGTGCCCAAACTGTCGGTATGCATCATGGTACCATCAATCATCCAGGTAAAGGTTTGCAAACCAATATGTGGATGTGGACCGACATCTAAGCCATCACCTTGCGGAAAATGCACTGGACCGGCATGATCAAGGAAACACCATGCACCAATCATCCGTTTATGACGACTTGGTAAAGCACGTTTAATCACTGTGCCTTGACCAATTTCAGCACGGCGCAGTGGAAATTCTTGAATGAACTGATTGACGTATTTTTCACAATCGTCGGAATGAGATATTTCTGTGTAATTAGTATTGGTCATATTCTTACCCTAAATTTGGCTAAGCCGAAGCAAGGACTACCGGCTAGAGCTATGCATTTTTTCCATTATATCTGCATTAACTCAATCTTCTTCAGCTGTCATTAATACGCTGAATCACAGAGATAGGACAATCGTTTTTTTGTTGCCTAATATGACATACAGCATAACAGTTTTCGATGCTTATTTAGACAATATCCAATGCGAAATTAATTGTTCAAATCACGTGAAATGTAAATTTAAGTAACATAAATTAACACTCACTTTTGACCAAACAATACCAAATAATTCACAAATCGTTGAAATTACGTGTTTAATTTTAAATAAAAATGATATAAATTATTTTAGTTACATAAACTTACATACAAACCATGCTCACCCGTCGGTAATCTTGCATGATCAATGAGTATAAGAAAGAATCACGTGCACTGATCCAAAAAGCCTTGAAAGGAACCGTTGTTCGCGTTCCTGCTCAATTTCGTCAAGAATTTTTCCACTACCATCGTCGTCAACTTTTTAAATTCTTTTTCCAAGTCAACATCGTTGCACAATTGGCCTATCTCTCTTATGCCATAGCGGATTGGTTTATGTTGCCCGATGTGGGCTTGCTCGCGATAGGCTTAAAAACGGCCTATACCTTACTGATGATGGGCATCACATGGGTCATTTATACATATAGCAAGAGCATTTTACTCTTTGACTTGATGCTTCCCCTATCGATCGTTGGCGCTTCTGCCCTGTGGTTTAGCCTACTCAATTTATCCAATAGCCCCGATGTGCCGATCTATTTATATGCATCTTTGGTTTTTATTGTGTTAGCCAATTTATGTGTGCAAATCCGCTTTAAGGCTGCTGTGCTCATTTCTCTATGTATCAGTCTAATTTTACTGATTGGGGTGTATTTCGCCATTTCTGGCAATATCCATCAACTGCAACTGTTTATCTTGATCTATTCTCCCGTATTGTTATTTAGTTTGTATATCAGTTGGAATTCAACGCAAAAATCCAGAATTGTATTTTTACATAGCAAACTCGATCAGTTGAACCGTGAAGCGCTCAATATTATGGCGCATACCGACGTGCTGACCGGCTTAAACAATCGCCGTCAATTTATTCAACTTGCCAATTATCATATTCATCATCAGTCCAAACCGTTACAGCCGCTTTCATTACTGATTTTTGATGTCGACAAATTTAAAAATATTAATGATCAGTTTGGGCACTATATTGGTGATCATGTTTTACAACAAATTGCCGAAACGTGCCGACATACTTTACGTAGCCAAGACATCATTGCCCGCTTCGGTGGTGAAGAATTTATTATCCTTTTACCGCAGACACACCTGCGTCAGGCTCAAGATATTGCCGAACGTCTACGGCGGGCCATAGCCGATGATTATTTAGAACTTGATACACTACAAAAACTTAAATTTACCGTTTCAATTGGTGTTGCCGAATTTGGTCAAAAAAACCGAGATTTACAAAGTGTTATTCGCATGGCCGATCAGGCACTTTACCAAGCAAAATCTGCAGGAAGAAATCAAATATCAACTTATAAAACAGCAAGTTAATAATATATTTTGTAACATTCAACAGACGATTTTTTATCATTCATTCGAAAAATCCCAAGTTTCAGGTAGATATTTTTGTATGTTTTTTATTCATAATTTTCCTAAGCCATTTATGGAGAAGGGACATGTCTGTTGATGTACGAATGAGTTCTCGGACTAATTCGTCTGCTCAGGAAGTTCGTAAAAATCATAATCATACTTTGAAACTTTCTGAGTGTGATCTTGCCAATCGTGCCGAGATTGAACAAGCCATTGCAGATCCTTTTGCACGTATTCCTACGCAGTTTAGAAACTATTTTCTACAACATCAGTATGCCCATCAGTTACCTTATTTACGTCAAGTGAACTACATGGCGCAGATTACATTTCTTCTTTATTTCTTTGCTGACATTTTTATTATCCCTGACATGTTCTTTTGGTCAGGTCTTTCTCGAGTGGCCATGATTATTGCTGCCCTATTGGTCAGCTTCTATCTGTTTAAATACAAAAAAGATATTCGTGTGCTCGACATGATCTTACCGATTGGGACGGTCTGTAGCACCGCGATTTGGATTGGCTTATTATTGGCTTCAGATAGCCCAATGGTCTCGTCCTATATCTATGGTGCAGCGATCTTTATATTAATTGCCAATGTCTGCGTACAAATACAATTTAAGCCCGCCTTGTATTGTTCGGGCCTCATTTCGCTATTGGTGTATTTTGCGGTGAGTCAGCTTTTATCATGGCAAGAAGCACTGATTTTTGTGGTGGTGTCTATTCCTGTTTGGATGATCAGCCTGCATATGAGTTGGAACAATACACTCAATGCACGTCGTCATTTTTTACGTACCCTACTTGACGACTGGAATATGCATACACTGAAAAATTTAGCACATACAGATGAGCTCACCCAGTTATACAACCGTCGTCAGTTTGTTCAGTTGGCTGAGCACCGTATCCATGAATGGCCAACGCCTGCAAGTACTTGCTTATTGATGTTTGATGTCGATCATTTTAAACATATTAATGATAATTACGGGCATGATGTTGGTGACCAAGTACTGCAATGTATCGCTGAAACCACCCGCAAAGAAATGCGCCAAAAAGATGTCTTGGCTCGCTTTGGTGGTGAAGAATTTATTGTGCTTCTGTCTGAAACGCAAATACAGGATGCAATGTTGATCGCGGAACGTATTCGTTTAACACTTCAAAATCAATCATTGCTGAATGTCGCAAATCACCCGATCCAATTTACCGTTTCCATTGGTGTTTCACAGCTTAAATCACATAAGCAAAATTTAACTGAACTGATTAAGCAAGCTGATATTGCACTATATCAGGCAAAAGAAAATGGCCGTAACCGTGTAGAGCGATATGATTCAAGCATGAAACCCGAACGTAAATCGACGAAGTCTTGGCAAAGCTTTACCCATAAAGTGAAGCCTAAAGCTGAACCGAATAATGAAAGCGATAGTAGTTGGTCAATTGTTTATAAATAGAATGTTGAGATATAAAAAAGGACGCCGAGGCGTCCTTTTTATTAGAATTATCTAGGTTTCCCTAAATAACCTCAAGCATAGCTCTCGGTGTAATTTAGGCAAGAAGCTTCGCTTCTTGAAATCCCTCACTGCCGCGAGCGTAGCTCTTGGCGTAAAAATGGCACGAAGCAGTGCTTCGTGAAACCCCAGTTTTACTCCCATTCAATCGTTGCTGGTGGTTTAGACGATACGTCATAAACAACACGAGAAACTTCAGCAATCTCGTTCATGATACGTGTAGAAATCTTGTCTACAAGATCATAAGGAAGGTGTGCAAAACGTGCAGTCATAAAGTCCACAGTTTCTACAGCACGAAGCGCGATTACCCATGCATAACGACGACCATCACCTACGACACCCACAGATTTCACAGGTTGGAATACGGCAAATGCTTGTGCAGTTTTGTCATACCAGCCGCTTGCGCGAAGTTCTTGCATGAAAATGTCATCTGCTAGACGAAGGATGTCTGCATATTCTTTTTTCACTTCACCAAGAATACGTACACCTAGACCTGGACCTGGGAATGGATGACGGTAAAGCATTTCAAATGGAAGACCAAGTGTTGTACCTAAACGGCGAACTTCATCTTTGAACAAATCACGGATTGGCTCAACCAATTCGAATGCTAAATCTTCTGGTAAACCACCCACGTTGTGATGTGATTTAATCACGTGTGCTTTACCTTGTTTGCTTGCCGCAGATTCAATTACGTCTGGGTAAATGGTACCTTGAGCAAGGAAGTTCACACCGTCAAGCTTACGTGCTTCTTCAGCAAACACTTCAATGAATTCACGACCGATAATTTTACGTTTTTTCTCTGGATCAACTTCACCAGCAAGTGCTGTTAAGAAGCGATTTTCAGCGTCGGCACGAATCACGCGGATACCCATGTTTTTCGCAAACATGTCCATCACTTGTTCGCCTTCGTTCAAACGAAGTAAACCGTTATCTACAAATACGCAAGTCAATTGGTCGCCAATCGCACGGTGTAAAAGTGCAGCTACAACAGATGAATCGACACCGCCTGAAAGACCCAATAGAACTTTTTGATCACCAATTTGCTCACGAAGTTGTTCTACGCGAAGATCGATGATGTTTTCTGAGTTCCACAAGTTACGGCAACCACATACGCCATGTACGAAGTTAGACAACAACTCAGCACCTTTCGCAGTGTGTGTCACTTCTGGGTGGAATTGGATACCGTAGAAACGACGTTTTTCATCAGAAACCATCGCCACTGGGCAGCTTGGTGTGCTGGCAGTGATTTGGAAACCTTCAGGAATTTGAGTCACTTTATCGCCATGACTCATCCATACTTTTAATTGGTCTTTGGTATCTTCAAGATCACCAATTAAAGCATCACGGACTTTAATATCAACTTCTGCATAACCGAATTCATGTACAGTACCTGGCTCAACTTTACCGCCAAGCTGTTCTGACATGGTTTGTAGACCATAGCAAATACCTAAAACAGGTACACCAAGTTCAAATACAACTTGTGGTGCGCGCGGACTACCTTCTTCATGAACACTTTCTGGACCACCTGAAAGAATGATCCCGTTTGGGTTAAATGCACGAATGTCTTCTTCAGACATATCAAATGCGTACATTTCTGAATAAACACCAGCTTCACGTACACGACGTGCAATAAGCTGACTATATTGAGAACCGAAATCCAAAATCAGGATACGGTCTTCAGTAATTTGGGTATTGGTAGTCATGGCAAACAACTATGCAGGCAACGAATATAAGCGCCGTATTCTAACATTTTTCTTGGACTTTCGCACACTATTCGGACAGGGGCAAAAATCCCAAGCCAAACGGTGTTTTTTACAACACATTTCAGGACTTTACCCATCCGCTTTCAATCAGCGGTAGACATGAAAAAAGCGGCAGAACGCCGCTTTGATGGATGCTCGGACTCATGACAACTTTATTTTGATTTTTCAATCCAATGATCAAAACTGAATTTACCAGCACCATGTAACATGAGAAATAATAAGCCGCCAGACATCGCCAAGTTTTTCATAAAGTTAATGCCATCTTCAGCACCACCATGGAATAAAAATGCAGTGATTAAACTAAATACGGTTAGACCCAATGCCGCAAAACGTGCTTGAAAACCAAACAATAAAGCTAAGCCACCACCCAACTCAACTAAAATGGTGATCGGAAGTAGCCCTGCCGGTACACCCATTGACTCCATATAACCTGCGGTTGCAGTGTAAGCGGTAATTTTGCCCCAACCTGCCACAATAAAAATATAAGCCATTAATATACGTGCAACGAGACTGATTACTGCATTGATTTGAGGCTGTTGACTCAGATTTTTCACTATAAGATTTGGATTAAACATACTGAAACCTATTTTTAATACTGTTCAAAAGATGTGCTTAGATTAGGTCGTTTCTTATTCTCTTTAAATATGCTTTTATAATACTCATCATTCCATATATAGAACGATTTTACTGATAATTAATTACGTTTTAATACTGACTTTGCTGCCCCAGACTGATAGCATCAGACCACTATTTTACGCATATAAGCCCCATGGAACTGATTGATTTTATACTACATGTTGATGACCATTTACTCGAGTTCATTACCAATTATGGCGTATGGATTTATGCAATTCTGTTCCTGATTATTTTTGTTGAAACCGGTTTAGTGGTCATGCCCTTTTTACCGGGTGACAGTCTTCTGTTTGCAGCAGGCGCGCTCGCTGCGTCAACAGGTGCCATGGATCCATGGGTTTTGGTGATTTTACTGTTTATCGCGGCAGTCTTGGGCGACACGCTGAACTACCATATTGGTAAATATATTGGCCCACGTGTCTTTGAAATTGAATCACGCTTCATTAACCGTCAACATTTGGTGAATACGCAAAAATTCTTTGAAAAACATGGTGGTAAAACCATTATTTTTGCCCGCTTTATTCCTTTTGCACGAACCTTCGCGCCTTTTGTCGCAGGTGCAGGCAGCATGAACTACAAGTACTTCCTGACTTTTAACATGATTGGTGCGATTTGCTGGGTTGGCTCATTTATCACTTTGGGTTATTTATTTGGCAATATGCCAATCGTGAAAGATAACTTCACCCATCTGATCTTTGGCATCATTATTATTAGTGTTTTACCGGGTGTAATTGGTTTTATTCGAGCAAAATTAAAGAAATAAACCGATGTGGTGAACACCTTTAAGCAAAAAAGCGCAAAACCACAGGGAACATACATAAAATCAGCATCAGGGCCGATCCTTTATATAGAAGATCGGCCTTAATTTTTTGAGTCTTACCCGCCAAAATCGTCCGTCCAAATGACATCCAAAACAATGCAACTGGTAGCAAAACCACGCTAAATACAGCGAAAACCAAAATAAAATTTAATGGGCTAGCCCAAGTTTCAATCGGGAAAATACCTGCAGCAAAAAGCAAGGCTTTCGGATTTTTTAATGAAGAAATGAATAATTCACGTGGTTGAATTGAAGGATGTTTTTGATTGTACTGATGTAAATGCGTCGATTTCCACAAATGAAAAGCCAACCATAAAACATAGGCAATACTGAGAAAATGCAGTAAGTGAATTAAATTCGGCCACACTGGAGCGCTTAAATGAATAATCAACGCCCACAAATTAATGGCATAGAAATAGCCCAATAATTCTGCAGGAATCAGCATGCACGTCTTTGCAATACCTTGTTGATGTGCAGAGCTTGCCATTAGTGCATTGCTAGGTCCCGGCGTCATCATCACCGCAATCATTGCAAATACAAAAAGCCAACTCTCAATCATAAATACCCAGACAATTTTTCAAAGCGCACACCTTAGCCGAAATGAATTTAAAAAAACAAGTACGCGCTAGGTCAGTTTTATCCTTGTACAAGTCAATGCACTCACGCTGAATGTTCAAGACCAGTAGGAGGTATTAAAATTTACGAATGATATTTAATTTAATTTTTTCATAGATTTAAATATTTTATTGGCTCTAAATAGTGCAGTTTATTTGACTCAAAAAAAATGCCAGTAGACGCGTCGCCTACTGACAAATTTTATTACACTTTTCTCATAGCACAGGCCTAAGCCTCTGCTCATGATCCGCTTATGATTTTGATGCGGTAGCCGAATTTGTGCGAACGATAATCGGACAACCTTTAAATTTTGCTGCCTGTACGATCGCTTCTTGCTCACCTAAAACACGTGAAAGTTCGGTACGTTTAGTATTCGAAGATTGTCCCATATTGACCGAAATACTCGGACCAATGCCCCAACCTCCACGGCTGCCCCAGCCACCACCAAGGCCAACACCGACACCAACGCCTGTGCGCTTCGGCGTTTCTACACCATTTTGAATATAGTCGTGGATTCGGTTGTATTCGCTTTGCAATTGCTGGCAACTCAAAGACTGATACTGTGTAGGTGAAACATAGCTAGGTTTAGGCGTACTTGCACATGCACCCAATACAACAGCAGTGAAAGCAACTAGACCACATTTAAGTGCATTCATACTTTTCTCGATACTACTTTTGCTCAATTTCATTGAACAATGATTGATAGGCTTGCGTCAATTTATGATCTGCAGCCAAATGGATTAAAGGTTGATTTTTATGATGAGATTCTTTCATCAGCACTGAAGGCGGTAACATGCTGTCCAATACAGGAAGACCTTCATCTTTGAGTTGTTGTACAACTTCACGCGGTAACTTCGCCTGTGCTTGAAATTGATTGACCACAATGCCTTCAATTTCCAAACGATCATTATGATCATCCTGCGTTTCCAACACATTTTCGATCAGGGTCTGTAAAGCTCGTTTTGAAAACACGTCACAGTCAAATGGAATCAGCACGCGATCTGCCGCAATCAACGCAGATAAAGTAAAAAAGTTAAAGGCCGGCGGTGTATCAATAAACACTCGATCATATTGACCGCTCATCTGCTGCAAAGCATCACGCAGTTTGTAAATTTTATGCTTAGATTCTAAGGCATGTGCCAACGCACCCAAATTTGGGCTTGCAGGAATTACATCTAAATTTTTAAACGGTGATTGATGTACATAGCTTTCTAGACCTTTAGTACGATTTTTTAAAATCGAACCAATGGCATTTCCCAACAAACCTTTGCTTTGCTGCGAACCCAATACTTCATCAAAATAATTTTCAATATTTGGCTCTAAGGCAGGTTTATCTGCTGAGTAGGTCGCATCATCCCCCAACAAATATTGACTTGAATTGGCTTGAGGGTCGAGGTCAATCACCAAAGTTTTTAAACCTTGGTGCGCGCTTATCGCAGCTAAATTGACCGTAATACTCGATTTCCCCACACCACCTTTTTGGTTAAATACCACACGCGTACGCATTCAAAACCCTCTAATCTTTGTTTTTTTACTCAAGCCTTGAAATCGGCCATGTGGATAAGCCATTTATCCAAAAACTGGTTTAATTATAACCAATGTAATGATGAAAATAAGTGCAACAGCTGCAATAAATAAGCCCGCACGGCGCTGAACCAATAAAACACTGTCATCTTTTTTATACGCTTTAGATAAAGAAGACAGCAACGCTAGAAATAGTACAACTTTGGCATAGAACCATGGCTGCACATCAAAGTTCTTCATAAACAATAAGATAATTCCCGTCACGGCAATTAAAGCCATTGAGCCATGTTGCAATGCAACAAAAAACTTACGACCTGATGGATTCGGTAAATTGCCCTGCGTCCCTTTAAACAGCGTAAAAGCACGAATGAAAATGGCAGCACAGCCTAAAGCCACGCCACACATATGAATGATTTTAATGATTAATTGCGTTTCCATGGCTCACCTTAAGATGACTTAGGTGCATGCGCACATTCAGGGCTAGTGGTGTCTTGACCTTTCCATTCTTCAGGTAAAAACGCATGAATGGCCAAGGCATGAATTTGCCCCGGACTAAGTAAATCACCGGCTGCGGCATAGACTTTTTGATGACGTTGCACCAAACGCAAGCCTGTAAAAGCCTCACTCACGATCACCGCTTTAAAATGCGACTCTTTACCTGGGAAATAACCACCATGACCTGCGGACTCATTCACCACTTCAAGATGTGTAGGCGCTAATGTCTGTAGACGCTCAATTAATTGCTGTTCTAAACTCAAAACGGCTCTCCCAAATTCAAAAAAGGTTCAACTGGTCTTAGTATAGCCTGTATTTGTTGAAGTTCTTGTGTCGCAAAGTTGCTGAAACCATCTGAATTGCATGATTTCACCAAAATGGAAGCCTTCAACCTGCAAAAATCTTCCAATTTTCAAACAAATTGTTTTTATTTTATGCAAACGATGCACAGATTTTCATAAAGTTATTGACCTGAAAAATCCTTAATGTATTATACGTGGCTATGCGGGAATAGCTCAGTTGGTAGAGCATAACCTTGCCAAGGTTGGGGTCGGGAGTTCGAGTCTCCTTTCCCGCTCAAAATTTTTTCATTCGGTTTTTTATTTAAAAAATTGGATAGACTCCGCGGGAATAGCTCAGTTGGTAGAGCATAACCTTGCCAAGGTTGGGGTCGGGAGTTCGAGTCTCCTTTCCCGCTCCAAATTTTTTTCGATTCAGTTTTTTAGTAAAAAAACAGGATAGACTCCGCGGGAATAGCTCAGTTGGTAGAGCATAACCTTGCCAAGGTTGGGGTCGGGAGTTCGAGTCTCCTTTCCCGCTCCAAATTCAAAAAGCCCTCATCGAAAGATGGGGGCTTTTTTATTGCAGATTGAAAAACATTTGAATCAATTTATAGCCCTTTTTTAATCTTTGCATAGTTCTATGATATTGAGCATCTATTGGAGTTCAAGCTGATTGATCACCATTAATAAAAAGTATTAAAAAAAACAGCTAAGCCCCTGTCTTAGATATATTATTTTTAAAGTTGAATATCTACAAAGTTGCTAACACCAGATTTTCATCATCAATCCTCTTGTTGTTTTTCCTACATCTATTGTTTTAAATCAAACACTTATTTTATCAAATTTGCATATTTTTTATGCAGATTAAATGCTAAACAGACATTTTGCTAAGTTAAGAATAATCCATCATTTAAAGAATCACGGATTTACGAGTAGCGTTTTGATATCTATTAAAGGTGTCATTATGTCTCATTTAATCTCTGAAAATATTCATGTTATTGAAAATGACTTAGAAGCAATCCATGCAGCGTATCATGTTGCAGATTTTGCTTTGGAAGGTCGAAATGAACGTGATCAGAACCGCCTGCTGCCTTTTGCAGAAATCGACTTATTCAGTCAAAAAGGTTTAGGTGGCATTCGTATACCCAAGCAATTTGGCGGTGCCTACGTGTCCAACAAGACACTGGCGCAGGTTTTTCGCATTATCAATAAAGCAGATTCTAGCGTGGGCCAAATTCCACAAAACCAAATTGCCTTGCTGTATATGATTGACCTCATGGGAACGGATGAGCAAAAAGCCTTTATTTTTAATGAAATTTTACAGGGAAAACGTTTAGCTAATGGTGGGCCAGAGCGCAACACCAAAGACACTAAAACCTTAAACACAACGCTGCGCATTGAAAATGGAAAGTATGTTGTTAATGGTGAAAAGTTCTATTCAACCGGCAGTAGTTTTGCAGATTGGTTGGCGATTAAAGCCGTTCACCCTGAAGGTCATGTTGTCCTGACCATCATTGATCGACACGCTACAGGCGTAGAAGTGATTGATAACTGGAATGGTTTTGGTCAGCGCACAACGTCTAGTGGCACCGTCAAACTAAACCATGTGGCAGTAGACCCCCTATTAATTTTTGATGAACGTAAGCTTTCTGCAGGGCCAACGTATCGCGGTGCCTTTTCACAATTGATGCAAGTCGCGATCGATGTCGGGATTGCAGAAGCTGCCTTTGCAGACACCCTTTCTGCGGTACAAAAAGCCCGTCCGATTGTGGATGCACAAGTTGAGAAAGCCAGTTTTGAGCCCTACACCCTACAAGAGGTGGGTAAATCTGCAGTTTTATTGGATGCTGCGATTTTACTTTTAGATGAAGCCGCAGATTATCTCGATGAATTAGATCAGCTTGATCAGGTGAGTGAACAACAAGCTGCTCTGGCTTCGATTCGTGTCGCAGAAGCCAAAATCTATGCCAATGATGCAGCCTTACAGATCTCTGAAAAACTCCTTGAATTAGGCGGCAGCCGTGCAAGTTTGAGTGCCCATAACCTTGATCAACACTGGCGCAATGCCCGAGTACACACCTTACATGATCCTGTGCGCTGGAAGCTGCATACCTTAGGCGACTATTACTTAAATCATAAATTACCTGCACGCCATGCGTGGATTTAAGGAGAATTCTGATGACCTCATTTCCAAATATTAATTCGCTACAGGCCGCATCAACAACACCTGCGCATATTATTCAGTCCGATGCAGAAGCACTTGAAATTGCAAAACAATTAGCCGAACAATTTAGAAAAAATGCGGTGCAACGTGATGCCGAACGCATACTGCCGTTTGATGAAATTGAGGCCTATAGCCAATCTGGTCTCTGGGCAATCACGGTTCCCAAGGCATTTGGCGGTGCCGAAGTTTCAAGTTATACCGTGGCGCAAGTGATTGCGCTTATGAGTGGTGTAGATGGCTCAATTGGACAAATTCCACAAAACCATTTTTATGCATTGGAAGTATTACGAAACACCGGCACAACTGAACAAAAGCAAAAGCTTTATGCCGAAGTACTTGCTGGCGCTCGTTTTGGCAATGCCTTAGCCGAGTTTAAAACCAAAACCGCTGCGCAAAAACAAACGTCGATTCGCCCTCATGACGAGGGTTTTGTAGTGAATGGTGAAAAGTTTTATTGCACCGGCAGTTTATTTGCACATCGTATTCCCACATTGGTCAAAGACCAAGATGGTCGTGAATATTTAGCCTTTATTGCACGTGAAAGTACAGGTTTAGAGCTGATCGATGATTGGACAGGGTTTGGACAGCGCACCACGGGTAGCGGCTCTGTAAAATTTCACCAAGTTGCAGTTCCTGCCATAGATGTCATTCCCTTTGATCGGGCATTTACGGAGCCGACATTGGTTGGGCCATTTGCGCAAATTATGCATGCTGCGATTGAAGTTGGTATAGCCCACGCAGCCTTTGAAGAAAGTTTGAGCCGCGTACACCAAGCTCGACCATGGATTGATTCAGGTCTTGATCTTGCAAGCGAAGATCCTTTAACCAAATACGAACTCGGTCGCATTGCCGCAGATGTTCGCGCCAGTGAGGTCTTGCTGAAACAAGCCGCTCGTGCCATCGATGCTGCTCGCCCACAGCCCAATGCTGAAAACATCGCAAAAGCTTCTCTAGATGTCGCGAAAGTGCGTGCGCATAGTACTGAAACCGCACTGAAAGCGGCATCAAAATTGATTGAGCTTGCAGGCAGCCGTGGCAGTCAGCGTGAAGATGGCTTAGATCGATTTTGGCGTAATGCACGTGTCCACACCTTGCATGATGCAGGGCGTTGGAAATATTTCTTCATTGCCAATTACCTCCTAAATGGCGTATTGCCCCCACGTCGAGGGACCTTGTAATGAGCCAAATCACCACAGCAGATACCCAATCACATCCAGCCAAGAAAATTTTACTGAATGCCTTCGACATGAACTGTGTCGGCCATATCAATCATGGCTTATGGACCCATCCACGCGATGAGTCACACCGCTTTAATGAACTGAGCTATTGGACCGATCTTGCCAAAACCTTGGAGCAAGGGCTGTTTGACGGGCTATTTATTGCGGATATCACCGGGGTCTATGATGTTTATGAAGACAATATCGATCTCACACTTAAAGAGTCGATCCAACTGCCGAGCCATGACCCCAGCACCCTGATTTCTGCAATGGCTGCGGTCACTGAAAACTTAGGTTTTGGTGTAACAGTCAATTTGAGCTATGAAACGCCTTATCAATTTGCACGTCGATTTGCCAGCCTAGACCACCTGACCCAAGGTCGAATCGGCTGGAATATCGTGACTGGATATCTAGACAGTGCAGAACGCTTGATTGGGCAAAAAGGCCTGAAAGATCATGATCTACGCTATGAACAAGCTGAAGAGTTTTTGCAGCTTTGCTATAAGTTTTGGGAAGGCTCTTGGGAAAATGATGCGGTTCAAAAAGATAAAGCAAATCGCATCTTTAGCGACCCCCAAAAAGTACATGCCATTCAACACCAAGGGAAGTTCTATCAAAGCCAAGGGGTATTTCAAGTTTCCCCATCGATTCAGCGCACCCCTGTGTTGTATCAGGCCGGTGCTTCACCACGTGGCTTAGCTTTTGCCACACAACATGCGGAAGGCATGTTTATCGGTGCAGACAGCGCTGAAAAAGTCAAAAATCAGGTACAAAAAATTCGCAGCCAAACTGCAGCGCAAGGTCGTGACCCACAAGCTGTGAAACTCTTTGTTGGCATTACGGTGGTGACCGCAGAGACCGATGAACTCGCCCAAGAGAAATTGGCTGAATACATTCGCTATGCCAACCCTGAAGCGGGACTAGCACACTTTTCCAGCTCGATTGGGATGAACCTCGCCAACTTTGCAGAAGATGAAGCCATTCCATATCAGCAGACCAATAGCATCGCATCGGTCAATCAAAAATTTAAAGAGCAAAAAATCACTCGCCAAGATTTGCGTGCTCAGCACGTTCTAGGTGGGCGTTATCCGCTCTTTGTTGGGAGTGGTGCCAACGTTGCAGAACAGTTGATTGGCTATTTGGATGAAACTGGCATCGATGGATTTAATCTGACTCGCACCGTCGCACCTGAGTCACATCAAGATTTTATCCGTTTGGTCATTCCAGAATTACAGCAACGTGGTCGCTATAAAACTGCGTATGACACTGGCAGTTTAAGGCAAAAACTGTTTCAACAAGGTGACCATTTAGCGACGACACATCCTGCTCATCGCTACCGATGTCCCACTTCAGACACGTCATCTCAGGCAGCACTTAAAAACGTTGAGACAGCATAAGCTGCAATTAAAAAACAATATTTTAGACAAAAAATTTAATTATTTCGAAATATAGAGGTGTGCCATGGCACAAACAGCAAAATCTAAATTCACACTGATTGGTGTAATCGTGGCCATATTGGTGATTGGCTTAGTTATTTGGAATCAACAAAAGAAAAGTCATCAAAGTGAATTGGTGATTGGGATTAGCCCATCTTTTGCTAAACCCTTACAAGTCGCTGCAGATGAAGCCAAGCAGCAAGGGCTGAATGTGAAATTGGTGGAATTTTCAGACTGGAATACCCCAAATATCACCTTAAATCATGGTGATATTGATGCAAACTTTTTTCAACATCAGCCGTTTCTAGACAATGCAAAAAAAGTAACGGATTTTAAAATCAAAGCCTTTGATGTCGGTGCTGCTACCCATGTCGGACTGTATTCAAAAAAGTATAAAAACTTTGCTGATTTACCCCATAAAGCCAAAGTGGTGATTCCGAATGATCCGGTCAATCAGGGCCGTGCCTTACAACTGTTACAGCAAGCCAAGCTCATTGAACTGAAACAACCAGATAACTTTTTATCGACTTTAAATGACATTGCAGCGAATCCTAAACAGCTTCAATTTATTGAGGTGGAAGGCCCTCAAACGGCACGTGCAATTGATGATGTCGATCTGGCTTTTGGCTATCCACATTATTTACGTCTAGCAAAAACTGCCGATCCTGAAAATGCCTTACTGTTTGACTCCAATACTGACAAGCGTTTTGCCATCTTATTTGCCGTACGTGATGACTATGTAGATCGCGACGATAAACTGCGTAAATTTGTCGATATTTATCAAAACTCACCTAAAGTTAAACAGGCATTGGACGCAGATTTTGGTGCAAAACTGTGGTTCCCTGGTTGGAAATAAGGAGTCACTCATGGTGAGTTTCGGTTTATCGGTTGAATTTGCCGTCCCGCATATCCAAATCAAAAATTTAAATAAATTTTATGATGTGCAAGGACAACAAGTGCATGCCTTAAAAGATATCAATCTGAATATTCCACAAGGCAAAATATTCGGCATTATTGGGAAAAGCGGCGCGGGTAAATCTTCGCTGATTCGAACGCTGAATGGCTTAGAACAAATCAGTGATGGCAGTATTCACATCCATCAACAGGAATTATCAAGCTTAAATCACGCAGAGTTGATTGCTCTGCGTCAGCGTATTGGGATGATTTTTCAGCATTTTAATTTGATGTCTGCCAAAACCGTGTATGACAATATCGCGCTGCCCCTTAAAATCGCCAATTTCAGTCAAGCCGATATCGCTCAGCGAGTGAATGAAGTGCTGAAGTTGGTCGGTCTTGAAAATAAAGCAGCGCACTACCCTTCTCAACTTTCGGGCGGGCAAAAACAACGTGTCGGGATTGCACGAGCGTTAGTTCATCATCCGGAAATTTTACTCTGTGATGAAGCGACTTCTGCACTCGATCCTGAAAGTACTTCTGTTGTGCTGTCTTTGCTTAAAGAAATTAATCAAAAGCTTGGTATCACCATTGTGTTGATTACCCATGAAATGCAGGTCATTCGCGAGATTTGCGATCAAGTTGTGGTGATCGATCAAGGCGAAATTGTAGAAGCAGGACAGGTTTGGAAAGTGTTTTCTACGCCTCAGCAGCAGATCACACAAGAGTTACTCAACCTTGAACAACTTGATTTACCAAGCGACATTCAGCCACAACCGTCAGATTCAAATGATCAAATCATTTTAAAATTACGATATGAATCGACACTACAACAGTCGCCTGACTTAAAGTTTATTTTTGATCAATTTCAGGCGCCAGTACATCTGTATCAAAGTCATATCGATAGTATTCAAGGGCATTTAATTGGCTCGTTGATTGTTGCTGTAGACCGCAGCCATTTAGAGATCAACGCCTTATCTGAACAACTTAAACACCATATCGCACAGATTGAGGTACTTGGCTATGCACGACCAACTCATTGATTTACTGATTAGTGGAACCATTGATACTTTACTGATGGTCGGCGTTTCAACCTTTGTGGCCTTTCTGATCGGCCTGCCTTTAGCGGTCGTATTGGTGTGTAGTGCTGAACACGGGATTTATCCCTCAAAAAGCTTAAACCACACCCTAGGTTGGTTGGTCAATATTACCCGTTCGGTGCCTTTTCTGATTTTAATGGTGGCGCTCATTCCGCTCACGCGCTTTATCGTGGGCACCAGTTATGGCGTTTGGGCCGCCGTCGTACCTTTAACCCTTGCGGCCACGCCTTTTTTTGCACGCATTGCAGAAGTGAGTTTACGTGAAGTCGATCAAGGTCTGATTGAGGCCGCTCAAGCCATCGGCTGTAATCGCAAACAAATCATTTGGCATGTGCTGCTCCCTGAAGCGCTTCCCGGCATCGTCGCAGGCTTTACCGTGACCTTGGTGACCATGATTAATTCTTCTGCCATTGCAGGGGCGATCGGTGCAGGTGGTTTGGGGGATATTGCTTATCGGTACGGTTATCAACGCTTTGATATGCAAATCATGCTGGCAGTGATAGTGGTCTTGGTCGCGATCGTAATGCTGGTTCAAGCCTGTGGAGATCACATTTCCAACCAATTGGATAAACGCAAAATTTAAAGCGACCCTCACGATTATTTTTCGTATTTCTTAGAACAAAGCGTGTCGCTACACATAAAAAAATACCCTAATCTGGATTAGGGTATTTTTTCAATTAGATGCAAAATCGATTCTGTTCAATCAGCATCTTTAGACCAAATTAATAAGTCACACGGACATAATCACGATATTCAGGTTTCCAGAAATTCTCTTCAATCGCCTGTTCTAGTACTTCAATGCTGACATTTGGCGCAACACCATCAGCAATCGCAGCTAATGCCACTTTCAATGCGATTTTCTTCGAAATATCCTGTAAATAATCCAAACTTGGCAATAAATCGGCATTTGGATCTGCCAATTTTGGTGAACAGTCTGCCAACGCCGTACTCGATGCCATCAGCATATTTTCCGTCACACGTTTCGCCCCAGATGCAATCACACCGAGACCAATCCCCGGGAAAATATAGGAGTTATTACACTGTGAAATCTGATGAATCTTGCCATGATAATTCACTGGTGCAAATGGACTGCCAGTCGCAATCAGGGCCTTACCTTTGGTCCACTCGATAATATCTGCAGGCACCGCTTCGACACGCGATGTTGGATTAGACAGTGGCAACACAATAGGCTGTTCACAATTCGCAGCCATCTTTTCAATGACCTCTTGGCTAAACAGTCCCGGTTGTCCCGAAACGCCAATCAATACAGTCGGTTTAGCATGTGTAACTACATCCAATAGCGAAATGACTGAATCTGCATTTGCCCAATGAGCAACGTTATCCGGTGCTTGCGCAAGTTTGCGTTGGAAATCTAAAAGATTCGGCTGATTTTCAGTAATTAAACCAAAGCGATCGACCATAAACACCCGCGCACGCGCTTGAGCATCGGTTAAACCTTCCGCCACCATTTGCTTGATGATCTGCTCTGCAATCCCGCAACCTGCTGAACCTGCACCTAAGAATGTGACGATTTGATCTTTGAGCTGCTTGCCTGCTGCACGTGATGCCGCAATTAAACTTCCGACAGACACCGCTGCTGTTCCTTGAATATCATCATTAAAGCAGCAAATTTTATCGCGATATTTTTCCAATAAAGGCATCGCATTTTTTTGTGCAAAGTCTTCAAATTGAATCAGCGCTTTTGGCCAACGTTGTTGAATGGCTTTAATCACGTCATCGACAAATTGATAATATTCTTCACCGCTGATACGAGGCTGACTCCATCCCATATAAATCGGGTCATTCAACAGCTGTTGGTTATTAGTTCCGACATCTAAAGTAATCGGCAATGTATAAGCTGGACTGATCCCACCACATGCGGTGTACAGTGACAACTTACCAATCGGAATCCCCATCCCGCCAATGCCTTGGTCACCAAGACCAAGAATACGTTCACCGTCCGTAATAACGATCACTTTCACGTTCTTTTTATTCACGTTATGAATAATTTGGTCAATATGATCACGGTCAGGATATGAAATAAAAATCCCACGATGACGACGGTAAATGTCTGAGAAGCGCTGACAAGCCTCACCCACTGTTGGTGTATAGATGATCGGCATCATCTCACTGAGGTGGTTTTCAATTAAGTGATAGAACAATGTTTCATTGGTGTCTTGAATATTGCGCAGGTAAATATGCTTATTGATATCACTATTAAATGCACAATATTGCTGATAAGAACGCTGACTTTGCTCTTCAATGCTTTCCGTGACGTGTGGAATTAAACCGTGCAAATTAAAGCTCTTACGTTCATCTTCATTAAACGCAGAGCCTTTATTTAAAAGTGGGAGTTCTAAAAGTGTATTTCCGGCATAAGGAATATATAAAGGACGTTTCGTTTTCAAATTTTCACTAGGCATTATTTAACTCGTTTAATTAATCTTTTGTTTCGCACTGCAAAAAGCGAAATGCACAAAAGTGACTATCTCGTTATTTGTTATAGCCTATCCTGATTCGAGCGCTTTGGGGCATTTAGTAAATTGATAGTAGTTTTAGTTAGATTTTATAATCTGATAACTCGATCATACATCTAGTCACAGCAACGCCTATTTTGGCTTAAATGTATACGACTTTTAGCGAATCTCAGAAAATAGCAAAAATAATTAATGATTAAATTTCAATCAATTAAATAAGTTCAATACAAAGCCCTAAATTTGGTAGGTCTTTGGTAGGTGTGAATTTAAAACATCCCTCGCAATACTCAGTTTAGGTGAGTATCACCCATAACAAATGACAATGAATGGTAGAAGGAATCGCACCATGGCTTTTAAAAATATTGCAGATCAAACAAACGGTTTTTACATCCCTTGTGTTTCACTTTTTGGCCCCGGCTGTGCTAAAGAAATTGGTGCAAAGGCGCAAAATCTTGGCGCAAAGAAAGCGCTTATCGTGACCGATGCCGGTTTATACAAATTTGGTGTGGCAGACACCATTGCCGCATATTTAACTGAAGCTGGCGTAGAAAGTCACATATTCCCGGGCGCAGAACCCAACCCAACTGACACCAACGTACATAGCGGTGTAGATGCCTACAATGACAATGGCTGTGACTTTATTGTCTCTCTCGGCGGCGGCTCTTCTCATGACTGTGCCAAAGGCATTGGCTTAGTCACTGCAGGTGGTGGTCATATTCGTGACTATGAAGGCATCGATAAAAGCACAGTTCCAATGACACCACTCATTGCGATTAATACCACCGCAGGTACGGCATCAGAAATGACCCGTTTCTGTATCATTACCAATACTGAAACCCATGTAAAAATGGCGATTGTCGATTGGCGTTGTACCCCACTTATCGCTATTGATGACCCGAAGCTGATGATTGCGAAACCTGCGGCGCTCACTGCAGCAACCGGTATGGATGCGTTAACGCATGCGGTCGAAGCTTATGTTTCTACAGCAGCCAATCCTATTACCGATGCTTGTGCAGAAAAAGCCATCAGCATGATCAGTGAATGGCTCAGCCCTGCCGTAGCCAATGGCGAAAACTTAGAAGCGCGTGATGCGATGAGCTATGCACAGTACTTAGCAGGGATGGCATTTAACAATGCATCTTTAGGTTATGTCCACGCGATGGCGCACCAACTCGGCGGCTTCTACAATTTGCCGCATGGCGTATGTAATGCCGTGCTGTTACCACACGTTTGCGAATTTAACCTGATCGCCTGCCCTGACCGCTATGCACGTATCGCGCAGCTCATGGGTGTACCAACTGACGGTCTTACTGTAACTGAAGCAGCTTATGCAGCAATTGCAGCAATTCGTGAACTTTCAGCATCCATTGGTATTCCATCGAGCCTTTCTGAACTTGGTGTGAAAGAACAAGACCTCAGCATCATGTCTGAAAATGCGCAAAAAGATGCCTGTATGCTCACCAACCCACGTAAAGCGACTCATGCTCAAGTGGTTGATATTTTCAAGGCAGCGCTTAAAGCCAATGCCTCTGTGGTCGACTTCAAAGCAGCCGTTTAAGTTAAGCCCAATAGGTCTTCATGTTTAAGTGACCCAAGTGCCTACATTATCCTTTGAGTCTGGTGATGTAGGCTCAACTGAATCCATTTCACCTTTTATTTCAGGAAAGCGACCATAGATTGGTTGCTTTCATACTGAGGTCACTCTTTTTTAGTCCGCATATCAGCATCGATTATTCATTTGACAAAAGCTCATAGCTCATCAAGGATAAAGCATAATGTCCAATAATATTAATGAGTATAATAATGAGCCATTCACATATTCAGTATCAGCCTGACATTTTGGGCGCAGGCTATGAACAAGCCACGCTGACCTTCCCAGATGATTATGAAGGCCCAGTGGTTGCCACACTGGTTCGCAAAAAAGCAGCGGCTCCAACCTCCAAAGCGGTGCTCTATATCCATGGTTTTATCGATTATTTTTTCCAAACCGAAATGGCGGAACGCTTCAATCAGCACGGTTTCGACTTTTATGCCTTGGATTTAAGAAAATATGGTCGCTCAATCCGCCCGCATCAAAAATACTATAATGTGCATGCACTGTCTGAATACGATGCCGAAATAGATCAAGCCCTAACAATCATTGCTGATGAAGGTCATGATGCCTTGCTGCTCTGTGGTCATTCTACCGGTGGCTTAACCACCACTTTGTATGCAGCCCATCATCCAAATCATCCTTTAATTCAAGCCCTTTGGGTCAATAGCCCATTTTATGATTTCAACATGAATCCGGTGAAACGCGCACTGGGTATTCCACAGCTGAGTAAATTGGCAAAAACCTTTCCCAATTTAAAATTTCCGAGTGAACTGAATAAATGGTACACCGCCAGCTTACACCATGAACTCAAGGGTGAATGGGACTTCAATTTAGACTGGAAAAAGACCCGCTATCCAATGGTATACATCAGTTTCGTCCGCAGTATTTATGAAGCTCAAAAGGAAATTCATCAAGGTGTGACGATTGATGTACTGGTATTAGTGATGCACTCGCATCAAACTAAAAATCCCAAAAAATGGGGTAAAGCAGCGCAGACCAGTGATGTGATTTTAGGTGTAAAAGATATCCAAAAATATGCCAAGAAAATTCAAGGCGATGTCACCATTCAAAGCATTCACAATGGCTTGCATGATTTAGTACTTTCGGAAAAAACTGCGCGAGAACAAGTCTATACCCAGCTCTTTCAATGGCTGGCCAATAAAGGTCTTTAACAACCCGAATGACATTGCAACTTACTGTTTTAATTTCAACAAGGTCTGATGTACGGGATGCGATCTCGGCATCAGCTCGATCAGACGTTCAACCGCATCAATAGCTTCAGGAAAACGCGCGACATGCTTGAGCAGAACATCTGTTTCTTTGGCATTAAAAATTGCTTGGCTCAATCGTGACTCAAGACAATCACGCCATGCCCCTAAAAATGGGCTTTCAGTTTTAGCCAAGAAAACCCCTGAACACAGTTTTAACGCCGAATCGAGATAACCTGCATCTAAAGCTTGCTCGGCTTGCAAAAAATCGGCTTCGACTTGCGCCAATAGACGGTAGGGACGTGAGCCTAACATACCGCCCAAAATATCACGAAGCTGCGACATTTCCGCTTTTAAAGTCCCAACACTTACCTTGCGTTCACCATATAAGGCTTGATGCAAAGTATCTAAGGTCATGCCTTGCGGACATAGCGCCAAGATGGTCAAAATTTCTATTTGCCGCGGGGTCAGCACCATCACTTTGCCATTAAATAACACTTGCGGCACAGCAAAGGCCCGAATATACAAATGCTGTTTTTGAAAATCGAGTAAAGCCGATTGAATAATCGAAGCGCAGCGTTCAGCCGCAAGTAGCCCTAAACTATTGTGGTTTTTCCACACGGTGGATAAATCAACCACGCCCAAAATTTGCTGCGTATGTGGATCGATAATCGGTGCTGCATAGCAGACCCATTCATGTACTGATGGCATGTAATGTTCATTTGAAAACACACAACTCGACTGCTGAGTTTTTAAAGACAACGCTAATGCATTGGTGCCGACCAATTCTTCGCGCCATTGCCCACCTGCAATAAAATGCACACTTTCCGCAGCACTTTGCATTTGCCGACTCGACGCACTCCAAATAATCGTGCTACCTACATCGCCCACGGCAAGTACCATCGACGACTGTTCGGCTATGTGTTTTAAATCTTCTGCACAATGTTGTAAGGCATGATGCAATGCCGACTGTTGTTGACTTTGAGGGTTCAAATTCACCAAAGGCGCAGCACTCCGATTTTCCGGAATTTCCGCCTGCGCCGATCGCTGCCAAGAACTCGCAATGCTCTCATTCAATTGCGAGGTTTGCTGCTTTGACAGACTCATGCCCTGCCTTAACCGTTCGACATTCTGTCGTTTTTCAGATAAATCCTTCTGTATCATCATTCATTATTCTCACAACAATTCATGACTAAAAATCCGTTTCCCGGCTTTTGTTTTTAAGACTGAAAAAAAATATTGTAAACCTTCTTGTCTCCAACCTTTTTCCAACCTTATACAGGCTATGCTAATCAAATAATGTACAAAAGTACCTTATACCAAAGCTGTAGATTGCCACAGATGGGCAGCCCAACAAGATCATAATAAACAAGCAAAGGAAAATTCATATGCGTTATGTCGATCCTAATCAACCCGGTTCAAAAGTTCAGTTTAAAGCTCAGTATGAAAACCTGATTGGTGGCCAATGGGTCGCGCCAGTGAAAGGTGAATACTTTGAAAATATCTCCCCTGTAGACGGTAAAGTTTTTACCAAAGTGCCTCGTTCTTCTGCTGAAGATATCGAATTGGCTTTGGATGCAGCGCATAAAGCCAAAGCCCAATGGAACGCCTCTTCCCCAACCACACGCTCAAATATTTTATTAAAAATTGCCGATCGACTTGAAGAAAACCTAGAGCTCCTTGCGGTCGCAGAAACATGGGACAACGGTAAGCCAATTCGTGAAACCTTAGCTGCTGATATTCCACTGTGTATCGATCACTTCCGCTATTTTGCCGGCTGTATCCGTGCGCAAGAAGGTGGCATTTCTGAAATTGATGAAAATACCATTGCTTACCATTTCCATGAACCACTTGGTGTGGTCGGTCAAATTATTCCGTGGAATTTCCCAATCTTGATGGCGGCTTGGAAACTTGCTCCAGCATTGGCTGCGGGAAACTGCATCGTGTTGAAACCTGCGGAGCAAACGCCTGTCAGCATCTTGGTCTTGGCTGAACTCATTCAAGACCTACTCCCACCGGGCGTGCTGAATATTGTGAATGGTTATGGTGTTGAAGTCGGTCGTCCATTGGCGACCAATCCACGCATCTCAAAAATCGCCTTCACAGGTTCAACCGCTGTCGGTCAAATGATCATGCAATATGCGACTGAAAATATCATTCCTGTGACTTTAGAACTTGGTGGAAAATCACCAAATATCTTCTTTGAAGACATCATGGACAAAGACGATGAGTTCTTAGATAAAACACTCGAAGGTTTTGCCATGTTTGCGCTCAACCAAGGTGAAATTTGCACATGTCCATCACGTGCATTGGTACAAGAAAGCATTGCAGATCGATTCTTGGAAATGGCAGTAGAGCGTGTGAAACGTATTAAGACGGGTCATCCACTCGATACCGATACCATGATTGGTGCACAGGCATCGCAAGAGCAGCAAGACAAAATTTTAGGTTGTATCGCTACAGGTAAAAATGAAGGTGCACAGCTCATTACTGGTGGTGATCCACGCAATGAAGTCGGTACAGGTTTCTATATTGAACCAACCATTTTCAAAGGCACCAATGACATGAAGATTTTCCAAGAAGAAATCTTCGGCCCTGTGCTTTCAGTAGCAACCTTTAAAGACTTTGATGATGCCATTAAAATTGCCAATGACACGATTTATGGTCTAGGTGCAGGGGTTTGGTCGCGTTCAGCACATACTTCATATCGTGCGGGTCGTGCCATTCAGGCGGGCCGTGTATGGACCAACTGTTATCACATCTATCCTGCACACGCTGCATTCGGCGGCTACAAAAAATCAGGGATCGGCCGTGAAAATCACAAAATGATGCTTGATCATTATCAACAAACCAAAAACCTCTTGGTGAGCTATGACACTAAACCAATGGGCTTCTTCTAAGTCTTAGTATCAAAAAACAAAAAGCGAACTTCGGTTCGCTTTTTTATTAGTGCTGCTTTTAAATTGAATGAACGGTCTACCGCGCTGGGTCATTCATTTTGCAGACAAGGCATACTCAACAAAATGTAAATGATCAACACCCCAATATAACTCATCATCGACAAACCAACTTGGCGCCCCAAACACACCACGTTCAATAGCTTCTTCGGTCACCACTTTCAGCTCAGATTTGACTTTTTCATCATCCAACCACTGTTTCACTTGTTCTGCACCTAGCCCCAGTTCTTGCAAGAGTTGCATGAAGGTGGTGAGATCATTTAAATTGCGTGGCTGACCAAACATTGCGTTAAAAATACCCGTCAGTACATTGAGAAATACTTCAGGCTGAAATAATTGGACTGCGGTTATCAAACGCATCAACTGCAAAGTATTGATTGGAAAATACGGATTCATCTGTACGGGTATCTGCCATAACTTTCCCCAACGTTGAAGATCAATCATGGAATAACGTGCCTTCGCAGGTACCGCCATTGGGCTACTATTGCCTGTGGCTTTAAACACTCCACCGAGAAGCATTGGCTTCCAAATCAGCTCGGCTTGATACTGCTGCGCAATCTGTTGAATACGGTGAAATCCAATGTAGCTATATGGACTGCCGACATCAAAATAAAATTCAATGACTTTCATTTTTTTCGTCCTTTTTTTGCTTGTTTTTCCTAATATTTTTAAATCAGTGCTTACCAGCGCTCCATCCACGGTCGCAGATCTAATTCATGCGTCCATGCATCTCGTGGTTGCTGTGAGAGATGCCAATAATTTTCTGCAATATGTACTGGATTTAAAATACCATCTTGCTCTTTTTTAGCATAAAGATCAGGGAATGTATCTTTGATAAAATCGGTATCAATTGCACCATCAACCACCACATGCGCTACATGAATATTTCTTGGTCCAAGTTCACGTGCCATACTTTGTGCCAAGGCACGAAGCGCATGTTTTGCTCCAGCAAAAGCGGCAAAGCCAGCCGCACCGCGCACACCTGCTGTTGCGCCAGTAAAAATAATCGTGCCTCGTTCACGTGTCACCATGCGTTTTGCCACTTCCCGACCAGTTAAAAAAGCCGAGAAACATGCCATCTCCCATATTTTGAAATATTTACGTGCGGTTTCTTCCAAAATACTACAAGGGACGTTGGCACCAATATTAAAGACCATCACCTCAATCGGGCCAATGTTTGATTCGATATGCTCGATGAGTTCAATCACTTGCTCTTCTTTTCGAGCATCAGAACCAAAGCCAAAAGCAGTCCCTCCCTGTGCTTGAATTTCAGCAATTAAAGGCTTTAATTTGTCTGCATTTCGTCGTGTCATACAAGCAAGATAACCCTCTCGCGCAAAACGCTTGGCAATTTCACCGCCGGTTGCATCACCTGCACCAATCACTAAAGCGACTTTTGCTGAAGTCTTGTTGATTTGTTGCATAGTCTCACTCCATTGCTGTTTTATTTTTATTCCACGCTCATTTTATTTACGCGTCGGTTTTAAACCACACTTTATTAAATAACGATCGTTACTATAACGAATACTATGTTATGATTAATTTATCGTCAATCATAATTTTTTAGGGTCATGCACATGCGCTATAAACCCGAATACAAACAACAAAAACGACAAGAATTGCTCAACATTACGGGGCAAATTGCGAAAAAAAATGGCTTTGCTGCAACAGGTGTTGACAGCTTAATGAAAGCTGCAGGTGTAACTAGTGGCGCATTCTATTCACATTTTTCGTCAAAACAGGATTTACTCAAAGCATTGGTTGAATATGAATTGCAGCAAAGCTTTAACATGTGGCAAAGCAACCCGCATCATAATGCAGCCGACTGGATTAATTTTGAATTAGACCGTTACTTAACCCCTTCCCACCTTGAACATCCTGAACAAGGCTGTGTTTTGCCAACACTTGCGACCGAAGTAGCTCGCGCAGATGACACGATTAAACAGGCCTATGAAAAGGAATTACTGCGCGGTCATGCTTTATTTAGCGCACATTTGGCGAGTGAAGAAAAAGCTTGGGCCATAATGTCCCAACTTGCTGGTGCAATTTTAATTGCGCGTGCAGCCGCAGATCCACATTTGCAAAAAACTATTTTAAACGCCAATAAGATGATGATTCGGCAATATTTAGAGAGCCATGTGGCTGCATCAACGTGATTGATTTTTATGTGACAGTTCATGGAGTTAAAGACCGACAGTTTTCCGACAAACTGTTCATCTCTTTCATTTGAATTATTTAAAATCTGTATAAGCTTACCCATTTTTATGCTTTTCAATCGCTTAAAGATTGGGCATAAATGGCACAATTCAAATAAAGTCCTCTTTTCAAGGTTCTGAGGACTGTGTATAACAATGAGCCATTAAAGGAAAATGATAAGCATAGGCAAAGAACGCAAAAAAACGTTAGACTATGCAACAATCAATGCAAGTAAATGTCATTCGAGACAAACAAAAAGGTGAAGATTGATGCCGCTCAATACTGTTGAAGAGCTCGTAGCTGATATTCGTGCAGGAAAAATGGTCATCCTGATGGATGATGAAGATCGTGAAAATGAAGGCGACCTTGTTATCGCTGCGACCCACGTACGCCCTGAAGATATCAACTTCATGATTACGCATGCGCGTGGTCTTGTGTGCTTAACGCTCAGCAAAGAGCGTTGCCAACAGTTAAATTTACCTTTAATGGTCGATGCAAACGGTGCGCAGCACGGTACCAACTTTACCTTGTCTATTGAAGCAGCAAATGGCATTTCAACAGGCATCTCACCTGCTGAACGTGCGCACACCATTCAAACAGCGGTAGCTGCACATGCTAAACCAGCTGACATCGTACAGCCAGGCCATATTTTCCCGCTGATGGCACAGCCTGGTGGCGTCCTTCACCGTGCAGGTCATACTGAAGCCGGTTGTGATTTATCGCGTTTAGCAGGTCTTGAGCCAGCTTCGGTGATTTGTGAAATCATCAATGAAGACGGCACTATGGCACGTCGCCCTGATCTTGAAGTATTTGCTGAAAAGCATGGCTTAAAAATGGGGACGATTGCGGACTTAATTCACTACCGCATGACCAATGAGCAAACCGTTGAGCGCATTGATCAACAAACTTTAGATACTGAATATGGTACTTTTGAATTGTTCCGTTACCGTGAAATTGGTAATCCAGACATTCATTTGGCACTGGTTAAAGGCGAACCAAAACAAGGTGTAACCACTGTACGCGTACACGGTTTCAATCCCGTTCGCGACTTACTAAAACTGAATAAACAAGATGGCGCTCCCGCGTGGAATCTCGATAAAGCACTCAAAGAAATCGCATCCAGCGATCGTGGTGTTTTAGTGTGGATTGGTCAGCGTCATTTACAGGACTTAGGTCCTGCTTTAGAAAATTTAACTGCACCGAAAAATGTTAAATCCAATGCAGCACTGTCACAGCAGTATCAAACCATTGGTGTCGGCGCACAAATTTTACGTGATTTAGGCGTGGAAAAAATGAAGCTTCTTAGCTCGCCATTACGTTTTAATGCATTATCAGGTTTTAACTTAGAAGTGGTGGAATACATCACCGCAAATCAAACATCAGAGAAATAATCGAGGTTGCTATGGCAGTTCGCCGTATTGAAGGTATGTTACATCTCGCGAACGAAGACCGTTATGCGATTTTAGTTGGTCGTTTTAATAGCTTTGTTGTTGAACATTTGCTAGAAGGTGCCGTTGATACATTGAAACGTCATGGCGTATCAGAGGATAATATCACTATTGTTCATGCACCGGGTGCTTGGGAACTTCCAGTGGTTGCAAAGAAACTTGCAGCTTCAGATCGTTTCGATGCCATCATCGCGCTTGGCGCAGTGATTCGTGGTAGCACGCCTCACTTCGATTTTGTTGCTGGCGAATGTGCCAAAGGTTTAGGCGTTGTTGGTTTAGACACTGGCTTACCAGTAATTAATGGTGTATTGACTACGGATAGTATTGAACAAGCGATTGAACGCTCGGGTACAAAAGCAGGCAATAAAGGTAGTGAAGCTGCCTTGACTGCTATTGAAATGGTTAACTTGTTAAAGGCTATTTAACGCTATGTCGCAAACACTTCAAGCAACTTATGCAGCAAAACGTAAAGCACGTCGCTTTGCTGTACAAGGAATTTATGAATGGCAAATGAGCCGCAATCCTGTGCATGAGATTGAAGCACGTACGCGTGTGGAAAATGCCATGCACAAGGTAGATCTCGGCTATTACCACGAGTTATTGACCGAGGTTGTTGCCAATCATGAAGCATTGGATGCGCTTTTAATCCCTGTACTCGATCGCGAAGTTGAAGCCTTAGATGGCGTTGAACTTGCAACCCTTCGTTTAGGCTCGTATGAACTCAAAGAACACCTTGAGATTCCTTACCGTGTCGTACTCGATGAAGCGATCGAGTTAGCTAAACATTTTGGCGGTGCAGACAGCCATAAGTACATCAATGGTGTATTGGATCGTTTAGCGACTACATTGCGTGCAGCAGAAAAGCAACAAGCTAATTAATTAATTTATTAAGTAGTACGTTGTATGGCTGAGTTCTCTATCATTGATACCTATTTTAATCGTCACAGCAGTAGTGCTGTCGATTTAGGAGTCGGTGATGACTCAGCCTTGCTCACCCCTCCTCCACAGCAACAATTGGTCATCTGTGCCGATACTCTCGTTGCTGGACGTCATTTTCCTCTCAACACCAACCCACATGCTATTGGCTGGAAATCTGTTGCCGTCAATTTATCTGACATTGCTGCAATGGGTGCCAAACCACACAGTATTTTATTGGCATTGAGCCTACCCCAAATTGATCATGACTGGCTCAAAGGCTTTAGTCAGGGTTTATATGATTGTTGCGATCAATTTGGTGTGAGTTTAATTGGTGGGGATACCACTCAAAGTCCTCATCTGACGATTTCAGTTACAGCCCTCGGCTGGGTAGAATCAGGACAAGCTGTCCCACGTTCAGGTGCCCAAGTCGGTGATTATATCTGCGTCAGCGGACAAGTCGGTGATGCTGCATTTGGCTTAAACCATTTAGGTCATCGCTTACAACGCCGTTTAGATTATCCCACACCACGTTGCTTATTGGGCCAACAGCTCAAAGGCTTAGCTCATAGCATGATCGATGTCTCTGACGGCTTGGCTCAGGACTTAGGACATATTTTGCATGCCTCTAAAGTGGGTGCAGAAATTGAATTAGATCAACTTCCTATCGATCACGATGTAAAACAATTACAACAAGAAAAGCAGTGGCAATACGCCCTCGCGGGTGGAGATGACTATGAGTTATGCTTTACAATAAGTCCGCAGAATTATCAAAAACTTCTGCAACTAAAATTAGATGTAAACATTAGTAAAATCGGTCAAATCACCCCAAATTTGGGAATCCGTTATAACAACCACGGTGTGGACCAAGTCATAAAATTTAAGGGATACCAGCATTTTGCATAAGCCAGCCATTAACTTTAAATCCATGTCTTGGTTTAACCGAGTCATCGCCTTTTGTGGCGTGGGATTTGGCTCGGGTCTTGCACCCAAAGCACCGGGCACCTTTGGCTCTGCTTTTGCTTTGTTGTTTATTCCAGGTTGGCTTGCAATCGGCTTTTTCAACTCCATTATAGTCATGATCATCATGTCGATTATTGGGATCTATATTTGCGGTCAAACCGCCAAAGTCATGGGTGTTCATGATGATGGCCGCATCGTATGGGATGAATTTGCCGGTCAGTCCATTACCTTCCTCCCAATTTTATATCTTGGGCAAATGAGCTGGACTTGGGCATTGATTGGTTTTGCTTTATTCCGTTTATTTGATGTCTGGAAACCGTGGCCTATTCGTGTCATTGACCGTCAAGTCGGTGGTGGCTTTGGCATCATGTTTGACGATATTATTGCGGGCCTTTGGGCTGCGCTTTGCATCTGTATTTATTTTTATATTTTGTCTATGTAATAGAAACACCTAGGATTAAACATGTCTACTAGCGTTATTATTCTTGCTGCAGGTAAAGGGACACGTATGCGTTCTCGTTTACCCAAAGTATTACAACCACTCGCAGGACAACCTTTACTCGGCCATGTCATCAACACTGCGAAAAAATTAAATGCAGAAGAAATAATTACCATCTATGGGCATGGCGGTGAATTGGTTCAAAACGCGTTTGCACATGAAAATGTCAAATGGGTTGAACAAGCAGAACAATTGGGTACAGGCCATGCAGTCAAAGTGACTCTCCCTGTTCTCGCAAAAACTGGGATTTCTTTGATTCTCTCAGGTGATGTGCCTTGTATCACTGAAGCAACATTACAAAAACTATTAGATGCATCTACTCAAACAGGTATTGGCTTAGTAACTTTAACGGTTAATGATGCGACAGGTTATGGTCGTATTGTACGTGAAAATGGCAAAATTCAAGCTATTGTTGAACACAAAGATGCCTCTGAAGAACAACGTAAAATCAAAGAATTTAATACCGGTATTTATGCAGTAAGCAATGCCAAATTGCATGAATGGTTACCAAAATTAAGCAATAATAATGCGCAAGGTGAATATTACCTGACCGATATCGTTGCCATGGCGATTGCCGACGGTCTCGAAGTGGCATCTGTTGAACCAGAGCGTGCATTCGAAGTGGAAGGTGTCAATGACCGCGTACAATTGGCAGCCCTTGAGCGTGAATTTCAAGCATTCCAAGCTAAACAACTGATGCAACAAGGCGTTCACCTGATTGATCCTGCACGTTTCGACTTACGTGGCACACTGACTGTTGGTCAAGATGTCCGTATCGATATCAACGTGATTATTGAAGGTGATGTTGAACTCGGTGATAACGTTGAAATTGGTGCAGGTTGTATCATTAAAAACTCCAAGATTGCGGCAGGCACTAAAGTTCAATCATATAGCGTTTTTGACAGTGCCATTGTTGGTGAAGACGCTCAAATCGGTCCATTTGCACGTTTACGCCCTGGCGCAAAATTAGCTGCAGAAGTACATATTGGTAACTTTGTTGAAGTTAAAAATACCACTGTCGGGTTAGGCTCAAAAGCCAACCACTTTACTTATTTAGGTGATGCAGAAGTCGGTGCAGGTTCAAACATTGGCGCAGGCACCATTACCTGCAACTATGATGGCGCAAACAAATTTAAAACCATTATCGGTGACTCAGCCTTCATCGGCTCAAATAGCTCATTAGTCGCTCCTGTCACCATTGGTCATGGTGCAACAGTGGGTGCTGGCTCAACCATTACACGTGACGTGGCAGACAATAGCCTTGCGGTAGAACGTTCGAAGCAATTTGCCAAAGAAAACTATCAACGTCCCCAAAAATTGAAGAAATAAGAGGATTAAATTATGTGTGGTATTGTCGGTGGCGTTGCAGAACGTAGTATTACCAATATTTTAATTGAAGGCTTAAAGCGTCTTGAATATCGTGGATATGACTCTGCGGGTTTAGCGCTGATTAATAAAGGCCATGTTCTACGTGAACGTCGCGTAGGTAAAGTTGCAAATCTTGAACAAGCCGTTGAAGAAGCAGATATCGCAGGTTCGGTCGGTATTGCACATACGCGCTGGGCAACCCATGGTAAACCAACTGAAAATAATGCCCATCCGCATATTTCAGGCAATGTGGCTGTTGTTCATAACGGTATTATTGAAAACTATCAAGAACTTAAAGATGATCTTGAAGCGCTTGGTTATGTTTTTACCTCACAAACAGATACAGAAGTTGTTGCACATTTAGTCAATGACGCTTTAAAAACCACTCCGAGTCTTTTAGAAGCGGTTAAAAGTGTCGTACCTCAACTCAAAGGTGCTTATGCACTGGGTATCGTACATACAGACCATCCTGATGAATTAATCACGGTGCGTGAAGGTTCACCTCTCGTGATTGGTGTCGGTATTGGCGAGAACTTTATTAGCTCGGATCAATTGGCACTTTTACCAATTACCAACCGTTTTATCTACCTTGAAGAAGGTGATATTGCACGTTTGACACGTAATACTATTGAAGTATTCGTCGATGGTAAATTGGTGAATCGTCCAATCAAAGAGCTTGATGCGACTGTAAGCAATGCTTCAAAAGGTGAATATAAACACTATATGCTCAAAGAAATTTATGAGCAGCCTGAAGCGATTAAGCAAACGATTTCACAAGCATTAAATGGTAATGCGCTTCGTGATGATTTCCTTGCCAATGCAGCTCAAGATTTCAGCCAAATTCAACAAGTGCAAATCATCGCATGTGGTACCAGCTACCATGCCGGCATGATTGCCAAATATTGGTTTGAACAACTGATCGATGTACCTTGCCAAGTCGAAATTGCCAGTGAATTCCGTTATCGCTCGCCTGTGATTGTGAATAACACACTGTATGTTTGTATTTCTCAATCAGGTGAAACAGCCGATACTTTAGCTGCACTGCGTGATACGCAAAAACGTGCAGCAGCGAAAAGCTTGAATATCACCACCATGACCATTTGCAACGTGGCAACCTCGTCGATGGTACGTGAAACCAACTACAGTTTGTTAACACTCGCAGGCCCTGAAATTGGTGTTGCGTCGACTAAAGCCTTTACCACACAGCTTGCGGCATTGATGCTATTGGTATTGAAAATTGGTCAAATTAAGCAAAGCATTTCAAATGACCGTGTCTCTGAAATTATTGCAGCGCTTTGGCATACACCGAAAGTGATTTTAGATACTTTACAAAATAATGCTGAGATTCTACGTCTATCAGAATTATTTGTTGAAAAAAATCACTGCCTATTCTTGGGTCGTGGAACTGAGTTCCCTATCGCCCTTGAAGGTGCTTTAAAACTTAAAGAGATTTCATACATCCATGCAGAAGGCTACGCGGCTGGTGAATTAAAACATGGTCCATTGGCTTTAGTGGATAACGACATGCCTGTGGTGATTCTAGCTCCACAAGATGACATGTTGGACAAACTCAAATCGAACATGGAAGAAGTTCAAGCGCGTGGTGGTGAGTTATTTGTCTTTGCAGATGAAAATAGCGGGATCAAAGCGAAAGATCGTCAACACGTGGTTTATGTGCCAAGTGTGAATGAAATCTTGGCACCAATTGTGTATAGCATTCCAGTACAACTGCTCTCATACCATGTTGCAGTGCTGCGTGGAACAGATGTCGATCAGCCACGTAATTTGGCAAAATCCGTGACGGTGGAATAATAATTTTTGATCAAGGGCTGGAATTGTGTTCGTATAATTAAGTTTGTACCAAATAATTAAGTTTAGATTTAATTATTTAAGTTTGGATATTAATGAAGTAAACGAATAACCCCCCACCCTGTAGAACCAGTGATTCTTCACCAAGTCTACAGGGTTTTTAATATAATTAAATTCAAATTAGAGTCAAACCAGAAATATAAAATTATTACTAATATATTCAATTAGATAGATATATAAAAATCTCACCCTAGATTCAAAAAGCATTCCTTTTTGACCTCACCTTGAAAAAATTTCATTTTTATTTAAAGTATGCTTCGCCTTTCTGCGCAAGAATTCGCATTTTAAATGCGGAAGAATATTATGCAAACTTAATTTCATCTAGAATTAAAGATAGTAAATATTAATACAAACTTAATTTTAAAAATAAAAAACAATGAATAAGATATATCAACAACTTAAGATAAAAAATAAAACAAACTTAATTAAATTACCATAATTAGACGCAGTATTTGGTCATAAAGCAAAATAAGGGATAAGGAACTATGTGCAAACTCTGAATAAGTCTATTAGCTATTCCTGTTACTAGCAGCCCACCTTATTTAAAATGAGGTATTTCATTCACTGGATATATTAATGTTAATGGATTTGATGTTAATGAGATAAAGCCAAACCGCTGATAAAACTCCATAGCTTTTTGATCCTTAGCATGTATTACAACAAAATTTACGCCAATAATTTGAGCAACTTTTGAAACTTGTTTAAGAGCATGTGCTAAAAGTACTTTTCCAACTCCTTGCCCCTGTGCTGCTTGATCAACGGCAAAGCGACCCACAACCACACAAGGTAAGGGATAACGAGGTAATCGTTTAGTGAGAACAGCATCAACCCCATCAAATCCTATAGAGGTACTTGATAGACAATAAAATCCCCTCACCTGTGCATCATCAATAGCAACATAGGTTTTACTTGTTCCTGATTTCTGATGTTGGGATGCGTATTGTTTTATGAACTTATTTAAATCATCTTGCCCACAATTAAATGATTTTTTCTGATGATGGGCTTGTAAAACCTCAATTTTCATCCAATAAACTCATTAAATTTTTCATCTCTTCATTTGCAGGGCGTGGATTTTCAAGCAAATTCATTAACATATCACGATCAGCATTATTTACTTTTAACTCGTGATTAGATTTAAGTAATTCTTTTGCTCGTTCAAATGAGGATTGGATCATAAAGGAACTCACACTAAGACCCAATAAATTCGCAGCTTGCTCAATTACATTCTTTGCATCTACGGTTGAACGAACATTGATTCGTTCTGTTGCTAAGTTAGCCATATTTTCCACCAATTTGTACATCATAATGATGTACAAATTATAGCAGATTAAGGTAGTACTTTAAGATCCAAATTTACATATTTTGTTCTAAAATATTTGGAATAGAAAATAAGCATTTTACTATGAACCAGAATGAATGGTCGGGTTTGAGTCTGAATATGCAATTGGTTTACATAAGAATATGCAACGATGTTTACTAAGATGTAATTTGAATACTTTTGCCTATCATCAACGTTTTTTTAAACTCATTAATTGAGTATTAAAATACCATATTAATTATTAAGTTGCTGAATTAAATAAATAATTAAATAAAAATTATAAAATTTTGTTTGTATATAAATATATTTAAGTTTGTATGTTTTTGCTAAATACAAAATTAACCCGCTTCAGATATGATTAATTATCCACCAAAACCCACAGGTCTTCTGTATGGCAAAAATTATAAAAAACTATGAAGAACTAGTAACAGAAGGGTATGGCCAGGGCCATGGACGCGATTATAAACCTTGTAAAACTGTTCAAAACTTCAGTTCAATTGGTCGCTCTCACAGAGTACAAGGCCGTGTCAGTAAACGTCTTCATCACTTATTTTCTGATCTAGAGCTATCTACCTTTTTACTGCTTGACTGGAATCAGAACGTTACAGATATTCGCGAGCATTATCCTTTGGATATCTATGATCTTAACTCCATCTGTTCTCGTTTCCGAATGAAAAAAGTGTCGATTGACTATATACCTTTTACCCTATCTTCAGATTTTTTAGTTGATTTTGGTAAGTTTTCTATAGCCCTTGACACTCTTTACAGCAAAGATCTGAATAAAGCTCATGTTATTGAGTCATTAGAAATTAAACGTCGCTACTGGGAAGAAGAGCACAATACGCCGTTCAAGTTGATTACTGAAAAAGACATTCCTGCTACGGTACTAGAGAACATTAAATGGTTGTATGTAGAAAAAAATGACCTTGAAATAACAAATCACATGATCGATCTAGCAGTTTATTTTATGGAAGAAATTAGCCAGTACCCTCAAAGCTCATTAATCCAATTTTGTAAGCATTTTGACCAAACTCAAAAAATGGGTATCGGAACGACGCTCGCATTGTTCAGAAAACTATTTGCACTGCGAATACTGCAATTTAATTTAGAAATTTCGTACTTGGAGCTTAAACTCTCTGATATTCATGCAAGTAATTTGCTCCAGAATGAGAATACAGTCCATGCAACTAATTAATTCAGTTTACATCTTGAATTCAACACAATACCGAATACTCAAATTCCTACCGCAGTATACGGTATGGATTTCTATTGATAATAAAAATGCTTTTCCTGAACTCATTTTGTCTAAGGAACTTCAAACTCTCTCAGATGATCAAAGCCTGATACCAGCACAAGATCCTTATGAATACTTAAAACGATTAAACTTGAGTGAAGATTCTATTCAACTCAAAAAAAGAGAGGAAAACTTTTCAATTATTCAAGATTTAATTAATGATGAACAAGTTCTTATCAATGCAAAAATCAGGACTGCAAAAATTAAAACTCTACATCTAGAGAAAGAAGTATCAATTAATAAAATTCTACGACTCCTAAGACGCTACTGGCAGCGTGGTCAAACGATAAATGCTTTGGTACCGGACTATGAAAACTCAGGTGGAAAAGGCCAAAAAAGAACGATAGGTGATAAAAAAATTGGCAGACCACGCATCTATGAATCAAATGAAGGTAAGAATGTTACTGAACAGGTTGAATTATATTTTAAGAAAGCCATCGAAGAGTATTTAGTTCCTGTCAAAAAACAATCCATTAACGAAACTTATCTTCGGTTTAAAAATTTATTTTCCAAGCACTTTCATCAAGTGCAAGCTGGAGATATTCCAACGTATGCTCAATTCTACTACTTTTATAATACGCGATATAGAAATAAGAACAATTCCAAGGAAATTCTGAAGAATCAGAAAACCCTGAAAGATCACAAACCTCTGACTTCAACAGCGACCAAGCAAGCAAATGGTCCTGGTGCACGTTATGAGATAGATTCAACAGTCGCTGACATCTATCTAGTATCATCACGAGATCCATCACAGATTATTGGCCGACCTACCGTATATATTGTTATCGATGTATTCAGCAGGATGATTACTGGACTTTATGTCGGTATGGAAAACAGTTCATTTAACACAGCTATACAATGCCTCAGCGTTGCAATCCAAGATAAAGTGACATTCTGTCAGAGTTATGGCTTGCAAATACAACCAGAAGACTGGCCTATTTATGGTTTACCTGGTGCCATACTTGCAGACCGCGGTGAACTAATTGGCTATCAAATTGAACTTCTTGAAAAAAACTTTTCTGTTCGTATTGAAAATGCGCCACCGTATCGAAGCGATGCCAAAGGTATTGTGGAGAGGGCTTTTGGAATCATTCAGTCACGCTTTAAATCCTACGAGAATATTGGTGTTGTTTCTGGATTCAAGGAAAAAAAGAAAGGCGGACATGATTATCGACTAGAAGCTTGTCTAACTCTGGAAGAGTTCAGAAAAATCATCTTAAGCTGCGTCTTGTTACGCAATAATTTTGATATTTTGACGAAATACGATCGTAGTGCCGATATGCCGACTGACCTGCCTTCTACCCCCCTTAAGCTCTGGCAGTGGGGTCTACAGCACCGTACTGGGATGTTAAGACAAGTGGATAACAAATCACTATATGTTGGCTTGTTACCTAGGACCGACGCCTCCTTAAGTGACAAGGGACTTAAAGTCAAAGGCTTACTCTATCAATGTCTGGAAATGCATCAACAAGGCTGGTTTATTCGTAACACGACCAAATCCCGCCCGAAAAAGTTGCGGATTGGTTTTGACCCATACTCAGTAAATACCATTTATGTTTTCTTTGATGAAAATAAGTTGGAATACTGGGAAGCGCACTTAAGTGATGCCTCACGTCAATATCAGCATCTGACCTGGTGGGAAGCTGAACAAATTCAAAAAGCAATCAAAACTGTTGAAAAACAACATTCACAACTAAAGTCTGTAGCCATTAGTGAATTACAGGATTTTACTGACAAAATCATCCACACAGCACAGAGCCGGCAGGCTCAAGCAGGAGTTCACCAACTTTCTAAAGCACAACGTACTCGGGATATTCGTCAGAACAAACAAGAAGCAATTCAGGTGGAACGTGAGGAACATCTCCAAAATAGGTCCGTCAATTCTATCCGGACTATCCATTCCAACCAAGACAATACTCCAACACCCCCATCTCACAGCAGCAATCTGGATTTGACCAGTCAACCAGACTTAATGAGACAATTATTTGAAGAGGACGATGAAGAATGAATAATAATGAACTCGCGGTCAACACATCAATAGAAGACATCTATGGGGATAATCCTCTTATTACTCAATTACCGCCTATCCTTGACACTAAGTCGGTCATTAAACACCTACGAGGGAAACTGAAATTTATTCCAGAGCAGCGTTTCTTGCCCCAACCCGAAAGAATCCATCTGATTGCTCAATTGCCTCATGATTTTTTTCAACCACTGACCAAACATCTATCCCTTGAGCAAAAAATTTCTATTATGATTCGGCAAGGTTATGTGAGTAGAAACATCACTAATGGGGATAGACATCGACATTTACACGCTGCTTTTCAGCAACTAGAACCATCAAATGAAAGCTCTTACCGCTATGCACCTCCAGAGTCGACTGCAACCAGCATGTCAATTATAGGATGTTCGGGAAGCGGTAAAACAACGACAATGAACAAAATTTTGCGTTATTACCCGCAAGTGATTGAACATAGAGAGCTGGGATTAAAACAAATTGTTTACCTTAAAATTGATTGTCCACATGACAGCTCTTTAAAAAACTTATGCTCAAACTTTTTTAGAGCAGTAGATTTAGCATTAGGAGATACGAACTTCGAGCATCGTTTCACCAGAAGTCGCTTAAATGTGAATGCCATGCTGCAGCAGATGAAAATTATCGCAAATAATTATTCAATTGGACTTTTAATCATTGATGAAATCCAGCATTTGAATACAAAAAAATCTGGCGGGGCTGAAATCATTCTTAATTTCTTTGTCACCCTTGTGAATGTGGCATCCATTCCAATTGTGATGATTGGGACACCCAAAGCCAATGAAATTCTGCAAGAAGACTTAAGATCAGCTAGACGCAGTGCGGGATTAGGCTCTTTAATCTGGGAACCTATGCGCAATGAAGTACCCACTCCCGATCCTAGCACCCCTGATCAAATGATCATTTCTGAATGGTATGCTTTCACCAACAAGCTGTGGCAATATCAATGGGTTCAACAACCAGCTGAACTGACCGATGAATTAAGAAACACTTGGTATTATTATACGCAGGGCATTCCAGATTTAGTGGTTAAACTGTTCTGCTTGGTGCAGATTCATGCAATCACCATTGGTCTGGAAAAAATTACATCTGAACTTTTTAAAAAAGTCTACGAAGAACAATTACAGCCAGTCCACGATATTTTGGATGCACTCCGCTCAGGCAACCCCACACGTATTGCACGGTATTCTGACTTAACTATCCCTCAAGTTCAAATTGAGGAATATGTTGAACAACACCGTTTAAAAGCTGCATTAAAAACGGAAATACAGCGTAAAGATCTAGGACCACATTATTCCACACTTATAGGTATGCTAACGGCCTTAGGTCACCCCGCTGCTACAATAGATCTGCATGTCACTTCTGCATTAAAAAAATATCCAAACGAGAACTTACAGGTACTACTCCAGCATATTCTGGAAGTATTAGACGGCTCTGTAGCAAAAGATAAATTGGACCAGCCTCAGACCACAACTTCGGTAAGAAAACCAAGAACATCACGCAAAGTCATGAAAGCAGAAGAATGGAAGAGCACTGAAGCCAATGACTTACGGAATTTTTTCAGTCAAGCACAAGAAAAGGAAGTAGATGTTTATGAGCTATTAAAATCATCTCACTATTTGTTTGATCCCACCTCTCCTGTGTTGCATTAAACAAAAAATAGAGAGTAAGTGTATTATGATTTCAAATTTTCCAATACCATATCCAGATGAGTTAATTTACAGCGTGATTGCACGTTATGCTATTCACAATGGAATTTTAAGTCCCAAATACCTTACTGAAGAATTATTCAATAATAGAAATTTGACGCCAACTTACGATTTACCATCTCATATAGGAAAATTGGCTAGTTATTTACCCGATTGCTATGATGCACTCTATTTAATCAACCACCACACCTTATTACCAATTTATCAACCATTTCAACCTGATACAGTGATGCGTTATGCTGTACATGTATTACAGGGTGAACAGTATCAATCATTACATACCAAGTTGGGAAAAAATGCGTCGCGAATCAAATCTGTGAATTTTTTTCGGTTCTGTCCGCATTGTTGGCAAGAACAGATGGAACAATATGGTGAAGTGTATTGGAAACGTAGCTGGCAGATTACAGGATATGAATATTGTATAAAGCATGAATCTGCCCTTTTTGTCAGCTCTGTTCCTTGCAATGGGCTAGACCGAAGATTTTATAATGCTCATTTAAATGTCCTTATTGACTCCTCACAACTTTTTATTAATTCACAAGACTTAAAGCGTCATCTAGAGTTAGCAAAAATAATCGAGGATCTACTTATTCAATCTAGCCATAATGCAGTACAAGATGTTTCGATTTTATCAAATGCCTACTTCAATCTATTGAAAGACAGAGACTTACTGTCAGGTCAAAAAAATATCAATTACGAAAAAGTCCGTCAGCTTGTTGTCGATTATTGGGGCGAAAGTTTTCTTCAATATTATCAATTAGGTGATCTGAGCTCTGAGAACTGCTGGCTCAAGAATATCTGTAGAAAACATCGTAAAGCATTTTCTTATCTTGAGCATCTCATCGTATTAAAGGCACTTGTTCCCGAACAAAGTCCTATTTATACATACCAACAGTATTTGGATCTAGCGACAGTAGGTATAGAGGAACAAGCCATTCCTGTCACTGTAAAACACAAGACTTACCAAGTCCTGTCAGATGATCAACTGAAATGGATACAATTGATTCAGGATATGTCAGTCAAACTAGCTCGTAAACATGATGGTGCACTGTACGCACGTTTATATCGCAATCATAAAGATTGGCTGTTACAAATCAATCAAACCGCTATCATGACACCACTCTCTCTACCCAAACCACGTGTCGATTGGAGTATTCGGGATCGTCAGTTTATGAAACAATTGATTAAAATACGTGATGAATTATTAGAAGACTTAGACTCCCCACAATGGACCAAAAAGTTTTTAATTAAACAACTTGGGCATGTCAGCCTAATTGAAAAAAACTGGCATTTTCTGCCGTTGACCAAAGCATTTTTGGAGCGCTACGCTGAGTCGGTGGATTGTTATCAAATACGTCGTCTGACACGAACATATATTCGTCAACAAACTGAGAATAAATACTATCCACCGAGTGTTTTTTTACGTGTATCAGGATTAAGTGAGCAGCGATTAACGCCAGAAGCACGTCGATTTTTTAATAATATTTGGGAAGAAATAAAAAATGAGTGATTGTTCAACCGACTTTTTACCAAAAGAGATGATTTACTATACTGCGACAAAAATTAGTCGACGCGGTCAAACTCGGTTTGATATTGATACTCATTTGTTTAACCCTATTATTAACCGTCCTATTCAACTTAAATTACCGATTGAGAGTGTTCTTCTATACCGCTATAGAACCCAAATTGATGCCTCTCCTACAAAATTATTCACTCACACACTTGAACATGTAAATTTCACAACATTTAGAACTATTATTTTACCGGAGGGTGAGGATCAAAAAATACATGAAGGCCGGATATGTTTTGAATTTAATTACTACTCAACAGTTTTAAAGAAAAATATTACTATTCAAATACCTAAGCTTATCTTGGCCCGCGATTTATTTTTCTCTCATCCTTATTTAATTCGGGCGGCACTTTTTGCAGAAAATTATTCAACCGATGTTTTAGTGGATAGAAATGATGAAAAGGCTATTCATATTAATATAGCAAAAAACAAAAAAATTATGAACGCAGATGTCTCTGATCCTCATTTTTTGAAGAAGCTCGCTTTAATTTTATTACAGCCTGATTTAAATAAAGCCTTCCTTAGTATTTATCAGAAAACAATTATTGATCAAAAAGGCGCTAAAAGTTTTAATTTTGACATGGAAGTGCCTGATCTTAAAAAAATTGATCTAACAGTAGATGGAATTTATGATAAAGAAACAGGTATTTACAGAATTGAGCGCATTACATCTTTCAAAAATCTTGATACAGCTATCAACCGTCCTATTCAATTTCATTTCACTTCAAAAAAAATCATACAACAGGTCAAAAATGCTCAAGGGCAAGGTTCAAACAAACCAAAACCAGCGAGTCAACCTAAAGAGAAATTGAATAAAAATGCTGAGGCAGATATCGATAAACTACTGGCCAAGCTAAGAAACCTACCTGGAGAAATTTATACAATTGAAGAATTAAAAATTTCTTTAGAGACACCTCCTGCTAAAACTGTAGTACGTAAAAGACGAAAGCAAATGGATAAAGATCAAAATCAAGAAGAAGGATTTGCTGGTGGAGAAGGAGATATAGAGGGTACAGTGTCTGGATTTACAACAGAATCAGAAATTCAACTAGAGCGAGTCACTTATAAAGACTTGATTAAACTATTGGAGCAAATTGAAGAAAAGGGATATAAAACCAAAGAAATCAAGAACTCACCTTTTAAAATATATAAACGTTTCAGAGGCCATAAGTTTGCAAACAATCAATTACGCTACTTTTATGTCTATAAAATTTTTAATATAGAAAATAACCATCAATTTTATTTGTGTGAAATTGATACTTCAGATGGTAAAAAAAATATCTCCACCTTATTACTCCCATATGAAGAAAAAACTCAACGATTAATTGAGACAGATTTGGATATATTAAACAATTCGATACTGTCTCAATCACTCAGTTGGCCTAAAAAGTTTCTATCTGAGATAAGAGGTATTACTGCCTTTACTACAATTAATCATCCTTCTAAACAGAAACAACTAGAAGATGTAAATTATTACGCTGACTGGGCTCAACGAATCTTAGCAAAGGTAAAATCAATATAAAGGTTAAACAGTATCTTGGCATATAGGAGCGATTTTCCTTCTATAATCATACCTTCCTTACTTCGCAGGAATTATTTCGAGAATTTAGATGACACAACTTACTTGTTTTAAAGCCTATGACATTCGCGGCAAACTTGGTACAGAACTCAATGAAGAGATTGCTTATAAAATTGGCCGTGCCTATGGGCAAATTTATCAACCTAAAACAGTGGTTGTGGGCTGCGACATCCGTCTCAGCAGTGAAGATTTAAAACAAGCCACCATCAAAGGTCTGAATGATGCGGGTGTTGATGTATTAGATTTAGGTATGACGGGGACTGAAGAAGTCTATTTCGGTGCCTTTCATCTAGATGTTCAAGGTGGGATCGAAATCACGGCAAGCCACAACCCGATGGACTATAACGGCATGAAATTGGTCCGCGAAAATGCACGTCCAATCAGTGCCGATACTGGCTTAAAAGAAATTCAGGCCTTAGCCGAAGCCGGTACATTTACCGAAGTTGCAGTCAAAGGAACCACGCAATCCTACAATATTCTGCCAGAATTTGTAGATCATCTGATGACCTATATTGATCCGGCCAAGATTCGCCCAATGAAGCTGGTGGTGAATGCCGGCAATGGTGCTGCCGGTCATGTGATTGATGCAATTGAAGATAAATTCAAGGCCCTGAATGTTCCGGTGGAGTTTGTCAAAATTCATCATGAAGCAGATGGTACATTCCCGAATGGCATTCCAAATCCAATTCTGGTAGAAAACCGCGACAGCACCCGCGAGGCAGTACTGGCGCATGGTGCAGATCTGGGCATTGCCTGGGATGGCGACTTTGACCGCTGCTTCCTGTTTGATGAAAAAGGCCAGTTTATTGAAGGCTATTACATCGTGGGTCTGTTAGCCCAAGCCTTCTTGTTGAAACAGTCCGGTGAAAAAATTGTGCATGATCCGCGTCTGGTCTGGAACACTTTTGATGTGGTGGAACAGTATCAGGGTGAAGCAATTCAGTCCAAATCTGGACATGCTTTTATTAAAGATGTGATGCGTGAGCACAATGCGGTTTATGGCGGGGAGATGAGTGCCCACCACTATTTCCGTGACTTTGCCTATTGTGATAGCGGCATGATTCCGTGGTTACTGGCGATTGCGGTACTGTCTGAAACCGGTCAATCTTTATCAAGTCTGGTTGAAGAGATGATTGCCAAGTTCCCATGCTCAGGTGAAATTAATTTTAAAGTGGCGGATACCCAAGCCACCATTCAAAAGATCTTTGAGCACTATGCCGATCAGAACCCGGCCATTGATCAGACCGATGGCGTAAGTCTGGATTTTGGCGCCTGGCGTTTTAATGTGCGTGCCTCCAATACCGAGCCTTTGTTACGTTTGAATATTGAAAGCCGCCGTGACCAGCAACCCAAACCAATGCAAGACTATGTCGATGAATTGACCCGTTTGATTCAGGCTTAACATAAAAAATGGAGCATAAATGCTCCATTTTTTTATTGTACGAGGATCTGAACCTACTTAACGATAGCCATTTGGATTCTGTTTTTGCCAGTTCCAGCTATCGGCCAGCATATCTTCCAGACCATACTGCGGTTGCCAGCCTAGCTCGGCAATAGCACGCCGATTGTCTGCAAAAGAGGTTGCCACATCGCCCGCCCGGCGTGGCGCCAGTTCAAATGGAATCTGTACCCCATTGACCTGTTCAAAGGTATTTTTCACCTGTAACACGGAAATCCCGTTTCCGGTTCCAATATTCCAGGCACGACAGCCCTGGGCATTTAAACGGTTATTCAGTGCGCATAAGTGTGCATTGGCCAGGTCCACCACATGGATATAATCGCGGACGCCTGTGCCATCGACGGTATCGTAATCGCTACCAAAGATTGAAAGCTTTTCACGACGACCGACAGCCACCTGGGTCACATAAGGCATCAGGTTATTTGGAATGCCTTGCGGATCTTCACCAATCTGGCCACTTTTATGCGCACCAACCGGATTAAAATAACGTAATAAGGCAATTGACCAGCGCTCATCAGCAACTGCCAGTTTTTCCAATAACTGTTCAATAATCAGTTTGGTATAGCCATAATTGTTGCTTGGCATCCCCGTTGGCATTTCTTCATTTAAAGGAGAGGTATTAGCTTCATCATACACCGTTGCAGAGGAACTAAAGACCAGTTTAAACACCCCTGCGCGCTGCATTGCCTGCGCCAGACTGATAGAACCCGCAATATTATGCTCAAAATAAGCCAGTGGAATTTGCTGACTTTCCCCCACCGCTTTAAGACCGGCAAAATGAATCACCGCATCAATCTTGTGCTGCTGGAACAGCTGATCCAGACCGGCACCATCCCGAATATCACCTTCAATAAAATGGAGACTTTTCTGGGTGAGGGCTTGTACCCGTTGTAATGATTCTGCCGAACTGTTCGACAAATTATCCAGCACCACCACCTGATGCCCGGCATTGAGCAGCTCCAGACAGGTATGCGAACCAATATAACCGGCGCCACCGGTGACCAGAATATTAGCCATCTGATTTTCCTAATAAAATATGTAATAAACCCTGTGTCGAAGCATCCAGTGCCGATACATCCTGCTGCTGGCCATTTAAAATTGGCAACAGCTGATTGGCAATTTCCTTACCCTTTTCCACGCCCCACTGATCAAAGGGGTTAATATTCCAGATCACCGACTGGACAAACACCTTATGCTCATACAAGGCAATCAGCATCCCCAAGCTATATGGATTTAATTCCTGGATTAAAAAGGTTGAACTCGGCTGATTACCGGCATATTGCTTATACGGTGGCAGACTGCCCAGCTCGGCCTGATCTAGCGCCTGATTACCAAAAGCCAGTAAGCGTGATTGTGCCAGACAGTTAGACAGGGCCAGATGGTGCTGCTCGACCAGCGCCTCTGCACTTTCTGCATAGGTAAACTGGTTGGCATTGTAGCGTTTGACTGGGGCAATAAAATCACAGCTGACCGCCTGTGTGCCCTGATGCAGCAGCTGATAAAACGCATGCTGGGCATTCGGTCCGACTTCTCCCCAAACAATTGGACAGGTATCCAGTTCGACCGCTTCGCCACTGCGCTGAATCGATTTACCATTCGATTCCATCTCTAGCTGCTGCAGATAAGAGGCAAAATATTTTAAGCGGCCATCATAGGGCAAAACCGCATGGGTCTGAATATCCAGAAAATTATTGTTCCAGATACCCAATAAGCCCATCAACACCGGAATATTCTGTGCAAATGGCGCGGTCTGGAAATGCTGATCCACCGCATAGGCCCCGGCCAGAAAGGCTTTAAAACCTTCCACGCCAATAATCAGCGCAATTGGCAAGCCGATACAGGACCAGAGTGAATAACGGCCTCCGACCCAATCCCACAGCAGGAACTGGTTTTCTGGCGCGATGCCCCATGCGGTCATTTTATCGGGCTTGGTCGAGACCCCAACAAAATGATGCTGTAATACACGGGCCTGTTTGCCCAAGGCTTTTTCCAGCCATAAACGGACGGTTTGTGCATTGGACAAGGTATCAATGGTACCAAAAGACTTGGAGGAAATAATAAACAGCGTGGTTTCCGGACGCAGCTTGTGCAGTAAATCTGAGAGCTGGCTGCCATCCATGGTCGAAACAAAATGTACGCTCAACGGCTTGGCACTTGGATGTTTAAAATCAGACAGTGCCTGAGTCGCCATCAAAGGCCCCAAGTCCGAACCGCCAACGCCAATATTGACCACATCCTGAATTACTTCACCGGTCGCACCGCGGCATTGTCCGGCATGAATTTTTTCCACCAGCTGATACATACGCTGTAGCTGGGTTTGTACCTGCTGCGCCAGTTCCGGATGAGTACTGTCCTGTTCCGGCAAACGCAGCGCCCAATGCATCGCTGCACGCTGTTCGGTATAGTTAATCGTATCGGTGGAAAACAGGGTGTTGATCCAGCCCGATAAGTCATGTGCTTCAGCAAAGCGAATCAGCTGTGCCAGCACCTCGGCATCAATACGCTGCTTGCTATAATCAAAAACCAGCGATTTTAAACCTACAGAAAAGTGTTCAAAACGCTGCGCATCCTGTGCAAATAAATCGGTTAAATGGCGCTGTTCAAAATGATTTTTTAAAGTCTGTAACTGCAATAACAGTGAATCACGCGTATGTACCGCTGCTGAACTGCTCATTAGCGTCCTACTCCCATATAGGCAAAGCCTTGCGCTTTGACAAATTGCGGATCATAGATATTACGTCCATCTAGAATTAGTGGATGCTGCATACTGTTGAGCAGGGTTTTATAGTCCGGACTCCAGTAATGTTTCCAGGCGGTTAACAGGCACAGCGCATGGCTGTCTTTGACGGCTTCATACTGGTCCTGACACAAGATCAGATCATCGCGTTCGCCATACAATGCCTGAATTTCCGGCAAGGCCTGCGGATCGTGTAATTTAACCGTGAGCCCTTGTGCCCATAACGCCTTGAGCATGGCGTGAATCGGTGAATGGTGTACGCGTGAGGTATTTTCCTTAAAGGCTGCACCCCAGATGGCAATGGTTTTGCCTTTTAAATCACCCTGATAATAGTTCCACAGTTTGCGAAACAGCAGCTCTTTTTGCTGCTCGTTAATTTCCCAGACCTGGGCCAAAAGCTGGCTCTTGACCCCGGTGGTTGAAACGGTATTGGCTAGGGTTAAAACATCATGCGAGAAGTTTTCTCCGCCAAAACCGGCGCCCGGATACATATAGGACGCGCCAATCCGGCTATCGGCGGCCATGCCCTGACGCACATGCTCAATATCAATGCCCAGTTTTTCGGCCACCACAGCCAAGTCATTGATATAACTGATCCGGGTTGCCAGCATGCCGGAAATACTCAGCTTAGTAAATTCTGCATCCAGCACCGGCATAAACAGATATTGCTGCTTGCGTGGAAATAGTGGACGTAAAAACTCTTGCACTTTGCTCTGTACCTGCGGGTTCATACAACCCACGGTCAGCTGCTCCGCCTGGGTGATACTGGCCAGCGCATTACCTTCCTGACTCATATCCGGCAAATACACCCAGTCATCTTCAGGTAATAGCTGTTTCAAACGTGCCGTACCCTGCAAGCCGAGGGTCGAGGCATTGATCATCAGTTTCGGATGAATGATCGGGCGCTGCTGGAGCTGCTGCAACAGTTCAATCAGCAGCGGCTCTTCTGCCGGATTCAGGCTAAACAGATAAACATCCATCTCCAGACCCAGCTCTTTCAGGCTACAGTAATGCAGAAAACCTTGCGCATGTTGCTGCTGCAGCAGCCGGTTGACTGCCTCATCCTGAAAATCAGGCGCTTCCGGGCTATCTTGCTGGAAAATGTCACACCAGTAGACCTTGTGCCCACATTCTGCCAATAGCGCCGCCATCACCCCGGCATAAAGCGTTCGACCAAAAACTGCAACCTTCATGCTGACCTCTGCCCCGTATTAGTCTTTAAGCTCTTGAATCAACTGTTTAAATGCTGTACCTAAACTTGGATGGTCCACCCCGTAATGCAAGACCGCCTTTAAGTAACCCAGTTTGCTGCCGCAATCAAAGGTCTGGCCTTTCATGCGGTAGGCTTCGACGGTTTCCAGCTGCTGTAATGCAGCAATGGCATCAGTCAGCTGGATTTCATTCCCGGCCCCTTTCGGTGTGGTGGCCAACAGCTGCATAATTTTGGCTGGCAATACATAACGCCCGATTACGGAAAGATTAGAAGGTGCAGTACCGACCGCCGGTTTCTCGACAATGCCCTGCATGGCCGCACTCTGGCCTTCTGCGGGCACAGCAGCAACATCCACAATGCCATACTGATCAACCAGATGCTCCGGCACAGCCTCAACCATAATCTGCGTCGCCTGTGTGGCATTAAAACGTTCAATCATCAAGGCCAGATCATTTTTTTCTGCCTGATCTTTGACCAGCACATCTGGCAGTAATACCGCAAAAGCCTCATCACCGACAATATCTTTGGCACACAGCACCGCATGACCCAGGCCCAGTGGCTGTGGCTGACGCACACTAACCACGCTGACTTGTGGCGGTAAAATTTCGGTAATTTCTTTTAGCAAATCCCACTTTTGCTTCTGCTCTAATGTGGTTTCCAGTTCAAAGTTACGGTCAAAGTAGTTTTCAATTGACGCTTTGGAAGAATGCGTGACCAGAATAATCTGTTCAATACCGGCAGCAACCGCTTCACGCACCACATATTCAATCGCTGGACGATCGACCACCGTCACCATTTCTTTGGGAATAGATTTACTGGCTGGTAAAAAACGGGTACCCAAACCTGCAACAGGTAAAATCGCCTTCTTAATCATATACTTTAACCTGATCTCAATATTTTAATTTACTTTGACTTCTTTACCACGTTGATAGCCATCAACATAGTGCTCCAGCTGGCTTAATGCCCAATCAATATCCGATTGCACTGCGGTTAACTCATTAAAGCGCTCAAAAACCTGCAATAACTCATCCAGAGGATACATTTTTTCATAAGAACGCAAAATCCGGCTGTGTTGCGTCACTTCGGTATTATCAGCATCAATCAGTAATTCTTCGTAAAGTTTTTCACCAGGACGTAAACCGGAGTACTGGATTTCAATATCGCCGTCCTGACTATCGGCTTCACGAACTTTCAGGCCACTGAGCGCAATCATCTGACGGGCCAGGTCCTGAATCCGTACCGGCTCGCCCATATCCAGCAGGAACACATCGCCACCATGACCCAAGGCACCGGCCTGAATTACCAGCTGTGAAGCTTCGGGAATAGTCATAAAGAAACGGGTCACATCCGGATGGGTCACAGTAATCGGGCCGCCCTTGGCAATCTGCTGTTTAAATAATGGCACCACAGACCCCGATGAACCAAGCACGTTCCCAAAACGTACAATACTGATCTGGGTCTGATCCTGCGCTTCCGCCATGGCCTGACAGTACAGCTCGGCCATACGTTTTGATGCACCCATGACATTGGTCGGACGTACCGCTTTGTCGGTTGAAATCAGCACAAAGGTTTCAACGCCATTTTTGACGGCTGCATTTAAACTAAAAGCGGTACCAATTGCATTATTTTTCAGGCCGGCAATCGGGTTACATTCTACCAGCGGTACATGCTTATACGCCGCCGCATGATAGACCGTCTGCACCGCATATTGTTCAATAATCCGTTCCAGTTTAGCCTGATCCAGGACCGTACCCAGAATCGGAATAATTTCGATATTTGATGCCAGACGCAGCTCTTTATCAATGCTGTACAGGGCAAATTCGGTCAGCTCATAAATCACCAGTTTCTGTGGCTGGTTTTTAATAATCTGACGGCATAATTCGGAACCAATTGAACCACCAGCACCTGTAACCATCACCACTTTGTCTTTAATATTTTTTTCCAGCAGCTCTGCTACAGGCGGCACCGGATCACGCCCCAGCAAGTCAATAATATCGACTTCCTGAATATCGGAGACGCGAATTTCACCATCCACCAGTTTGGTCAGGCCCGGAATTTCAGTAATTTTTAAATGTGCCGGTTCCAGAAATTTAACAATTTCACTTTTGCGGCTACGCCCCACAGAGGGTAGGGCAATTAAAATTTCATCAATCCGCAATTTGCCAAAACATTTAAGTGCTGTTTCCGGCAAATAGACATCAATACCGCCGATATTCTGTCCGCTTAAAGACGGATTATCATCAATAAAGAAAATGGGTAAATGTTCATTAGAGCGGTTTAAGGTCGCGGCCACCTGCTGACCGGCATTACCTGCCCCATAAATCGCGATGCGTTTTTTTGGGATACCCGCCTGCACATAAGAACGGACAATAAAACGGATGATCCCACGGCTAAACCACACCCAGGCGAACATCATAAAGCCGAACATCAGCGGAATTGAGGTTGGAATAAAAGCATCTGTTAAATAGGCCAAGGCATAGAGTCCCGCCACCGCCAGAAAGGTCGCCAGACCAAGTTTGACCATAAATACTTCATTGTAGGTACGTACAATAAAGCGATACACCCCGAACACAAACAGCAGGATAACCGCAATTGCACTGACCCACAGTGAACCAAACGGAATATTCGGCACCACCTCTGCACCAAGGTCAAACTGACGAATGGCATAACACAGCCAGATTAGGACTGGAAATACACAGAAATCCAGAATGACCAGAAAAGCCAATTTGGCAGCACGGGGGGATTCGACAAGAGGTAGGATGACGGATTTCACTTGATGTGTCTTCTCAATAGGAATAGTACAGCTCAGTTCAATTATTAATATTGGAATGATTAAACTGCAAATTAAACTCAGTTTGTAAAATGCATCAGTTGATGCATTTTTTATATGACATTATTGTAGCGTATATTGAATTATATACGCTGAATCACCTGAGCAATGGCCTGTTCAGTTGTGCGAATATTATCTTCCGATAAGGTTGGATGCACCAGGAACATCAGGCTGCTTTCACCCAGTTGCTGGGCATTGGCTAGACGCTGGGCGGGTCGCCATGGCGTACCATCAAATGCATGTTCTAAATACACTTCTGAGCAGGAACCGCTAAAGCAAGGCACGCCCAGTGCATTGATTTCCGCCATAATCCGGTCACGTGACCAACCTTCTGGCAACTGTGCCGTATTGACCTGTACATAGCACTTATAGTTGGCATGGACATAATCACTGTTCGGATAATGCACACTAAAATAAGGACTGTCCTGAAATGCCTTCAAAATACGTTGAGCATACTCGGTGCGTTTTTGCGTCCATTCTGGCATCCGCTGTAATTGAATACGTCCAATCACTGCTTGCATTTCCATCATGCGCCAGTTGGTGCCAAAAGAGTCGTGTAACCAGCGAAACCCTGGTGGGTGCTGTTTGTGATAAATGCTGTCGTAATTTTTACCATGGTCTTTGTACGACCACATTTTTTTCCAGAGCTGTTCATCATTGGTGGTGACCATACCACCTTCGCCACCGGTAGTCATAATTTTGTCCTGACAGAACGACCATGCACCAATATGTCCAATTGATCCGGCAGGCTTGCCTTTGTACATGGCACCATGCGCTTGGGCACAGTCTTCAATCACATACAGACCCTTTTCTTTTGCCAGTTGCATAATCGGGTCCATATCACACATCCAGCCGGCCAGATGCACACAAATAATGGCTTTGGTATTTGGAGTCAGTACCGCTTCAATGGTACGGGCAGAAATGTTTTGTGAATCGAGCTCTACATCGGCAAAAACCGGGTTGGCCCCGGCAGTCACAATCGAGCTGGCAGATGCTAAGAATGTACGTGAAGTAACAATCACATCATCCCCAGTGCCTATGCCTAATGCCTTAAGCGCAACATCTAGCGCCACTGTACCATTGGCCAGCGCCACTGCATATTGAGTCCCTGCAAAGCGGGCAAATTCTTTTTCAAATTCACGACATTCCTGCCCGGTCCAGTAATTTACTTTGTTCGAGAGCAATACTTGAGATACGGCATCTGCTTCCTGTTGAGTAAAGCTTGGCCATGGTTCAAAGGCAGTATTTAGCATGGTTTATCCTGGAATAATCTGATTCTTTAAATATTAAAAACTACTTCTTTTCAAGTATACGCGCTGGGTTGCCAATAACAGTTACACCGGGTGGTACGCTTTTTGTGACAACAGCTCCCATACCCACCACAGCTCCTTTACCAATAACTAGCGGTTGGTCTGGGGTACCCTGCTTAATGACAGCACCACTTCCAATATAGGCATGGTCTTCAATATGAATATTGCCATTACACTTTACACCAGGGGCAAAAGTGACATAGTCACCAATCACACAGTCATGCGCGACATAACTAAAATAATTGGCATGAAAATACTTACCAATTTGAATATTTGAGGTAAAGTGCACATGGTTGCATAAAACAGCCCCCTCACCTATATTTACCTCATCCATCATAATCATTGTATCTGCATAAATAGACCAAGCTTTAATGCCTAATAAATCAAGCTTTAAGACAAGCTTTTCTCGGATTTTACTATTGGCTATTGCAATAGCAACATATTTTTCCTGAGCAGGTAACTCTGTAAATTCCTCAAAGTTATATACTTTATGGCCATTGATAAAGGCGCTGTTTTCGCCATCATCAATAAATACAAGTTCATAATCTTGTGCAGCTAGATGACTCAATTGTTTTCTAGCTAAAGGCATAACACCACGACCAAAGCCACTTGCCCCATAAATAGCATACAATATTTTATTACTGTTCATCTTTGTTTCCAGTAAAACGAGTCATGGTTACTTCCTCAGATTGATTAATACCTTCTTTAATCAAAACTTTTTTTACTGTTTGAAACATAATTTTAAAATCAAGCCAAGTGGAACGGTTTTCGACATACCATGTATCAAGCTTAAATTTTTCTTCCCAACTGATAGAGTTTCTTCCATTTACCTGAGCATAACCGGTCATGCCTGGACGTACATTATGACGCTTCGCTTGCTCTTCATTATATAATGGCAAATAATCCATGAGTAATGGTCGGGGTCCAACAATACTCATATCACCTTTAATCACATTCCAAAGCTCTGGCATTTCATCTAGGCTTGTTGCACGCAGCATTTTTCCAAATTTTGGCAAACGTTGTTCGTTGGGTAATAAATTACCCTGAGCATCTCGCTCATCCGTCATAGTACGAAATTTAATCATTTCAAAAGGTTTACCATTTAAACCCGGACGAACCTGACGAAAAATAACCGGTGATCCTAGATTTTTACGTACTTTATAGGCGACATATAAATATAAAGGAGAAAGTAAAATCAGAGCTACAGAAGCAATGATAATATCAAGTAAGCGTTTTAACATTTATAGACCTAAAATTCTCATTAATCTTTGATTAACTTTCTCTGCATCGAACTTTTCAACTGCTATTTTATGGCTTTCGGCACCCATAACACTAATTATTTCAGGATGCTCAACAAAGTAAATCATCTTTTCTGCCAAGGCGTTAGAATTCCATTTAGGAACTAAAAAGCCATTAATGCCATCAATTACAGTTTCTCGACAACCTGGAACATCTGTTGTAATAACAGGGCGCCCCATAGCCATTGCTTCTTGAGTACTTCGTGGTACGCCTTCACGGTAATACGAGGGTAATACAAATACACTTGCTTGCTCTATCCAATCAGCAACATTATTAACATATCCAGGATATTCAATAATGTTAGCTTTTATTAGGTCTTGTAACTCCTCCTCTTTAAGACTACCTAAAGCTGATTTATCAATTGCACCTAATACAGTAAATTTAATACCAGGATATTTTGATTTTACAATTTTAGCGGCTCTTATATAATCATGAACTCCTTTCTCAGCCAATAGTCTTGCAACAAAAATAAAGGATATATCCGAATTAAAATTTTCAGAATATTTATAATTTTCTAAATTTAAACCTATTCCACCCAAAACTTCTACCTTTTTTACTTTAATTCCATATTGTTGTAATAAGTCTTTTGGATCGTCAGGATTCAAAAAAATAAGTTGATCAAGTTGTGGCAAAGCTATTCTATACAAAAAAACCTGAATTTTTTTAATTAGTTGTGTTTTTTTATTCAAGCCTCTAGGTTGTTCCGTAAAAGTATAGCCTAAACCCTCAAGCATACCAACAATACGTGGCACTTTAGCTAATTTTGCAGCTAAAGTACCAAAAATAACAGGTTTCGAAAAATAAGAAAAAACTATATCAGGAGCTATATTTTCTATTTTTTTTACTAACTGATAAGTTGAAATAATATCTGAAATAGGATTTAAACCACTCCGATTTAAACTATACATCACTACTTCTACACCTAAGTCTTTAATTTTTTCTATTTCTTTTATATCTTTATATTCAGATATGAAAGCATAAACAATATGTCCCTGTTTCTGTAAAGAAAGAATAAAATCTTTTCGAAAACCATAAATGCTTGAAGCTACTGTTCCAATTAATACAATTTTTGACATATGCTATTAATCTTTTTTACCTAAATAACTATATAAATTCAAAAGCAATATTTCCTTATTAATAAGTTCATTTGCTTCACTCCTTATCTCAATACGATTAATATTTCTCATTTTTTTAGCATATGCCAAAATAAAATCTATCTTTGGACTACCAAACATATAGTAGCTAAAATCTTCTAAAAAAACATCTTTATGGCCAGCATATACAGGCAACCCCATACTTAAGTATTCTCTTACCTTTAAAGTACAAGCTTCCGTCATCCCTTTCCTATCTAACGAAAAAGAAGACAATCCTACCCAACATCTTTCTGCAATTTCTTGTATTTCTTTAGTACTTTTTAATCCATGAAATCTCACTCTAGAGTCTACTTTAATGATATCTTTTTGCCAATCATCAACTCTACCAATAATATGTAAAATAAAATCATCATTATTATTAATAATATCTTTTAAAATTAGATCAAGACCATGCCAGTCAAAAAAATAACTAGCTACAAATAGCAACTCGGGTATATCTTCTCTTTTATCACTTAAGCTTGTATTGTTTTTTAATAGAATTCCATTAGGATATATATAGGTAGGCTTATTAACATTAGCCTTTGAAAGTCTAGAAATTTCAAATTTTTTAATTTCATTTGTTACGCAAATTATTCCATAGCTTTCATCAATACATTTACCACCAATTTTTTCCTCTAAGAAGCCACGAATTTTCCCTACAGTATTAAAACTTCTTAACTCAGGAAGCTCCAAGGTATGATGGACTAAATAGATAGGGATTTTAGCTTCCTTAAGAAATTTCAATAAAAACGGATCATGAACACTATATCGCAATAAAATTATATCAAATTTATTTTGCTGTTCAGACAACCAGTTATAATACTCATATTTTAATTTAATCCAATATATAAATTTTTCTATTATATTTTTTGGCTTTTTAAAACTCGCAAACTCTATAATTTCGCTATCTGGATATACACCCACAGGACAAAATATTTTAGAAGTAAAGTTTATATGCATTTTAAGAGATGATTCATTCTCCCAAGACATTTGTTTGTATATACCTGGAGAGAATGACAACATACTTGCACTATGTAAAACTTTCACAATAAAACCTTTATTCAACTAATTTATCTATTTTTTCAAAAAATTTAACACTCCAAAACCCTAATGACATCCAAAATAAATAAAAAGTCATTGATTTTGTTAAAACAACAGATAAAGTGGTAAATACAAAAAGAAGAATACCAAACTTATTAACAAAGTCAAGGTTAGGAGTATTTAAATACTTTGGCAAAATAGTTATAGTGTAAAAAATATATACAACACATAAAAGCCAAACAATAAAACCATAGTACTGCCAAAACCCCAAAATATTATGAAAATTTGCTCCAATCGTATTATATAAAGCAGGAATTTCAACATTATCTAACAATAATAGATTTGGATTCCCAAATAGAATTTGCTCTGGGAGATTTGCAAAAGAATGTTTCATCAATATTAATCTAGCCACAAAAGATTCATCTTCTGTAATTTTTACTAAATTTTCAAACCCTCCCCATTCAATACCATCTAAAAGCCCAAAATAAAAAGCTAAAATGGGTAAGAAAACAAAAACAGGTAATAAAACAAAAAAATGTGAAATTTTTAATTTTCCAGAAATAACCCAATAAACAATAAATGTCAAAAAGAATATAATTAGATCACTCCTCCCCCCTAATATAAATAATATTATAACTGAAAAGACTAAGGCCACTACTTCATATCTAAAAATAAAAGCATTGGCTAGCAATAAAATTATCGAACTATATATTGCAATTGTTAAATGTGTTAATTTCATCCCTTCATTTTCTTTACTTAATTCCCAATAATTAATCCCACCACTGCTAATTAAAGGAAATAAAACCAAAAACATAATGGCTATCAATAAAAAACCTATATAATTATTTCTTCTCACACTTTGACAACAAAAGCTTAAAGCAGCACCCATAATAATCCATGCAACACCAGAAACCCCTGTAGTTAATGCATGGTTTAGAGCATAAACACCATCTCTATCCACCTTGTTTGGCAAAAAAAGAAATTGAAAAAATAATGAAATAACAACAAAACCTATAAAGGAAAAAATAAATAAAAAACCCTTATTAACTACAAATTTATTGATTGTAAAAATCATAAACAAACAAACTATAGACAAAAAAACCATTAAAATTAGAAATAAATTTTTAAAAAACTCATGATAAAATACTAAAGTAAAATATATCTGAGAGAAACACCCCAAAATAAAAATAAAAATAAAAATAAAATAGTAGCTTTCTAGTATATTTTTCACCTTCATTATTAGCACACCTCAAATAAAAATTTCAGCTAAATAACTCATTTTATTTTTCTTCTATTTTTTTTATTATAATAAAAATTATAACTATATAAATAAAATAAAATAAAAAACTAGATAGCAAATAAAACTCAAACAAATATTTTCCTAAAAAAATACCGATTAAAATTATGCCACCAACTCTTAATAAAAGTCCAAAAAGTTGTAGTAGAAGTGCTAACTTCTGCTGACCAACTATATGAAGAGACATAGAAACCGGTGAAGAAATAAGTTGCATTACATACCAAGGAAACATCCAAAACATCATTTCACCAGTCCTCTGCCACTCTTCACCAAATATAAATGGTATTATATTGGATGCAAAAGAACAGATAATTATTAGTGGAATAACTCCAATTTTCATTAACTTAAAAATACATTGATAAGTATATTGACCTAACTCCCCTGCACTATACTTTTCTGGTGCATATGCTAAATAAACTTGAGCAACAGCTCGTCCAATAAATCCTAACGGTATTGCCATAATTTGCATTGCTAGCATCAAGAAACCAGCTTCAGCATCTACTGCAAAAGCAGCAATAATGATAATAGGTAATTGTATGGCTGCTGAGTTCGCTAAGGCTTCTAAAGCAGAATATTTTGGAAACTGATTATTCTTCTTAAATGTTTGTTTTAATTGATATATCTTAGCTCCTTGAATTACTCTACTGGCCTCACTCCAAAAATTTATTACTAAATGCCAAATTCCTGCTGAAACTTTGATAATTTGACCAATGATCAAACCTAATGCTGCAAATCCCATTACACCCATTACAAATTGCACAGATATACCACTAATGGATTGCACCATACGACTTTTAGCAATAACAGAAAATTGTTTCTTTCTAGTGGCCCAATATTGTAATGTATTATATAGACCTGAAAAAAAGACACCTATAGGTACCAACCAAATCAAATTCGTAAAGCTTGGCTGCTTTAAAAGTAAAATAATATTTGAGTGAAATATCCAAATAATCAGACCTATTAGTAAACTAATTATGAGGTTACTCAATAAAGCTAATAAAACTAAATGAATTGCTTCATTATTATTTTCCGATATAGGAATAGCTATTTCGAAACGTAAACAACTTGCTACAGATAAAGTTAGTAATAAAGATGTATAGATAGCAAATAAAGAAAACTCTTCAGGACTATATAGCCGTGTTAAGATTGGCAAAGCAAGTAGTGCTATACCTTGAGCAAAGGCTGTACCACCCACGAGAATTGATACAGCTTTTAAAAAGCCTCCTTGTGCATTCAATTTTGCATTAATTTTACCAACAAGGCTTTTCACAACTTAATTTCTCAACAGCGCTGCAACGATTTTTTTTTGAGCATAAACATTTAAATAAGGGTGCATCGGTAAGCTCATTACACGTTCAGCAATTGCATCACCGACAGGTAATACTGCATTTGCATCTGCTACAGCTGGCTGCTTATTTAGCGGAATTGGATAATGCACCGCAGTTGGAATACCTTGAGCTTTCAGCTTTTCCTGAACTTCATTACGGTGATCTACCTGAATCGTATATTGCGCCCAAGCACTCTGATTATGTACTTCAATACATGGCGTAGTATCTATACCCGCTTCATTAAACAGCTTGGTATAGTTTTCAGCAACACGCTGACGTGCTTGCATTTCTTCATCCAAAATTTCAAGTTTTGGTAAAAGAATCGCAGCTTGTAAAGTATCTAAACGACTATTCATACCTACACGAATGTGATGATAACGTCGGTCTTGACCATGACGCGCAATTTGACGAATCACTTTTGCCAACTCATCATCATTGGTAAAGATCGCTCCACCATCTCCATAGCAGCCCAAAGGCTTACTTGGGAAAAAGCTTGTACAAGCTACAGTACTTAAATTACAGCTTTTACGCCCCTTGTAAGTTGCACCAAAACTTTGCGCAGCATCTTCAATCACTGGAATATTATGTTTAGCAGCAATCGCGTTAATGGCATCAAAGTCAGCACATTGGCCATATAAACTGACAGGAATAATCGCTTTAGTACGGGGTGTAATAGCCGCTTCGAGCTTTCCTACATCCAGATTATATGTTTTAGGGTTTACATCTACATATACAGGTGTCGCACCTAATATTGCGACTGTTTCTGCCGTTGCAATGTAGGTAAATCCTGGCGTAATTACTTCATCACCCGGACCAATTCCAAATGCCATTTGCACAATCTGCAAAGCATCTGTGCCATTGGCACAAGTAATACAGTATTTTGCACCTACATAAGCAGCAAGTTTTTCTTCTAACTCTTTTACCTCAGGACCTAAAATATATTGACCATGGGTTAATACATTTTGAATACCCGCTTCAATCTTATCTTTTAAACGAGCTTGCTGAGCTTTTAAATCAATAAATTCAATCATTTTTATGCCTGTTCTTTGATTACAGTGCTACCAGACAATCGGTATATCGCACCTGTATGTGAACACACAGATTCTGCATTACCGGTTAACGGTAAATCTAACTGTTCACCGAACTCACTCATCCAACCAATTTGTTTTGCAGGAACACCTACCATCAATGCATACGCCGGTACGTCTTTATTAATTACCGCACCAGCTCCGACAAATGAATACTCACCAATCGTAACACCGCAAACAATAGTGCAATTAGCACCCAATGTTGCACCCTTTTTCACAAGCGTATTACGGTATTCATCTTTACGCTCAATGAGTGAGCGAGGGTTATATACATTGGTAAATACCATGCTCGGCCCACAAAACACCCCTTCTTCAAGGGTGACATTGTCATAAACCGACACATTATTTTGTACTTTGCAATAGTCGCCAATTACGACCTTATTGCCCACAAAAACATTCTGCCCCAATGAAACGCCACGGCCAATTTTTGCACCACCACATACATGTACAAAATGCCAGACTCGTGAACCTTCACCAATTTGTGCACCTGCATCTACAATGGCGCTTTCGTGTTGATAAAAACTCATACAGATTTCACCTTTGCCAATAATGGATGTGGATTTTCTGGCTGCTCAACTACAGGTGCAACACGAATAACTTCAACGGTTTCAATCGCAGCACGGTTTTCTTCTACCCCATAGCCTTTACCTTCCAAAATACGCTGGTAACTTTGGGTATGTAAATCTGTAAAACCACCTGAAAATTCAAGCTCTTCATTTTCAATGGTAATACTACGATACGTCAGTTTCTCGCCCTGTACAGCATTTTCAGGTAAATTATTGGCATCAATCGACAAGAACCAGCGCACACGGGCACGTTCATATTCCAAATAACCCGATGCTGTTTTTTCATCACGATAATGCACTTCATTTTTCATAATTTTGCCAAAAATAAAATGCAGCATGTCATAAAAGTGCACACCAATATTGGTTGCTACACCACCCGATTTATTATCAACACCTTTCCATGATTTTAAATACCACTTACCCCGTGACGTAAGATAAGTTAAATCTACATCAAAAATTTTATCTGCTGGCGCAGCTTGGACTTTATCACGTAATGCAATAATTGAAGGATGTAAACGTAACTGCAAAATCGAGTTTACTTTTGCGCCATATTGTTTTTCATATTCAGATAACAGATTTAAATCTTCTGAATTAAGTACCAATGGTTTTTCACAAATCACATCTATGCCATTTTTTAAGGCATATTTCATATGAGGTGCATGTAGATAGTTTGGTGAACAAATCGCAACATAATCCAGCTTTTCACCTTTAAGTTTTTGATCTTCTACATAAGCCTCAAACTCTTCAAATTCAGTAAAAAACTCGGCTTCAGGGAAATGACTATCCATAATTCCAACAGAGTCATTCACATCCATAGCAACGGCTAAAGTATTACCTGTTTCTTTAATTGCTTTTAAGTGACGTGGTGCGATATATCCTGCAGCACCAATAAGGGCAAATTTTTTCATGTTGTTCACTACAATTGATTAATTTATGTTAAAGACGGAATACAGTAAAACCTTGTGCTGTTAGTTCATCACGGTTAAACAGACTTTTGACATCAGCAATCACAGGTTTAGGATTATTTACATAGCTACGTAGCTGCTCGGGGCTAAGATGGCGGAACTCATTATGTCCGACAGCAACAACCAAGCTGTCTACAGGATGCTCTGCATCAATAATTGAAAGCTCCACCCCATACTCTTGTCGTACTTCTTCTGCATCTGCCCATGGATCACAGACCACAACCTGTGCACCCCAGGTTTGAAACTCTTTAATCAGGTCTTCAACCTTGCTATTACGGATATCTGGACAATTCTCTTTAAAGGTAATCCCTAATACACCAATTTTTGCACGCGGAACATCAATACCATTTTTAAGCATATGTTTAATTGTATTACGCGCCACATAACGTGCCATATTGTCATTAATACGACGCCCGGCCAAAATCACCTGTGGATGGTAACCCACTTCTTCAGCTTTATGGGTTAAATAGTAGGGATCGACGCCAATACAATGCCCACCAACCAAGCCTGGACGGAATGGCAAAAAGTTCCACTTACTGCCTGCGGCTTCTAGCACATCTAAAGTATCAATACCAAGCCGATCAAAAATAACCGATAACTCATTCACCAAGGCAATATTTAAGTCACGTTGGGTATTTTCAATGACTTTTGCTGCTTCTGCGACTTTAATACTCGAAGCTTTATGTGTACCTGCAGTAATAATACTGCTATAGACCTGATCTACCAGCTCAGCGATTTCTGGGGTAGAACCTGAGGTAATTTTTTTAATTTTAGTCAGGGTGTTGACTTTATCACCCGGATTAATTCGCTCTGGGCTATAACCGGCAAAAAAATCCTGGTTAAGTTTTAAGCCCGACATTTTCTCTAAAACAGGAATACAAACCTCTTCAGTCGCACCCGGGTACACAGTAGACTCATACACCACAATATCGCCTGGGTTTAATACCTGACCAATCGTTTCGCTGGCCTTTTGTAAAGGGGTTAAATCAGGTCTATTGACATGATCAACGGGGGTCGGAACCGTCACAATAAAAAAGTTGCAGCTTTTTAAATCATCCAAATTGGCTGAATAGGAAAGGTGATTCGCCTGTTGCAGCTCTTCTGGTGATACTTCTAGAGTATGGTCTTGACCACTTTGTAATTCTTCAATCCGTTTTTTGTGAATATCAAATCCAATTACCGGAACCTTTTTTCCAAATTCCACGGCAAGTGGCAAACCAACATAGCCTAAACCAATTACGGCAATTTTCAGGTCAGAGAGCTTTAGCATTTTAACGCCTTATTTATATACTATACTTATGAAGAGTAAATCTTTCGGCGGGAATGTTAACAGAAAATCATGAACGTTCTGTTATGATTTTTAGCCAAAAAATCTAAAATGCTTCCTTTTGTGTCAGTTTTTTGCAAATGATCTTTGTTTAATTTTGCTATATCTCACAATTTAGATACTTTTTGCCTCATTTTTCTGGCTGTGCTTGCGTATACTTTCGCAATCTACTTACAATTTGTTATATACCCTTAAAATAACTTCGGTAAACTATTTTTTATTTTTTATGATTTTAGAAAAATCGAGAACGGGAATACGTGTGAGACAATTTAAATCTATAATTCTACTGTCTTTTTTGGTGACAGCAAGCGGGTGTGCGGTCACCTCCGGCTTACAGACCTATGACTTACCTTCTGAGGGTGTCTATCAAACAGACTTGGGGACTTCGGTGAATGTGGTCCGGCTCACTCAAGATACTGTACTCGGTTTGCAACCGGCCGTACAAAATATTCAGCAAGATTATGCTCACCTGTTTACCCAGTCACACCGTAACTATAGCCTTAGTCCAGGCGACATTCTGTCGATCTATTTATGGGCCTACCCAGAAATTACCCCACCTACCAATACTATTAATAATGAACAGGCCATTCAGGCCAATGGCTATCAAATTGACCAAAGTGGTTATATTCAATTCCCGATTATTGGTCGCTATAAAGCTGCGGGCAAATCTTTAAGTCAGGTAAACCGTGAGCTGCGCAGTCAGTTATCGCGTTATTTAAAAACGCCTGATGTAGTAGCACGGGTTCTGTCTTATCAGGGCCAGCGTTACTCGGTACAGGGTAATGTAATGAAAGGCGGCCAGTTCTATTTAAGTGACCAGCCAACCAGTGTCTATACCGCTTTAGGTCTGGCGGGTGGGGTCAATGCCCAGCAAGGCAATAATGCTTCTATTACCTTGGTGCGTCAGGGACAGACCTATCATTTAAACAGTATTGAACTGGAACAAGCCGGTTTTTCTTTACATAATCTGCTGATTCAACCGAATGACACGCTGTATGTGAACAGCCGAGAAAACCAGAAAATCTATGTGATGGGGGAATCGGGTAAAAACCAGTCTTTACCGCTTCGAGATCAGGGCATGAGTCTGAGTGATGTACTTGGTGAAAGTCTGGGATTAAATCCATTGTCGGCCAGCCGTAGTAAAATCTATGTGTTACGTAGTCAGCCAAGTGGTGCACAAACCGAAGTCTATCATCTGGACTTAACCAGTATTGCCGACTTTGGTTTGGCCAATCAGTTTAAAATGCGCAGTAATGATATTGTCTATGTCGATGCATCTGGCCTGGCGCGCTGGCAACGTGTGGTGAATCAGATTATTCCATTCTCAAATGCTTTATATAATTTAGACCGTTTGGGGAACTAATGAAAATTAACAATATTCTGGTGGTCTGTATTGGCAATATTTGCCGTAGCCCGATGGCGGAATACTTTTTAAAACAGGAATTTCCGCATTTACAAATTGAGTCTGCCGGTATTTCCGGGCTGGTCGGTCATGCAGCCGATGACAAAGCCAGCCTGTGCATGCAGCGTTTAGGGATTGATATGAGCCCGCATGTGGCCCGAAAGCTGAATGCCGAGCTGGTCAAGAAAGCCGACCTGATTTTAGTGATGAGTCAGAATCAGCAAAAACATGTGGAACAGACCTGGCCCTTTGCCAAAGGAAAAACCTTTAGACTCGGCCATTGGCAAAGTAAAAATGTGGCCGATCCTTACCAGCATGATCAGGCGGTATTTGATGACACCTGCCAGCTGATTCAGGCCTGCATTGCAGACTGGAAAAAATATATTTAACTTTCGAACAAAAGACTATGAGCCAAAATACCAATACAGAAGATACCATTGACCTGAAGGAATTGTTTTTCTCCTTAATTGCCCAGTGGAAACTGATTGCTCTCTGTGTCATTTTAAGTTTGGTCTGTGCCTTACTTTATTTAAGAACCACACCAGACACCTATCAGGTCGATGCGCTGGTTCAGGTCGAAGAAAATAAAGGAGCATCTGCCGCCTTATTGGGCGATTTGTCCAATATGATTGAGCAGAAATCACCGGCTCAAGCAGAAATAGAAATCTTACAATCACGCTTAGTCCTAGGTACTGTAATTGACCGCCTAAATTTAAATATTCGCATTCATGGTACAGAAGACAGTTTCTGGAGCCGCTTACTGAATAAGCATGAGTATGACAGTGAATATTCAGGCAAATCGGTGCTGTTTAAAGACAACCAGAAAAGCTTTGATGTACGCAGCTTTGAGATTCCAGATTACTACCGCGATAAAAATCTGCTACTTAGTTTTGCAGAAGGTCAATACCGTTTAACTGATTCAGCCACAGAACAGGTGGTCTTTTCCGCACCACTGAACCAGACCAGCCAGTTACAGTCTGAATATGGCCTATGGAAAGTCGGTATTTATAGTCAGGACAGCTTTGATAGCACTTATCTGATCCAAAAGCAAAGCCTGCCTGCCGCAGTTCGTAGCTTGCTCGCTGATTATTCGGTGGCCGAAAAAGGCAAACTGACCGGTGTACTCGGTCTCAACTACCAGGGTACCGACAAGCAGCATATTACCCAGGTGCTCAATGCCATTTTAGCAGCCTATAGTCAACAGAATATTGAACGTCGCTCGGCTGAAACCGCACAAACCTTAAAATTCCTGGAAGATCAGCTGCCTGAACTCAAACAGCAACTCGATGTCGCTGAACGTGAATTTAACCGTTTCCGCCAGCAGTACAATACGGTCGATGTCACCAAGGAATCAGAGCTGTATCTGACCCAAAGCGTGACCCTGGAAACTCAAAAAGCCGGGCTGGAACAAAAAGTGGCTGAGGCATCGGCCAAATATACGGCTGAACACCCAATCATGCAGCAAATGAATGCGCAATTATCAGCAATTAATAAAAAGATTAATGAGCTAGATGGAACATTAAGACGCTTACCAGAATTGCAACGCCAGTACCTGCAACTGTTCCGCGAAGTGGAAGTGAAGCAACAGCTGTATACCGGCCTGCTTAATTCTTATCAGCAGTTACGTATTGCCAAAGCCGGTGAAATTGGTAATGTGCGTATTGTCGATACTGCAGTTGAACCGATTGAACCGATTAAGCCAAAAAAATTAATTGTTTTGATTTTGTCTATTTTCGTGGGAGGTTTCCTCGGCACACTGCTGGCCTTATTACGTAATATGCTGCGTAGTGGCGTTAAAGATTCTACCCAAATTGAAAATGAACTGGACCTACCGGTGTATGCCACTGTGCCGCGCTCTCCTGTACAGGAAAGCCGGATTAAACTGCTGAAGAAGAAAAAAAATATTCCTATTCTTGCGGTTAAAAATAGTGATGATATTGCCATTGAAAGCTTACGCAGTATGCGTACTGCCATTCATTTTGCCTTAAGCAGCGCCAAGAACAATATTATTATGGTTTCTGGTCCTGCACCGGAAGTTGGTAAATCCTTTATTTCAACCAACCTGGCCACCATTCTGGCGCAAAGCCAGAAACGGGTACTGATTATTGATGCTGACTTGCGCCGCGGTTATTTGCATAAATACTTTAATCAGCAAGCCCAACTTGGTCTGGCAGACTACTTAAATGGCCAGACTGAGTTAAGCCAGGTCATTAAAGCTACGGAAGTATCTGGTCTAGATGTAATTGCCCGTGGCAAGAGTCCAGCCAACCCGTCTGAACTGCTGAGTACCACACAATTTAGTGCCATGCTGAATCAGCTATCAGAACAGTATGATCATATTCTGATTGATACTCCACCAATTCTAGCCGTCACAGACGGGATTATTATTTCCCAGCATGCCGGGGTGAATCTGGTAATTGCCCGCTATGCCAAGACACAAATGAAAGAGCTTGAATTGACCATCAACCGTTTTGAACAGGTGGGTGTGAAAGTCAATGGTATTATCCTGAATGATATTCAGCGCTCCAGTGCAGGCTATGGTTATGGCTATAACTATTCCTATGCCTATAAAGCCAATAAGGATAATGACTAATTTTGCAGTGACCAATTGCTTTAAAAATCTCGCTACGGCGGGATTTTTAATCTTTCCAGATTACAACTCTACTCAACAGTTTGCATTGAAAAAATAAACTCGTCCGCCTATGGTGTGGAGAGCAAAAAACTCCTGAGAATCAAAAATGCGTCTATCAAAAATATTGCTTGCGACCCTTGCCCTCAGCTCATCCCTGACCTTTGCTCAAGGGATTGTGCTGAATGACCAGAACCTGCGTACCGACCTGAATTGGCTGAACCAGCAAGGGGTGATTCAAATCAGCACCTCCACCTGGCCCATGAGTGGCGATGAAATTCAGCGTGCCCTGTCTCAGGCGAAAATCAGCAACTCTGTCCAGCAAAAAGTAGTGGATGCAGTCCTCACTCATTTAAATGCCGATAATCAGCTTCTGAAAGCTGCGCTGTTTGCAGAAACTGATCACAAGTATCTGCCTCAAGCCTTTGGTGATCAGGAAAAATCACAATATCAGGCCGGTCTGGAACTGAATGCTGGCGGTAACCAATGGGATGCCCGATTACGGGTCAATGCTGAAAAAGATCCACAGATTGATCATGATCAGGATGTGAATGTAGAAGGCTCTTATATTGCCGGGAAACTCTGGAATCAGTGGCTGATTGCCGGCCAGATTCCGACCTATTGGGGACCAGGTCATGAGGGGAGTCTGATTCGTGGCGATGCCAGCCGCCCAGTCTATGGCATTACTGCGCAGCGGGCAGAACAGACTGCTTTTAGCAGCAAATGGCTGTCCTGGATTGGACCATGGCAATATCAGGCCTTTGCCGGTCAGCTGGACCATTATGATGCGGTTCCGGATGCCAAACTGATTGGCCTGCGTGTCACTGCTCAACCGCTTCCCTATCTGGAACTGGGGGCTTCACGCGCCATTCAGTGGGGGGGTGAAGGACGTCCGGAAAGCTTGAGCTCACTCTGGGATGCGTTTGTTGGCAACAAAGACAATGGTGGCACGGGTGAACCAGATCCATCGAATCAGATTGCCGGTTTTGATGCCCGTTTAAGCTTACAACCTTTAGTGCAAATGCCGCTGGGTGTCTATGCCCAGTATGTCGGTGAAGATGAAGCCGGCGGCCTGCCCGCGAAAAAAATGTATCTGGCCGGGGTGGATTATTCATCCAGTTACCAGAATATGCCCTACCAGCTGTATACCGAATGGGCTGATACCCGTACCAATGGCAAGGCACAAGGGATTTCCTATAATCATAGTGTTTATACCGATGGCTTCTATCAGCATGGTTATCCATTGGCCCATGCAATGGGTGGCGATAGTCAAATGATCTCAGTAGGCGGCGATATCCGTTTTGATCCTTTAAACCGTCTGCATGGCCGGGTACTGTTTGCTAAACTGAATGGGTCGGGTCGGATCACCAACGCGGCTTTCCCTGAGCAAGATGAGCTAACAGCTTTAGATATCACCTGGACGCATTACCTACGTCCAGATATTCCACTTAAACTGAATGGCTGGCTGGGGGATTCAGACCTGCATGGTAAAGATGGCGGTGCCTCAATCGGCATTGAATTCCCACTAGAAAAAGGACTGTTTAGCTACTAAGGCAGTTAAATGTCGTTTTAAAGACTCAGATTAGCACTATCTGAATACGCTTTCTGAGTCTGCCGATACCTGACCCATCTAGCACCAGACGGTTATTTTTATCTTAAAATCGCTGGTAAGGGTCGCTCGAGGCTCGGCAGACTCAGCTCAAGTTTCATTTTTTGCAGCATCTGATAAGGCTGCTGCTGCACAAACATATTCACAAAACTGGTTGGAATCGAACCGGCCGGATCTGCATAGCCATAGGTAGAGACCTTAACCCGGTTGGCGCCCAGTTTTTGAAAGGTCCAGTCGCCTTCATAATGGGTTAAACGCACATAGCTCGGGTTTAAGGGATAGCCCTGACTTGATATACGCTGAATTATCAGGAGACTTTCCCTTGGGAGATTCTAGGCAGCCAACTTATAAAAGTCTTCGGCCATTTGATTTGATGTCTTAAAACCCAAACCCTTTTGAATTCTTCGATGATTATAAAATAACTCAATGTATTTTATAATATCTGCTTTGGCTTCTTCTCTGGTTTGATAGTTGTAATGATGCACTAACTCATTTTTCAGTATTCCCCAAAAGCTTTCAATCGGTGCATTATCGTAACAGTCTCCGCGCTTGCTCATTGAACCTTGAAAACCATATTGCTCAAGTATATTTCGATATTCATGGCTGCAATATTGACTTCCTCTGTCTGAATGCACAATCAGTTCTTTAGTTGGTTTTTGATTGTGAATAGCCATATTTAGCGCATTACAAACAAGCTGTGTTGTCATGCGCTCATTTAAGCTATAGCCAACCACTTGCTTCGTGTAAAGGTCTTTTACCGCTGCTAAATACAGCCATCCTTCAACAGTCCATATGTACGTAATATCACTTGACCATGCTTGATTTGGTCTAGTCATTGAGAATTGTTGCTCCAGCAGGTTTTCATAGATCGCTCGATTATGGTCACTATTCGTAGTCCTTTTAAAACGCTTGTGTCGCTTACAATACAGGTGGTTCAGCGCTTTTATCTGACGTACAGCGTACATACTCATTTTTATACCCTGAGCTTGTAAGTATTTGGTTAATCGAATATAACCATAGCTCTGCCTTGTCTCCTCATGGGCTATTTTCACCAATATCGTCTGTTGATTTCGTTGAATCGTTCTTTTGCTCACGCCTCTCTTGAGCCAATCATAAAAACATGAAACTGAAACATGAAGTAATCGAGCCATTAAGGTAATTGGAAAAGAATATCTTTTTTGTTTCATATAGGCGTACCTTACTGACTTTCTTTGGCAAAGTACGCTGCTGCCTTTTTTAAAAATTCACGTTCCATTTCAGCTATTTTGAGCTGTTGTTTGAGTTTTTTATTTTCTTCGAGTAGAGCGTTTAGATCAGGTGAATACTGTTTTGTACCTGCTAAAGTTCCAGCCTTTGCTTTGGTATTCCAATTTGAAAGAGTTTGCATTGAAATGCTAAGTTGTCTAGCTGTTTCCGAGACATTGCCTTGATTGGCTTCAATTAATTTGATGGCTTCAGCTTTAAATTCTGTGGTGTAAGTCTTGTGTTTCTTGCTCATGGTAAACTCCTGATGAGTGTGTTTAGTTTACCAAGTTAAAACCTCCTGTTTTTTCAGCACACATCAGGTTGAGTGATGGGAGAGAATGTTCAAGAGTGGATTCTAAATGTTCAGATAAAGACATAAAAAATGAGCGTATTTACATACACTCATTTTTACTACATTTTACTAAAATTTGCTTAACTGACTGGCATTACCGAATACGGTGGCTTTTTTATGTGCGAAATTTATATTGCATACATCTTTCTGTATAAAAAATGTTTTATATATTCATACCGTTATAGTATAAAAATAAGAACATGACTATGATGATCTTTCCTACACCTTACCTGATCATAGAGATAGGTAAGCGCTGAACAGGAAAAGTCTGCTAGAATTTCAGCAACTTTTTACATATAAAATAATTGTGGGAAAATATATGAGTAAGGCCCTACCTATCGCTGTCGCTGTATTACTCGGCGGTGCCGCACTTGTTCCTGTTTACTATGCAACTAAAACACCTGCTACGCAATCAGCAACATCAACTCAACCAGCTGCAAATGCTTCTGCTGTCGCTAAAATCAGTTACGCCCTTGGTTATGAAGTTGCCCATCAAACGCCTCCAGAATTAGATATTGATAGCTTTGTCACTGGCGTTCGTGCAGGCCATGCTCGTGCAAAACCTGCATATACTGAAGAAGAATTACAAAAAGCATATGCTGAGTTCCAGCAAGAAATGCAAAACAAGCAGCTTGAAAGCAATAAGCAAGCACAAAGTAGCAGTGATAATTTCTTAACGGAAAACAAAAGCAAAGCGGGGGTTAAAACCACTGCTTCTGGTTTACAGTACCTAACAACGAAAGAAGGTACAGGTAAACAACCGCAAGCTACATCAGTTGTTAAAGTTCACTACACAGGTAAGTTAGTAGATGGCACTGTATTTGATAGCTCAGTACAGCGCGGCGAGCCAATTGAATTCCCGTTGAACCAAGTGATTCCGGGTTGGACTGAAGGTCTACAGTTAATGAAGGAAGGTGGTAAAGCCACTTTGTATATTCCTTCAAACCTAGGTTATGGTGCTCAAGGTGTTCCAGGAACGATTCCACCGAACAGTACTTTAATTTTTGATGTAGAACTCATTGAAGTTAAATAATAAAACCGGTACAGGAGAGCTTTTCGCTCTCCTGCTTTATTTTGAGACTCGGTCATGAAATTACAGATCAGTATGTTGTGTTTGGCACTCTGCTCAAGCACTGTATTTGCCAAAGATGTCAGTAATAAAAGTAGTGCTGCAGAACAAGTCGGTTATAGTTTTGGTTATTTAATGGGACGCAGTAATGCTGAATCCATTAAAGACTTAGATATTGATGCATTTGTTGCAGGTTTAAAGGCAGCATCTAAAGGTCAAGCTTCGTCACTAACAGATGAAGAAATGACCCGTGCCTTAACCCAATATAAAAAGCAAACCGAAGCGAAACAACTGATTGAACTGAAGCAAAAAGCGGATGCGAATGCCACCATTGGTTCAGCTTTCCTTGCTGAAAATGCCAAAAAACCGGGCATTCAGGTCACGAAATCTGGCCTGCAGTATCAAGTCATTCAAGCTGGCAAAGGTAAGTCACCTAAAGCCAATTCAACAGTGAAAGTTCACTATGAAGGTCGCTTAATTGATGGCACTGTTTTTGATAGTTCAATTGCACGTAACCAACCTGCGATGTTCCAAGTGAGTCAAGTCATTCAGGGTTGGACAGAAGGTCTACAGTTGATGAAAGAAGGTGCAAAATATCGCTTCTTCATTCCTGCAAATTTAGGCTATGGTCAAATTGGTTCAGCAGACGTCATTGAGCCAAATAGCACGCTGATTTTTGATGTAGAGCTCATTGAAGTTCTCCCGAAATAACAATACTCTCTTTAGGAGCATCGACAAATCTCGGTGCTCCTCAATATTTCTTCTTTCCATTATTTTCTTTTACAATTTTTTTGATTGATTTGACTTAAAATTCACATTGATATCTTATATTTATTTCACAAAAACCAATTTCCCTTTATTTTAAATCTCCATCAACTGTGTAGCCGCACATAAGGATTTGACCATGACCGTTAAAATTAAGACTCGCGAAATTCAATATACCGCAGCTGATGGAACTCAACTTTTTGGCTATTTTGCCGCACCAGAGTCAGACACTGCGATCGCAGGTGTGTTAGTTGCCCCGGAATGGTGGGGACGCAATGAATATACCGAACAACGTGCGCGCGAATTGGCAGAACAAGGCTATGCTGCTTTCGCTTTGGATATGTATGGTGACAAAAAAGTCACCACTGATGCCAAACAAGCTTATGAATGGATGATGCAGACTTTTGATCATGCTGACACCATCGTGACCCGTGCGTCTGCTGCATTACACACTTTGGCACAGCAAAAGGAAGTAAATGCAGATAAACTCGCAGCTATAGGCTTTTGCTATGGCGGAAAAGTCGTGCTGGATTTAGCTCGTTCAGGTGCTGAATTAAAAGCAGTGGTGACCTTCCATGCAACACTTGCTACAGCGACTCCTGCACAAACAGGACAAGTCCAAGCAGAGATTTTAGTGCAACATGGTGAGCTCGACTCGATGGTGAGCTTAGAAGATGTTGCGACCTTTAGAAATGAAATGGATGCTGCCCAAGTGCAGTATCAAATCAATATTTTTGAAGGCGCAAAACACGGCTTTAGCAACCCGATGGCGGATGAACGTGCCAAAGCCAACGGCGTAGATTTAGCTTATAACGCTGCTGCAGAACAGCAAAGCTTAGCGGGCATGTATGCCTTGTTAGCACGCCAGCTTGGTTCTTAAAGCCATAAGAACCACTACCAATATTGAATTTATAAAAATGAGGAGAGCACAATGACAGAACTCAATTGTCCATATTGCAATTTTGACGAATATGACGTGATTGCAAAAAATGATTTTGGTGTTGTACTTCCTGAACCACATACACTGTCTAAAGGGCATGCTGTCATTGTCCCGCTACGTCATGTTGGTTCATTTTTTGAAATTACTGAAAAAGAACGTAAAAGTTTAATGTCCTTACTTGAACAAGCGCGTAATGAATTAAATTTACGCTATCAACCCACTGGCTTTCATATTGGGTTTAATGATGGACAAGTTTTTGGCGAAGCCACTGAACATGTGCATATTCACATTATTCCACGTTATGAAAACCAAACATTGGCGCTTGATACCCGCTGGGGCTTTAAAAGCTAAAATTTAAAAATTGACACTCACTAAGGAGCTTCGGCTCCTTTTTTTGATAGCCACTATTTTTGCATTTCCCCTGATATACAGATTTCGTTTTGAACAAAAAGAATACCTATTGAAAGATGTATACTAGGCAGGTTTTTTCAATTTTGACTGTATTGCATGTTTAACTTTTCTGATGCCCTTCTCGACTGGTTTGATGTCCATGGTCGTCATGACTTACCGTGGCAAGTGAAGGATGACCCTTACAAAGTGTGGGTTTCAGAAATTATGCTGCAACAAACCCAAGTCAAAACTGTCCTACAATATTTTGATCGATTTATTCAACGATTTCCAACTGTTGAAGACTTAGGTCATGCTTCTTGGGATGATGTGGCACCCTATTGGGCTGGCTTAGGCTACTATGCACGGGCTCGGAACTTACACAAAGCCGCAGGTATTGTTGCACGTCAGGGACATTTTCCAAGCAATCTTGAGCAGTGGATGGAACTACCGGGCATCGGCCCGTCTACCGCAGGTGCGCTGATGTCTTTGGGTTTAAGACAATATGGCGTGATTATGGACGGCAACGTCAAGCGAGTATTGTCTCGATTCTTTGCTATTGAAGATGATTTATCGAAACCTGTACATGAAAGGTCCATGTGGCAACTGGCGACAGAGCTCTGCCCCACTGAACGCAACCACGATTATACCCAAGCGATTATGGATCTGGGTGCAACGGTATGCACGCCGAAAAAACCACTCTGTTTATATTGTCCCATGCAACAGCACTGCAAAGCACATGCTCAGGGTTTAGAAACTGAATTACCTTATAAAAAGCCTAAAAAGCCTGTTCCAGTGAGAGAGGCTCAAGTCATGCTGATTCAATCTGCAGGAGAATGGCTGTGGATACAACGTCCGAATAGCGGTCTATGGGGCGGTCTGTGGTGTTTACCTATTTTTGATCAACCCCATGAGTTTCAATCCCACACTCAGCAGCTTGGACTGAAACCTACCACTACTCAAGTGCAAATATCGCATAGTTTTACCCACTTCACTTGGCTTTTAGAGGCTACAGTGTTTAGCGTTGCCGCCGATCAAAAAGAACATTTAGCCATTGAATGCAACGCACAGTGGTATACCCCGATACAAGCCACTGCACTCGGTATTCCAACCGCCATGAAAAAACTCATTTCTACGCTAGAACTCGAAAGCCATTCTATGCCATAGTTTTGAACTGCTCATCAATTGAATAGGGACAAATGTGACTCAAGGATTTTTTCAGCTTCGCAAAGGGTTGTTCAGCGGTATTGGTTTTATTTTGCTTTTACTCAGCGCCTGTACGTCGACTCCACCCAAACCATCAGGCAGTACATTGCCTGCTCATGAAGTGAAAAAATTACAAAACATGCGTTTATCCAATCAATTGCCTGTTCCTGTTCATCAAGTCAAACGAAGTGCGCTCAAGGATACTTGGGGCGCAGCGCGTAGCCAAGGACGAAGCCACGAAGGTATTGATATTATTGTTCCACGTGGAACAAAAGTCCTCAGTGCTACAGAAGGTTTAGTTGCTGACTTACGTAATAACAATTTGGGTGGTAAAGTGATATGGATTATGGGGCCCGCAGGTTCTTGGCATTATTATGCGCATCTTGATGGTCATAAGCGTGGCTTAAACGTCGGCGACTATGTCAAAAAAGGTGATGTCATCGGCTATGTAGGTAATACTGGCAATGCTCGACATACTGCACCACATTTGCATTATGGCATTTACTTGGGTGGTAAAGGTCGCAATGCCGTTAACCCCTATCCGTATTTACGTTAATTTTAGGAAACATACATGTCAGAAGCGTTGATCAATCGTCTGGTGGAATTTGCAGAATCTGGTAATCAACAAAAAATCAGCCTCAATGGACAGTCTTATCAGGGCTGGATCATGGAGATCACTGAAGATGCATTACTCATCAGTACCGGCTACGCAGACAAATCGGGTAAAGATGTATGGATTCAATTTGCCGATCTCGATCAAGCGGAACTGTTGTATTGGGACAATAAAAACGACCAATGGACAGCTTTTAAAATTTAATTCAAAAGGAGCATTCAACATGACAACACAACGCTGTGCTTGGTGCTCCGAAGATCCTTTATATATTGCCTACCACGACACTGAGTGGGCTAAACCTAGTTTTGATGAGCAGCATCTCTTTGAAATGCTGTGTCTTGAAGGACAACAAGCGGGGCTGTCTTGGATCACTGTGCTGAAAAAGCGGGCTTGTTATCAGCAGCATTTTTTTCAATATCCCATTGCCGAAATCGCAGCGTTGAGTGACCTTCAATTACAAGAAAAATTACAAGATTCAGGTTTGATTCGTCATATCGGCAAACTCACTGCCATTCGAGATAATGCAAAAGCATGGCAACAGTTAAAAGCCCAAGGGATTCATCCTGTGGAATTTCTTTGGAGTTTTGTCGAAGGTCACATTGCCAATAATGATGTAGTTGAATATCGTAGCGCCCCTGCACAAACCGCTCAAAGTCAGGCCATGTCCAAAGCATTAAAAAAGCATGGCTTTAAATTTGTCGGCCCAACGACTTGCTATGCTCTGATGCAAGCTATCGGCATGGTCAATGATCATGAAAATCACTGTGACTTTAAATACACGCACGCAGAATGACCTCAAAACATAAAGGATAGAATAATGAGTGACAATACAATCCACGCCTATGCAGCAATGAACAGTGGTGAAGCCCTTGTTCCCTACCAATTTGATCCAGGTGAATTACAAGCCCATCAGGTTGAAGTCAAAGTCGAGTATTGCGGTCTTTGTCACTCAGATATTTCTATTATCCAAAATGATTGGAAATCTTCGGTTTATCCTGTGGTCCCAGGGCATGAAGTGATTGGAACCATTACCCAACTCGGCAGCGAAGCCAAAGGACTGAAAATCGGACAACGTGTGGGCATAGGCTGGACAGCAGAAAGTTGTCAACACTGTGACCCATGTATCGATGGTCGCCAAGTGCAATGTACTGGAACCAAGACAGCGACAATCGTCGGTCATGCAGGTGGCTTTGCCGACAAAGTCCGTGCTGGCTGGCAATGGGTTATTCCGCTTCCAGATGATCTCGATCCAACCAGTGCTGGCCCTCTGCTCTGCGGTGGGATTACGGTATTTGATCCCATATTACAGCACCAAATTCAGGCCATTCACCATGTTGCCGTGATCGGCATTGGTGGTTTAGGTCATATGGCGATTAAATTGCTCAAAGCTTGGGGCTGTGAAATTACCGCATTCAGCTCAAACTTAGATAAAACCGATGAACTTAAAGCTATGGGGGCTGACCATGTGGTGAATAGTCGTGATCTTGCCGCGATTAAAGCACAACGTGGTAAGTTCAATTTAATTTTAAGCACGGTCAATGTGACGTTGGATTGGCAAGCCTATCTTTCAACTTTGGCACCGAATGGAAGCGTTCACATGCTCGGCCTAGCACTTGAGCCGATGCAAATCCCCGCAGGTATGCTGATCAGTGGTGCTAAATCTGTCACTGGCTCATCAACAGGCTCTCCTGCAGCACTGCGTGAATTACTTCGATTCGCCGCACGTCAAAATATTGCACCACAAATTGAAATGTATCCAATGTCTCAGGTGAATGAAGCGATTGAACGTTTGCATTCAGGAAATGTTCGTTATCGAATTGTGCTGAAAGCTGATTTTTAACGCTAAAAATCTAAGCCCAAAAAGCCTGCTGCATGCAGGCTTTCTTCTGCCCTTTATACACTCATCAAAATTAGACGGTGTTTGTATTTATGCATTCCTTACGCACCCAATCTGCGAGCAATAAAATAGCCTGCTGAATTTCTGTCGACAGCTCATGCCCTGCATTTAGGCGAATACAATTGTTATAACGATTGTCCTCACCAAAAATTAAACCTGGCACAATATTGATGCCATGTTTTTGCGCATGGTAATACAGCGCCAAACTGTCTATTTGTTCAGGCATCTGCAACCACAGAGCATAACTGCCTTGAGGCCGATTTAGACGGATATCAACCCCTTGAAAAGCATCGTAAATATACTGACGATACTGCTCGACTTGCACCATTAATTTAGGACGCAATTCAGCAAGATGTTGGCGATACGCACGACTAAAAATCAAATCGGCAAGTCCTAACTGCAAAGGCGTATTCACCGAATCATTTTGCAAAAGTAATTTCGGACGCAAATGTTGCAAATGTGGTGGAAGACAAAACCACCCCACCCGATAAGAAGGCGATAAAGATTTTGAAATCGACCCACAATAGATCACATAGCCCGCCCGATCCCAATATTTGATAGGCAATGGTCGCTTTACATTGAAACTACACTCAGCATAAATATCATCTTCAATCACATAACATTGATATTTTTCAGCCAGTTGTGCAATTCGTTCCTTATCTTCATTACTTAAACAAAAACCCAAAGGATTTTGAAAATTTGCAGTCAATAAGCATACTTTCGCGCCTGAATCCCGCATCGCCTGCTCTAAACGATCTAAATCAAAACCTTCCGTATTGGCAGGAATTTCAACAATTTTCCGCTTCAATAAAGCCAATAATTGCAATTGCCCGTTATAGTTCGGCGTCGGAACAATGACACTCTCCCCTTCCGCACTTAGATTTTGCAACATCACTGACAAAGCAGGCATACAACCATTGCTGATGTAAATATCATCCTTAGGCATGTAAAAACCATCTTCAGCCCAATGTGCCGACAAAGCTTCACGCAATTGTGGATGACCTTGCCGATTGTTATATAAAAAATCTTCTGGTTTACAATGCTTTAATGCCCTTTGGATTGAACGTCTGATTGCTTCAACAGGAACAAAATTGGGGGACAACTGAATTGAACCCAAATGAATCAGGCGACTATTTGCAGATGCTTCATGGATCTGAATTTGCAATTCTAAATTCGAAATTTCACGAGGTCGGGAATCAAAATCAGGATGATTCGGCACGGCAATTTGCTGGGCTTTCTGTGAGGATTGTACAAAATAACCAGACTTTTCTTTGACATAAATGAGGCCTTTGGCTTCAAGTAATTCATAGCAGCGTTTCGCGGTATTTAAACTGATCTGATGCTGCTGTGAAAATTGACGTAGCGCATAAAGACGCTGCCCTGCGGCCAATTCACCACTATAAATTTTCTGTGCCAACTGCTGCGCAAGCTGCTGATATTGAAAAGCCATCTGTACCCTTTTTTTAATCATTTTTGTATCTGTACCCATTAAGTTAACAGATTTAAGCTGAATGCATCAGGTTGATATCTCAAAAATAACGATAGGGGGACAATTAAATGAATGACTTCACGCAGTTTCGAGCAGGTCTAATCATCTTCAGCACACTCACGCTTATGGCGTGCCAACCCGATCAGCACACTCAAGCTCAAAGCCAGCAAAATTTTATCTGTAAATCTTTAATTCAAGGCTTTTTGAGTGCCCAAAAACTGACGCAATATGAACTTGAGCAGATCCAACCGATCACTAGCGGCGGGTTACATCAGCAGCTATATATTTATAAAGCCAAATCTGAAAACGGCATGAATATCATGCCGCAGCAAGCCAAACTTCGCTTTGCCTGTGAACAAATGATCGCGCGGCAATTTCAAATCAAGTTACATCCGCATCCATTTCCAGAACAGGCTTTACTCAGCATCGAACTCCCTGAGGCACAGCACATGCAGCAGTTGACTGCATTTCGCCTGCCTGAGATGCAAAGTCATTGATCGTTCATATTGAACTGAATCATTACTGGTGCTTATTTTAAAATTTCGGGAAAGGTCGCAACAGTTTTGCTTTTACCCAACTGCACTTTCATTTTTTGTAGCATTTGATAAGGCTGTTGCTGCACGAACATATTCACGAAACTGAGCGGAATGGAGCCTTCCGGATTGGCGTAGCCATAGGTCGACACTTTGACTTTTTGATTGCCTAAACGCTGGAAGGTCCAATCGCCCTCATAGTCGGTGAGGCGTACATAATTGGGATTGATCGGATAACCTTTTTTCACCGCTTTATTTTGGATGCTAATGATGCCTTGTGCATCTTTACGCATTTTGCCTTGTACCACTAAATCACGGTCTTTCAAGGGAAAAGGGAAATCCAGCACCATATATAAGCTGAATTCACCTTTCTGGTCATCACGGGATAAGACTTTGACACTGCCCATATAAGGGACCCAATTCACTGCATTTTCCACATCTAAAATCAGGGAAACCGCTTTTTCGATGGGCACATCAAAACTAGTTTCAGCTTTGTATTGAAAGACAGGATTTTGAGCATTTTGGTAGGTCCAAACTTTAATATTATTTTTATTAATCGTGAGTTTGGCATTATCCATAGTTTTCGCTTGTACTGCCGCAGTGAATGCGACAGCACAGGCCATAAAGATGACTTTTTTCATTCCATTGATCGTCTTATTTTAATTTTATGCTGTTGTTATAACGGATTTTAACGCGCTTTTATACGTCAATATCGTTAAAACCCAGTACATCTTTCATATCGTACTTACGTGCTTCACGACCAACTACCCATGCAGCTGCACGTACTGCACCAGAGGCAAAGTTCATACGGTTAGTCGCTTTATGGGTAATTTCAACACGTTCGCCATCCGCAATAAACATCGCAGTATGTTCACCGACAATGTCACCACCACGAATCGTTTGGAAGCCAATGGTTTGACGTTCACGTGGACCCGTATGACCTTCACGGCAATACACAGCATCTTGTTTTAAGTCACGTCCTAAAGCACCGGCAATGGCTTCGCCCCACATGAGCGCTGTACCTGATGGTGCATCAACTTTATGACGATGATGAGCTTCAATCACTTCAATATCCACAGTATCGCCAAACACTTTTGATGCGAGTTCTAGAAGTTTAATTGAAACGTTTACACCGACAGAATAGTTCGCTGCATAGACCACTGGAGTTTCTGTTGCTGTTTCATCGAGATAAGCTTTTTGCTCATCATTCATACCTGTGGTACCAATGACAATCGCAACGCCTGCTTCACGGCAAAGTTTAAGATGCTGTGCTGTTGCTGCAGGTGCAGTAAAATCGATTACGACATCACAATCTTTTAAAACCTCAGCTAGGTTACCGACAACCTTTACGCCAACCGCGCCAATCCCTGCAAGTTCACCGGCATCCGCACCGACCAAGCTACTTTCAGGACGTTCTACCGCAGCAGCTAATTGATAACCAGCTTGCTGAACCGCCTGAATTAAGATGCGTCCCATACGACCGCCTGCGCCCAAGATACCAATACGTGGAGCTGCTGACATAACATTTTCCTAATGTTGATTCGAAATTGGTCTTACTATATCAAAACTCCATGCGCAGGCTAAGTTACAAACAAAAAAATCCTGCATTTTCCGAAAGACTTTTGCAAATCAACTTCTACCACAGACGCTGACTATTCCCTCACCAAGTTTGAGCATTTTCACGGTATGATAGGCGCGTTCTATTGATCTTGAATATTCATGAAAACCCTATTGTATCTTTGTGCGGCAGTCTGTATTGCACTGGCATGGCTGATTCCGATTCATTACCGACCTTGGGCCACGTATACCGGTGAGCTTTATACCTTCTTTGCCCTGTTTGCCTTAGCGGCAACGTTCTTTAAAGAAAAGCTCATAGTGGCAAAAATTTCCTTGCCCCTGTTGCTCTTAGCGCTGATTCCCTTCGTCCAATTGGCTTTTGGGCAGGTGTATTATTTTAGTATTGCCTTACTCTGTATGCTGTTTGTGTTCAGCTTCTGGCTATGTATCAATCTTGGTTTCAGCCTCTCGCAAGGTACGGAAAAACGCGAAAAAACCTTCCTATACCTGAGCTATACCTTTGTTGCTTCGGGGGTCATGACCGGACTCATCGCAATATGTCAGTGGCTAGATTTTGACTCGTTTCTTCCTTTTGTGATGAAAATTAGTGGAACTACGCGCCCATTTGCAAATTTTGCTCAGCCGAATAACATGGCCACGTTTCTGCTCATGTCCTTGTTAGCCTGCTTATATGTTTATGAACAGCAAAAAGTTAAAACCCGCTATTTGGTCGCTTGTGCAATTCCTATTTTAATTGGGGTCGTGCTCAGCCAATCTCGCACCTCTTGGGTGGCAAGTATCTGTGTCCTAGTCTATTTGGCTTATGCACAGTACAAAGATTATATCCGTCTTCGCTGGTTTTACAGCTTGGCCTGGTTTATCGGCTTTGTGGCACTGATTGTATTGATGCCAAAATTAAGTCAAATCATGAGCCAAATATCCGACATGAATATTCAAGAAAGTCGTGACGTAGCTGAACGTGCTGGTGGAGATATGTCTCGTTTAGCCATTTGGCAACAAATGGCGCATGCCGTAGCTGCACAGCCTTGGTTTGGCTATGGTTGGCATCAAACCAGTAGCGCTTTTGTCTCGATCTCTGACACGGTGCAAGGGCCTGTTTGGATTCGTAGCTCACACAATTTTATTTTGGATTTCTTATTGTGGAATGGCGCCATTATTGGTGTGCCGTTCTTGGCCTATTTCGCCTATTGGGGCATCCAATTACAGAAATTAGCTAAGTCTGCATTATCTGTCATTGGCCTATTGATGGTCGGTGTCTTCGTTATTCATGCCATGTTGGAGTTTCCGCAAAACTACGCATATTTCTTACTGCCTGCGGGTTTTATTATCGGGATTCTTCAAGCAGCGAAGCCACAGACGGCTACTTTGAGTCTGTCTCCGTGGTTTATCCGCATTGTTTTCGTGATTGGCGCAGTGCTGATCACGGTGATTTATCGTGATTATGCCAATGCAGCGATTCAGCTGGGTCAGGCATCAAAATATGAAAAAACACCGGAGAAAATCACCAACCATGAGCCGATCTATTTACTCACGGAATTTAGACATCGGGTAGCGATTATTCGTTTAAATCCATATTCCATCGTTTCTGAACAAACCATTCAGGATACTGAAAAATTGGTTCGCAGCTACCCAGCGAAATACCACATCATTAAATATGCACGTTTATTGGCCTTTAATGGTCGTGAGGCTGAAGCACGTCATCAGCTACAGCGTCTTAAAAATATTTATCGTCTCGACATGAGCTATGAGAGTTTATTACCGCCGATAACTCCTCCGAAACCTTAAAATGCTCAATAAAAAAGCCTGCAATTATGCAGGCTTTTTTATACCTGAGTTCACATCACAGCGAACTCGGGAAAATTGATTGAATCAAGTCAATTAATCAAACAAACGGTCGAAGAATGATTTTTTCTTCGGAGATGATTTATTATCATCGCCATCCATCGTGTCTTGTAACTCTTTTAACAACTCACGTTGACGAGCCGTTAAATTCACAGGCGTTTCCACCACGATACGACAGAGTAAATCACCGGTCATGCTGGTACGTACAGGTTTCACACCTTTACCACGTAAGCGGAACAATTTACCAGTTTGAGTCCCTTCAGGCACTTTCAAGCTCACACGACCATCGAGTGTCGGAATTTGAATTTCTTTACCCAATGCAGCATCTGCAATGCTTACAGGCACATCCATATACAAGTCAGCGCCATCACGTTGGAAGATTTCGTGTTCACGTACCACCACTTCTACATATAAGTCGCCTGCTTGGCCATCACGGATCGCCTCGCCTTTGCCACTTAAACGTACGCGGTCGCCATTGTCCACACCTGCAGGAATGGTCACCTCTAAAGTTTGCTGACGGTCAGAAACCCCTGAACCATGACATTTATTACATGGGTTCTTAATGATTTTACCTTGACCACGACAGGTGCTACAGGTTTGCTGCACAGAGAAGAAGCCCTGTTGCATACGCACTTGACCGGCACCATGACAGGTTTTACAGGTTTCAACGTCATTCGGATTTTTAGATCCTTTACCATCACAGGCATCACATGGCGCTGGCGCAGTAAAGGTAATGGTTTTTTTCACGCCCTTCACAGCTTCCTCAAGGGTAAGCTCCATAACATAGCGTAAGTCTGAACCACGGCGTGCACGTTGCTGACCACCACGGCCACCACCGCCAAATGCGCCACCGAATATGTCACCAAACTGACTAAAGATATCTTCTGCGCTAAAACCGCCACCGAAGCCACCGCCGCCGCCCATGCCGCCTTCAAAAGCTTGATGTCCCATACGGTCATACATACTACGTTTTTCGCTGTCCGATAAAACTTCATATGCTTCTGCAGCTTCTTTGAATTTTTCTTCAGCTTCTGGGTTATCTGGATTACGGTCAGGGTGATACTTCATCGCCAACTTACGGTAGGCTTTTTTAATTTCATCATCACTTGCGGTTTTAGATACACCTAAAACCTCATAATAATCACGTTTAGCCATGTCTGGCGATGCTCCTCACGGAATTTAATTTAATACTTAACTGTGGTCTGAAATTGGGGAATCAAACCATTTTTTCAAGGGGTAGGCAGGAAAAAAATAAATCGACTTAGAAAACAGCCTTATTTTTAACGAATTTGGATAGACCTTGGATCCATGCATTTAATAGATACAAAAAGGCAATCGAAGAAAAGATCACACCAATTACCGTGCATGCAGTCACCCAAAGATAGGTGTCCCAATAATAGAAAAATAAAGGAATAAACCACAGTGCGGCAAAAATGGCCATCATGGAATAAATCACGACGGTGCGCATGACCCAAAGCGCTTGGGCTTGTAGCCAAACTTCTGTAGAATCGATTTGAGTCACTTTGCGTGCAAAACCGTAGGCAAATACACCACTAATCAGGGTAAATAAAGCGAAAAACATGAAGACATAAGAAATCGCAATATAACGGCGATACTTAGCTAAACTCTCTGCTGTCATCTGTGATTCAACCCCGTACACCACAATATGCCGCGCTGCACTTGTGGTAGTTTTACTTTTTAAAAATGTCTTTGTAGATCAGGTGCTACTATAGAGAAAAATTCAATATTTCGCACCCAATATTATGACACTTTTAAGGATTCTGCTGAGTTTTTTTCACTTTAAACCACTGTGCATATAGCGCAGGTAAAAAGAACAAGGTCAGCAGGGTCGCCACGATCAATCCACCCATAATCGCCACGGCCATTGGACCGAAGAAAATACTGCGAGAAAGTGGAATCATCGCCAATACAGCGGCCAATGCAGTCAACACAATGGGACGGCAACGACGTACCGTCGCATTGATAATCGCATCCCAAGCCGACTCCCCGGACTGAATATCTTGTTCAATCTGATCAATCAAAATCAGTGAATTGCGCATAATCATTCCTGACAGTGCAATCGTGCCGAGCATTGCCACAAAACCAAAGGGTTTATTGAACAATAACAGGAATAACACCACGCCAATAATGCCCAAAGGTGCAGTTGACATACTCCCACCACCAAGCTAAGAGCTATGGTGGGGGAATCTTTGCGACCCATGCAATCTTAGAGATTGCACCTTTCGATACCGCACTGCGCTGACAGTATGGCGGTACAGGAACTCTTTATACAGCACTATGTCCTAGTGCATCAGCTAAAGCGAAATTGCGTATATTCAAGCTTGCATTCAAATCACGATCATGCACTGTTTCACAGTCAGGACATTGCCATTCTCTTATGCTTAGTGGCAATTTTGTCATAGTATAACCACAACATGAACATGCTTTAGAACTTGGAACGAATCTTCCAATTTGTAGCACATTCTTACCGAACCATTTTGCCTTGTATTGCAATATCGTAAGAAATTGACCCCAAGCCACATCCGAAATGGACTTGGCTAATTTTCGATTTCTTACCATGTTTTTTATCCCTAAATCTTCTACAGCATACGTGGTCGCTTGGTTTTCACAGATCAAGTAATGCGTGAGTTTGTGATGTAGGTCTAAGCGTTGCAGGCGCACTTTTTCATGGATGAATGCAACACTTAATTTTTGACGTTGATAATTCTTTGATTCTTTCTTCTTTCGAGCAAATATCTTCTGCTGTATGGATAGTCGGTTTTGAGCCTGTCGCAAGTATTTTGGATTTTCAACCTTATTACCATCGGATTGAATGAGCATGTGATTCAAACCCATATCAATTCCGATGGTTTGATCAGCTTGAATTGTTGTTGATGCAACAAGTTCTAACTCTGACTCGACCAAAATCGAAGCATAATACTTACCTGTCGCTGTTTTGCTAATGGTGACAGTTTTGATTTTCCCATTAAATACCCGACTAAATACAGTTTTTATCCCTTTAATTTTAGGTAGATGAAGTAATCCGTTCTCAAAGCTCACTGTTGCGTGCTGAGGGCATTGATAAGACCGTTGCGGTATTTTCTTGGATTTGAACCGTGGGTAGCCGACAAGATGACTTAATGGGCGTTTTTCATCAGGATTTGGTTTATATCCTTTGATCTTTCTGAATTCAACCTTGCCTTTCTTTAATCGCTGAAAAAAGTTGTTGTAAGCAGTGTGTAGGTGAAGTAACCCACTAAGAAGTGATTGACTATTCACCTCGTTCAACCATTCGAATTCAGGTTGTTTTTTCATGGCAACTAATTGGTCTTGAATATCCTTTTTTGATAATAATTTTTGAGTTTCAGAATGAGCTTTAGTTTGAAGTGCTAAAGCCCAATTGAAAATAAAGCGAGTGCATCCGAAGTGCTTTTCAAATTGCACTTTCTGCTCAGAAGTAGGATAGATGCGATATTTATACGCTTTCAAAAAAGGTTGTTTCATGGTTATAATTTAGCAAATTAATTGCTTAGTGTAAATGTAATGAAGTCACATTATCACTGTGTTTATAAACTTACATATCATTTAGTGTTGGTAACAAAATATCGCAAGAAATGCCTTTCAAATGAGATGATCAATCGGCTTGAAGAAATTGTAAAAAAGAACTGTGCTGATTGGGAGATTGACTTGATTGAGTTCAATGGTGAAGCTGATCATATTCACTTATTGTTAGATATGCACCCGAACATCATGCCAAGTAAATTCATCAATAATCTAAAAACTGTATCAAGCAGACTGATACGCAAGGAGTTCGGTGAAGAACTAAAACCTTATTATTGGAAACCTGTGCTTTGGACGAGGGCATACTGTCTACTTACAACAGGTGGAGCGACAATTGATGTAATTCGAGAATACATCCAAAACCAAGAGAGACCCGACTGAAAAGGCGTGCTATCCATCTCCATCTAAATCACAGATTATAGATGGAGAATTCCGCACATTTAGTTAAAAATACCCGTGCACTTTGCCCCAGTTGAATGGCGCTATTGCCTTCACGTAATGCCACTTTGACACTATAAGTACGAGACTGATCGGCAGCAGGACTAATTTCACGTACATAGCCTGCAAATTTTTCCTGTGGTTTCGACCACAAGGTAACCCATGCATCCTGCCCTGTTTTAATTTCAGTAACCGCTTGTTCAGGCACACCAATGACCACGTCACGTTCACCTGCTATCGCCAATTGAAATGCCGGTTGTCCTGCTGCAATCACTTGACCAATCTCAATATTACGCTCAGTAATGACCCCATTTTTATTGGCAAATAATTGGTTATAACCAGTCTGATTACGACTCACATCATAGTTTGATTGGGCTTGCTTTAAGTTCGACTGTGCTGCTTTATATTGGTTTTCCACCGCATCGTACTGCGAACGACTCACGGCATTGACTGGCAATAATTGCTTAAATCGTTTTAATTCATCTTCAGCAATTTGTGCAGCGGAACGCGCACTTTCAAGCTGCGCTTGTGCTGCATTCAGTTGCAACTGTGCATCTTTGACGTCTAATTTTGCCAAGACTTGCCCGACTCGGACTTGGTCTCCAACATCGACATAGCGCTCAGTGATTTGGCCGCCAACCCGAAAAGCTAAAGCTGTTTGCTGGCGTGCTTGTACAGCGCCCGCATAACTTTTTTGTTCAAAATGTGTGGCGCCCGGCTGAGTCACCATCACAAATGGCACTTCCTGTTCCGTTTGGGCTTTATCCTTGCTGCATCCCCATAAGGTCACACTGCAAACGATAATCATGCTGACAACTGTGGTCTTAATCGTACTCATGAAGTTCGCTCTTAATAAAAAGTCTTTTTTAGGGCAGAATATTATTCAATTAATTTGGTTATTTTTTAATTAATAAACCATGCGGTACATTAATTAGATTAATTATCCTAAATCAATGACCTTTTCGCCTTTTTTGGAATTTTTTCAGCAAATGAATGTCGGCCGCCCGAAAGACTTAGAAAAACGACAACGGATTTTAGAGTCTGCAAAACAATTATTTTTAGAAATGGGCTATCACGGTTGCAGCATGAATCAGATTGCGCAACATGCAGGGGTCACCAAACTGACGGTCTATAACCATTTTCAGGACAAAGCCACTTTATTTACCAGTGCAATTGAAGATACCTGTGAATATATTTTAAATACTCGCCCGCGACATCTGCACAGCGAAAGTCATTTTATGCAGGCTTTCGTTGAAATTTGTGAGTTGGGGCTGAACATCATGAATTTGCCAGAAGCCATTAAACTGGACTTATTACTTTTGGAGTTGGCTGCCGAACACAGTCCCTTGGTGGAACAGTTTTTCCGTGCCTCACATTTGAAAATGCGCCAAGTCTGGGAAAACTTTTTTCAAGATGCAGCAGCTTTAAATTTCATTCAGCAGGATCACCCTGCCCGACAAACTGAACTGATTGTGTCGCTACTGATGGGACTACGCCATCAAGAGGTTTTATTGGGCATGCGCCCAGTACCTGAAGCAGCAGAGCGACAGGCCATTATTCACTCTGCCATCGACATCTTTATGCTGAAATATCAACTCAGCGCACAGAGCTAAGCATTTTCTGAAATATTTCAACGCTAAACTGAAACAAATGGCATAGCTATTGCTCATTTACCTAGAAAAGTCATCCGACTTTTGTCTGTACCCCCTTTTGCCACGGCACTTTCGGGGTATAGTCGAGACAGGAATACGCGGAGAAATAACAAATGATTCAACAAATTGATGCTCCATTACGTGAAGACGTGCGCTTACTGGGCAATTTATTGGGTGAAACCCTAAAGCAGCATGCAGGACAAGATTTGTTTAATCAGGTAGAGCAAATTCGTGCTTTGTCTAAAGGCGCGCGCGATGGACAAGTTGAAGCTGAAAAACAGTTAGAACAATTATTTTTAAATTTAAAAGATGAAGAAATTCTGCCTCTGACCCGTGCATTTACGCACTTTCTCAACTTTGCCAATATTGCCGAACAATACAATGTGGTGCGCAGCCGTCGCCAAAGTGAGTTTGATGAGCAGGCACCCTCACCGAATCCACTGGATCATTTATTTGAAAAATTTAAAAGCAATAACATCAGTGCAGAACAACTGTTCCAACAAATTTGTGAATTAAAAATTGAATTGGTACTGACTGCACATCCAACCGAAGTCAGCCGTCGTACCTTGATCCAAAAATATGATGGTATTAATGATTGCCTGTTTAAAATGGATCAACAAAAACTTACGCCACGCGAACGCAAAGCCGTACTGGATGATTTAAAACAACTGATTTGCTCGGCATGGCAAACGGATGAAATTCGTCAACATCGCCCGACGCCTGTCGACGAAGCAAAATGGGGCTTCACGACCATTGAACAGACCCTGTGGAATGCTGTACCCAAATTCATGCGTGAATTGGATGGCATGGTCCAAGATCATTGTGGCAAGACCTTGCCTTTACATGTTGCCCCTGTACGCTTTGCATCATGGATGGGCGGTGACCGTGATGGCAACCCAAATGTCACCCATAACATTACTCAAGAAGTGCTGTGGCTTTCACGTTGGAAAGCTGCCGACTTGTATTTACGCGATATCGAAGACCTACGTTGGGAACTTTCGATTCAAGAATGCAGTAAAGAACTTAGTGATGCCTTGGGCCATTTCCACCCTGAACCCTATCGTGAATATCTACGTGATGCGCGTGAACGCCTTAAAGCCACTCGTCACTGGTTGGCATTGAAACTCCGTGGTGAAGAGGCTGACGATAGCCAAGTCATTAAAAGCCGCCATGAGCTGCTCGATCCACTATTGGTTTGCTACCGTTCACTGATTGACAGCGGTTTACCTGAAATTGCCAATGGTCAGTTACTCGACTTTATTCATCGAGTTAATTGTTTCGGTATCGAATTACTCAAACTCGATATTCGTCAGGAGTCGACTCGTCATCGCCAAGCGATTTCTGCCATTACTGAATATTTAGGTTTAGGCAATTTTGAAACATGGACGGAGCAAGCCCGTCAAAACTTCTTGATTCAGGAACTCCAAAGCAAACGTCCACTGCTACCGAAGTTTTTAAATGAGCCAAAACAAAGCCTGATTGAACATCCAGATGTACAAGAAGTCTTTGCGACCATGCGCACTTTGGCAGAACAGCCACCTGAAAGTTTAGGGGCTTATATTATTTCTATGGCCGAACATCCGAGTGATGTCTTGGCTGTATTGTTACTGCAAAAAGAAGCCGGCATCAAACAAGCGCTACGCGTCGTGCCACTGTTTGAAACTTTAAAAGATTTGGATGGTGCAGCCCGTACCATGAATACCCTATTCAATATGCATTGGTATAAGCAGCATATTCAGGGTAAACACGAGGTGATGATTGGCTATTCAGACTCAGCCAAAGATGCGGGCTTTATGTCGGCAAACTGGGCGCAGTATCGTGCACAGGAAGAATTAACCGCAGTTGCGAAAAAACATGATGTACAACTGACATTATTCCATGGCCGTGGCGGTTCAATCAGCCGTGGTGGTGCGCCGACACAGCAAGCGCTGTTTTCACAGCCGCCGGGGTCGATTTCAGGAGCGATTCGTGTCACAGAACAAGGGGAAATGATTCGCTTCAAGTTTGGATTAGAAGGCATTGCCTTACAAAACTTGGAAATTTACACCGCAGCGACCTTAGAAGCGACCTTATTGCCACCGCCTGAACCGAAACAGGAATGGCGTCAGCTCATGCACAGCATGACGGATCTGTCGGTACAGGTGTATCGTCAAACCGTGCGTGAAAATCCGCATTTTGTAAAATATCTACGGACTGTAACGCCAGAACTGGAACTACAAATGTTACCGCTCGGTTCACGCCCAGCCAAACGTAAAGTTAGCGGTGGGATTGAGTCATTACGTGCGATTCCTTGGGTGTTCGCATGGACGCAAATCCGTTTGATGCTACCTGCTTGGCTCGGTACAGGTGCTGCGATTAATCAAGTGATTGATCAAGGTCAAAAGCAGACACTCGAAGAAATGTTAGAGCAATGGCCGTATTTCCAAACCCTGATTGATATGTTGGAAATGGTCTTGTCCAAAGCCGATGGTCATGTGGCGCTGTATTATGAGTCTCATCTGACGGATGACGCAGACCTCAAACAATTGGGCGAAGAGTTACGTCAGCGTTTACGTGATGCGGTACAAACGCTATTAGCACTCAAAGGTGAATCGAAATTACTTAGCAGTAACGATGTGCTCGACCAATCCATGAAGGTGCGTAAGCCTTATTTATTGCCGCTACATTTACTACAAGCCGAACTGATGAAACGCCGCCGTGCATACCTTGCCGAGCGTCAGGCTGAAAATACCCCAGTCGACCATGCGTTGATGGTCAGCATCGCAGGTATTGCGGCAGGTTTGCGTAACACTGGCTAAATCTTCCAAGTTTTCAAAAAGCACACAGAACTGTGTGCTTTTTTTTTGACCATTCATATTGGTTTTAATTTATTTTGGAATATATAAAATAAGAAAAATTTATGAAGTATTGACTCTTATCCTATTGGATTAATTGCATGATTTAATGCCTTTTTTACACCTTTAAAACTTTTACCATTTGGTAAATTTACATGTAAAGTCATGTAATTAGTTTGAACAAAATATTTTTAAAAGAGATTAAATCTTCTAAAAAACAAGAGTATGATGTGCACAATTTATCTATTGAGTGCTCATTTTATGTCCAATTGGTTTCCCAAATGGCGCCCGTACGAAGGCAATATTGATGCACGTCCTGTAGGTACAAATGAGTACCTACCTCCGGTGCAAAGTGTTGTATTGGGGATACAACATGCCTTTGCAATGTTTGGGGCAACTGTCCTTGCGCCATTTTTGATGGGCTTTGATGCCAACCTTGCGATTTTAATGTCGGGGATCTGTACCATCCTGTTCTTCTTTATGACAGGTGGTCGTGTACCAAGTTATTTAGGCTCTAGTTTTGCCTTTATTGGTGTGGTGATCGCGGCAACCGGTTATGCAGCATCAGGTACTGGCGCGCCAAATGCCAATATCGCGATGGCAGCAGGCGGGATCATGGCCTGCGGTATCTTATATGCCATTTTTGGTTTTATCGTGATGGCAACGGGTACACGTTGGATTGAAAAACTCATGCCGCCTGTCGTTACAGGTGCAGTGGTGATGATTATTGGTCTGAACCTAGCCCCAGTGACCATTAAAGGGGTTGCAGGCAACAACTTTAATATGTGGATGGCATTAGTCACTGTACTGTGTATGGGTTCGATTGCAGTGTTCACGAAGGGCTTGTTACAACGCTTATTACTGTTGGTCGGTCTATTACTGGCATATTTGGTGTATTACATCATTTCCAATGTCATGGGTCATGGCACACCAATCAACTTCGTTCCCGTACAAGAAGCGGCTTGGTTTGGTGTTCCGCACTTCCATTCACCCGTCTTTGACTTCAATGCCATGCTGATCATTGCACCGATTGCGTTGATTTTGGTTGCAGAAAACCTTGGGCACATCAAAGCTGTGGGCGCGATGACAGGTGAAAACCTCGATCCGCACATTGGTAAAGCCTTCGTTGCAGATGGTGTTGCGACTACACTTTCAGGCGGTGTCGGCGGTCCGGGTATGACCACTTATGGCGAAAATATTGGTGTGATGGCAGTAACGCGTGTTTACTCGACCATCGTGTTTGTATTTGCAGGTGTATTCGCCATCTTCCTTGGTCTTTCACCAAAATTTGGCGCGATTATTCATACCATTCCACAAGCGATTTTGACCGGTGCCTCTATTGTAGTGTTCGGTTTGATTACCATTGCCGGTGCTAAAATCTGGATTGAAAACAAAGTTGATTTCTCTAAAAACAAGAACCTGATGGTTGCAGCAGTCACGATTATTTTAGGTACAGGTGACTTTGCACTTCAATTCGGTAACTTCAACTTAGGTGGTATTGGTACTGCTACATTTGCAGCGCTGATTTTGAACTGGTTCTTTAGCTTGGGCGATAAATCAGAATAAGCCTCCAAAGCATTTAAAAAAGAATACAACATTCATTTGAAAAGCGGCCGAAAGGTCGCTTTTTTTTATAGCTGTTCTTTCGGTAAGATAAGGCATTAGCCAAGGAATACACCATATGCGACTGGATTTGTTCGACCTTCAATTGGTACTGCACATTGTAGACAGCGGCAGTCTAACCAAAGGCGCTGCTCGTTCTGCCATCTCGCTACAAGCAGCCAGTGAACGGATTAAAAAACTCGAACAGCATTACCGCACAGCCCTGTTCACTCGCCAAGCCAAAGGGGTCAAACTGACCCTTGCCGGTCAAACCTTGGTTGAACATGCACAGCGCATCTTAGGTGAGGGGCAACAATTAGAACACGCGATGCTGCCCTTTGCCCATGGGCTAAGTTCCAATATGACCTTATGGTGTAATTCATCTGCACAAAGTGAATATTTACCGGTCTTACTACCACGTTATTTGCTAGAAAATCCCAACACACAAATTGAGCTGCATGAAGCCGAGTCTAAAGACATCATTGCAGCGGTAGAGCAAGGTAATGCACAACTAGGCTTAATTTCAGGTTTCTTTAAATCCGAACAACTACAAACACTTGAGTTTGCCGATGATCCTTTGGTTCTGATCTGCCCTATAACCCATGAACTGGCCGCCACACCTAGCATCAAACCCGCAGAGATTTTAAATTATCCCTTTGTCGGTCTGATGCAATATCATTCCTTGCAACAATCGATCGAGGCTCAAGCCAAATTATTCGGCTGTGAAATTCAGTATCGGCTGCGTTTGCCGAATTTTGCCGCGATCGCGCAAGTGGTGGCGAATGGTGTGGGCGTTGCCATCATGCCAAAACGTGCGGCCCAACGATTAATCAGTTTGTATGCCTTTGCACAAGTTGAGCTCAGCGGTGACTGGGCCAATCGAAAACTGCTCCTTACCGCACGTAATTTTGATGATTTACCCTTAAATTATCAGCATTTCAGTCAGTTTCTACTATCACAAAAATCTACTTTAGATGGCCAAGTCTAGGCTTTAAATCACACCAAACTGGTGCAGCATCATATAGCCACCGAGGGCAATCAACCCGATAAAAAACACCTTACGGAATTTTTGTTCTGGAATGCGGTAACGAATTTTTTTCCCTGCCCACATCCCAATGAGCGCTGGAATCAGTGCCATGGCTGACATGGCATAATCAATCGGGAGATCTTCAACTGGATTTTGCTGTAAGAACACTGCCAAACAAATGGTTGATGTGGTAAAGGCTAAACCGAGTGACTGTACGAGGTCATCACGTTTGAGCTGCAAACCTTGCAAATATGGCACCACAGGGATCACCACCACACCGGTCGCAACAGTCAGCGCTCCACCGAGATAACCGATCATTGGAGATAGCCATTTTTCATGTGGTGCAAAGTTCGGCAAGCTTTTGGCATAAAGCCCATACAGTCCGTATAGTGCCAACATGCCCCCCAGTAAAGCTTCACTTTTAAATTCACCATGTCCTAAAGTTGGAAAAATACTCCAAATTGAACCCACAATAATACCGAGCAGCAAGGGCCAAAAACGTTTAATCAGGCGCAGCACCTGCCCTTCGGCAAATAATTGCCAAAAGTTGGTGACCATAGATGGAATGATCAATAACGTCGCTGCCTGAAATGGACTGATCACCATGGTGAGTAAGCCCATCGATACCGCAGGCAGGCCTAACCCAATCGTGCCTTTAATTAGACCTGCGATTGCAAAAACTGTGATGACGAACCAAATCATGGCGAAACTCGCTGAAGAATTGGCTCTATGCTATGCAATTCAGGCACTTTGAAAAATCAGTGTTTTTGGAATAGAGCCTCAATAAAAAGTTGAGGCTAGGTTATAGCGTCTAAAGCAGATAGCGTAGATGGGCTAAACAAACTCTTTTGATTTCGAATAAGTTATAAGCGTATTGGTGGAATAGTGATATAAAAACCGTTCCAATATGCTGTTTACTAGAACGGTTTTTAATAAAAAATTGATACTTATAGGAAAATTTCAAGAATTTCGTATAAGGTGTATTATGTTAATTTTAGTTTTTCTTTACTTTAAAATGAATGTCTAAATACACTAGAGAATGGTTCTATGAATATGAAAACTGAACCTTGGATTGAGGATAATGATCCCTTAAAGCCCTATTATGGAAAATTGAGTAATAAGGAATATACCGATATTTCTAATATATTTACTTTATGGATTAATCATAAGAATTATATTGATCCTTCAATAATTTCTAAAAACAAAAAATTAAATTTATTAGATTTTTCAAATAGATATAAAGAAAAATGTAATCAAGCCTTATATGAGCTGCTATGTGAGAGCCTAAAGCAAACAGATGGATATCTCTATTGGCTACCTATGAACAATGTAAAGAGTGAAAATATCTTTGCCGCATATTCTCCAGCAATGATTGCTAAGACCCCAATAGAAGCCAAGTATTTAGATTATGCTTCTCGCTCTTTTCTGCAAATGCAAAATGGTGGATATGCCATTGTTGAAAGCAACCTAAATTTTATAGCCCTGGTTATTGATGGCTACTATATGCAGGTAGCATTACATTCAAACTTTATGAATGAGAAATTTCAAGAATATCTCGATAGTTGGAACGAGATCGAAAAAAACCTTGATGAAATTACAGCACAGTGCCTTTCACACGCTCATTCTATACAGTAGAAATTAAAGAGGAATGAAGTATGTAAGCACCCTATTTAACATAATAGCTGTTATACAAAATGAAAAAGCCTAGACACTGGTCTAGGCTTTAAAATTTAAAAAATAAATAAAAATCAGCATCATATACTCTGTTTTAAAACTTCGTATAACGTGTATTATGTTAATTTTAGGAAATCTTAAGATAATTATTAATGAGTGGCTTAATGAATAAAGAAATTTCTGTATTACTGCATGACGTTCCTACTCATGCAGATTACGCATGTGATGCAACCGATTTAGATCTAGAAGATATTCCTGAAGATCGTATAGAAAAAGTCATAAATTTATTAAATTCTTCTGATGAAAATACTGTCTTTGAAGCAGCAAAACTTTTGACTCATTGGGGACAGTCATCTGGTTTTGATGTATTAGTAAATTTATTAAATGAGAATAAATTAGACGGTTATATAGATCATCGTTTACATGGTTATGATGATACACTGCAGCATGTACTTCGCGCTTTTGTCAGCTATTGGGCAACCCAAGCTGACTTAGGATTTAGTGAGCAGGCTAGAAGTAAAATATTCCCTCCTATACAAAAAATTATCGAAAAATCTAACACTCAACCATTTGATATCGCAGGTGTATTTTGGGTAATTGAAAAGTATAAATATAGTGAATATATTCCTTTGATAAAAAATCATTTAACTCAAATAATTGATCATCCTAAACTACATTTTTGGAAAATACATGATGCTATTGATCTTATGCTCAAGTTGGATCCTGAGTTTGTTCATAATTTATTAAATGAAAAAGGCAAAACATTAGAAGACTTTAAAATTAGTAGTTTATAAAGCCTTTCATTTAACATAATGGCGATTATACGAAACGAGAGCAGCAGCTCTCGTTTTTTAATGTGGAAACTGCTAGAATACTTGTACGCCATTGACGTATACAGAATCTATGTTATTCATTGAAACTAGTATCTTTACCAAGCAAATCAAAGACCTTGTATCTGATGAGGAATATCGTCAACTTCAACAAGATCTATTGGTTCAGCCAGATAAAGGTGACTTAATCAAGAATGGCGGTGGTATTCGAAAAGTACGTTGTGCTCAAGGGAATAAAGGCAAAAGTGGTGGTATCAGAGTAATTTACTATTGGGTAAATGAGGATGATCAAATCTTTTTCTTGGTGGCTTATCCAAAATCTGTAAAAGATAATCTAACGGATAAAGAAACCGCCATTCTGCGCCAACTCGTGAAGGAGCAATTTCATGGATAACAACTTATTTGATGACTTAGTTGCTTCGATTAAAGAAGCAGGAGCAATCAAGCGCAAAGAGATCCAAGCTAGTCGAACGACCGAACTTGAATTACCAGATATTAAGGAAGTGCGAGAAAAAACTGGTTTAAGTCAAAGCGAATTTGCAGCACGTCTCCACATTAGCCATCGTACTCTGCAAAACTGGGAACAAGGCCGACGCTATCCAACAGGACCAGCTGCAACATTGATTCGAATTTTAGATACACATCCTAATCTTATTTAAAAAATTCATTAAAAATGGGAGCTTAGCTCCCATTTTTTGACTTCGTATAATGTGTATTATTTTAATTTTCTAATTAGAATTGTAACCAAATTTCCTTGTTAATAACGTATCTTTCCACCAATTCTCTCTACCTAATATAACTTTATCATCTGTTGTCGATTTAAAAATATCTAATATCGAATATCTAAAGTTACTTTCAATGTGTTCCTTCGAAAGCTGCTTTAGTTGAACATTCCCACCATGTCTACTTTTAACATAATTTTGCCATCTATTAAGCAACATATTCTCAGCATATGCCGAACCAACATACTTTTTCCCATTCGAAATATCAGTGATTAAATACACTGCTTTTTGATTTTGTAGTGCAGTCTTCCACGACTCTTTATCAATTACTCGTGTTAATTCTTGCCATGAGACATTCACACTTTCATATCCAGGGAAAAGATCATTATCAAAAACATCAGGCAATATTTGATGAATTTCACAATCATTAATGATCGTTAGAGCATTCCGTATTAGTGTCTGTGATGAATTTTTATACTTAACAATAATTCGTCCAAAATACTTACGATATTGTTCTAAAACCTCAAACTCATAGCCTACATCATTGAACTTATTCAGATCCTTTGTAATTTTCCCAACATGAATCAATAACCATAAATCTTCATTTGGTTTGATTCGGATAAGCCCTATAGTTGTTTGACCATCTTTATATGATTTTTTGGAACTATAGTTCCAATAATGCCCCTTCAGAATCTCATCCATATTCCCATCTTTAAATACTTCTATTGGATTCCAATTTCCACCAAACATAACATTCAGTCTAATTTTTACATTATCTAAGTTTTTGATTTGTAAAATATCATTTAACATGACTTTATGCTTTGTATTCACTAATACAGCTAATTTTTCTAATGCCACTAAAACTAATCCTGAACGTAAACTATGAGAGAGAGTACCCTCTATAAAACGTTCATTACGAATAACCGAAGTTAAAAAAGCTAGGATTTTATTTTGATCAAAAGTAGCGATTATATCTTCACTTATCTCTACGTATTTTGATAAAACTTCTTGATAATTGAAAACCATCTTATCTTTCATTGCTTCAATGAAACGACTTTCAATTTTTTCTATAGGTAAGCTCTGATCTAATTTTAACTCTTCTAAATCACTTATTAATTGCAATAAAGATGTATATGTAGTCATAATCGTTTTTTCAATGTAACTAATTTTTAATAATTTATAATAAAAATGATGTGTGCTTAAAAAACAGGAGGGTTTAACTTGGTAAACTATACATACTCATTAGGAGTTTACCATGAGCAAGAAACAGAAGACTTACACCGCAGAATTTAAAGCTGAAGCCATAAAAGCCATTG